>CALKHU010000044.1 GCA_937991555.1 uncultured Caulobacter sp.
CCGTCGTGCCCTCGATCAGCGGCAGCAGGTCGCGCTGCACGCCCTCGCGGGAGACGTCGGCGCCGGAGCGGCTGGCGCTGGAGGCGACCTTGTCGATCTCGTCGATGAAGACGATGCCGTTGTTCTCGGCGAGCTCGAGCGCCTCCTGGGTCAGGGCCTCCTGGTCGAGCAGCTTGTCGCTCTCCTCGGCCAGCAGCGGCGCGTGGGCGCCGGCGACGGTGGTCTTGTGGGTGCGGGTGCGGCCGCCGAAGGCCTTGCCGAACATGTCGCCGAGATTGAGCACGCCCATCGACCCGCCCGGCTGGCCGGGGAGGTCGAAGCCCTGGAACGGCGAGCCGTTGTCGGCCAGCTGCAGCTCGACCTCCTTGTCGTTCAGCTCGCCGGCGCGCAGCTTCCGGCGGAAGGCCTCGCGGGCGGCGGTCGAGCCGGGGCCGGTCAGGGCGTCGAGGATGCGCTCCTCGGCGGCGGCCTCGGCCCGGGCGCGGACGGCGGCGCGGCGCTTGTCGCGGACCATGGCCATGGCGTTCTCGACCAGGTCGCGCATGATCTGGTCGACGTCGCGGCCGACGTAGCCGACCTCGGTGAACTTGGTCGCCTCGACCTTCAGGAACGGAGCCTGGGCCAGCTTCGCCAGCCGGCGGGCGATCTCGGTCTTGCCGACGCCGGTCGGGCCGATCATCAGGATGTTCTTCGGCGTGACCTCGTCGCGCAGGTCGTCCGGCACGCGCCGCCGCCGCCAGCGGTTGCGCAGGGCGATGGCCACCGCCTTCTTCGCCTCGGGATGGCCGACGATGTAGCGGTCGAGCTCGGAAACGATCTCGCGCGGGGAAAACTCGGTCATTCAGTCGCCGTGAAAAGCCTCAGTTGGGCTTCGGCGGCGGGGGCGTGACCAGCAGTTCGTCGAACACGATCCGCCAGCCTTCCGCGCGCCGTTGCCACACGCGCACATAGTGACCTTTCGCCGGCTGTCCATCCCGGGTCCAGTCGATGGCGCCGTAGGTCCAGGCCATATCGCCGGCCGCCGAGGCCTCGCCGCCGAGCGTCTTCAGCCGCGCCGTCGCCGGCCGGGCGGCCAGCTCGGCCCCGGCGGCGTCGCAGTCGGTCGCCGGCGGCAGGGCCGAGCCCTGCATGCGCCCGTCGCAGGCGTAGACGGCCAGGAAGCCGGTCTTCAGGTCGGTCTGGGCGGCTGTGGCGAGACGGTCCTCCGCGGCGAAAACCTCCGCCAGGGCGCCGGCGCTGTCCATCGGCGGCACGTCGGCGACGGCGAGGAAGCCGACCGCGCCGCCGGGCCCCGGCGCGCCCTCGGCGCTGCTCGGGGTTCCGCCGTCGAAGATCCACTTCCAGTCGCCGTTCACCTGCTTCTTCCAGACCGTGAAATAGTGGCCCCGCCGCTGGCCCGCGAAGGCGTAGGGGCCGGTAGTGAAGCCGAGATCGCCTGATTTGCTGATCCCCGCAAAGACCGGCCACCACTCCAGCTTCGGATCGTCCGGTTTGCCGTCCGGCGCCCTGGACAGCGACGCATGGGCGTTGACCGGCTCGGGCTGGATGACGATGGCGTCCGCCGCGGAGTGCTTCAGGAACGAGGCCTTGATCCCGGTCGCATAGCCGTCGGCCGCGAAGGCCCGTTCGGCGGCGACGACGGGCGCGGGCGTGACCGGTTCGGCGAGGGCGGACGTGGCGAGCAGCGCCGGGACGGCGGCGAGCAGGGCAAGGCGAAGCATGGACGGATCCTCCCGCGCCCATTCACCGCGCGGGGCCGGGGCAAGTCCCGTTAATTCGCCGAAAGGTCCTGCGTGGTTCGACACGGCCCTGCGGGCCTGCTCACCATGACGTAGATTGAAACGTCCCCGACCCCGTCATCCTGAGCAGCCCGCGCAGCGGGCGTGTCGAAGGACGCAAGGCGCCGCTCACCCCCCGAACAGCATCAGCACCGCCGGCCCCTCGCCGGTCTCGACCACCGCGTCGCCGGCGAAGCCGGCGTTGGCGTAGGCGCGGCGGGCGCGGGTGTTGTCGACGTCGGGGTCGATCGCCACGACAGGCGCTCCCCCGGCCCGCAGCCGCGACGCCAGCCGGCGCAGGAACGCCCCGCCGTGTCCGCCGCCGATCATGTCCGGCTCGCCGGTGAAGGCGTCGATGGCCATCGACCCCGGCGGCAGATGCGCGAAGTGCGGCTGAGGCCAGACATGGACCTGGTAGGCCTGGGCATAGGCGAAGGGCCGCCCCTCGTACGAGACGATCCACTGCCGCATGTGCGGATTGTCGAGGTCCTCGGCGACCAGGGCGTACTGCTCGTCCGGATCGCCCCACCAGGCCACGACCTCGGGGGTCGCCAGCCAGCGGGCGATCATCGGCAGGTCGTCCGCCGTCATCTCCCGGAAGGCGTAGGGGTCGCCGGGCATGGCTCAGCCCAGGCTTTCCACCGTCAGCGAGCCGTTGGTGTAGACGCAGATCTCGGCGGCGATGGCCATGGCCTTGCGGGCGACGTCCTCGGCCGACAGGTCGGTATGCTCGGCAAGGGCCCTGGCGGCGGCCAGGGCGTAGTTGCCGCCCGAGCCGATGGCGGCGACGCCGCTCTCCGGCTCCAGCACGTCGCCGACGCCGGTGACGGTGTAGATGGCGGTCTCGTCGGCCACGAGCAGCATGGCCTCCAGCCGGCGCAGGTAGCGGTCGGTGCGCCAGTCCTTGGCCAGCTCGACGCAGGCCCGGGCCAGCTGTCCGGGGAACTGCTCCAGCTTGGCCTCCAGCCGCTCGATCAGGGTGAAGGCGTCGGCCGTAGCGCCCGCGAAGCCGGCGATCACCTTGCCGCCGGCCAGGGTGCGCACCTTTCGGGCGTTGCCCTTGACCACGGTCTGGCCCATGGAGACCTGGCCGTCGCCGGCCACCACGGTCCTGCCGTTCTTGCGCACCGCCAGGATGGTCGTGCCGTGCCAGTCGGGGAAGTTGATCGCGCTCTGCATGGCTTGCGATGTGGCGGTGGAGGCTGTTGAGGTCAAGCGGATGGCGTTTTCGGAAGCCGAGGTCGAGCGCTACGCCCGCCACCTGGTCCTGCGCGAGATCGGCGGGCCGGGGCAGCAACGCCTGAAAGCCGCCAGCGTGCTGATGGTCGGCGCCGGGGGCCTCGGCGCGCCGGCGGCGCTGTACCTGGCCGCGGCGGGGGTGGGCCGCATCGGCCTGGCCGATCCGGACACGGCGGCCCTGTCGAACCTGCAGCGGCAGGTGATCTACGACACCGCCGACATCGGCCGGCGCAAGGTCGAGGCGGCGGCGGACCGGCTGGGCGCGCTCAATCCGGAGATCGCCGTCGAGACCCACGCGGTCGCCGTGACGCCGGACAACGCCCGCGCGCTCGTCGCCGGCTACGACCTAGTGCTCGACGGCACCGACGACTTCGCCACCCGGTTCGCGGTCAGCGACGCCTGCCTGGCCGGGGGGAAGACGCTGGTCAGCGGCGCTATTGCCCGCTGGACCGGCCAGATCGGCGTGTTCTCGGGCAGGCCCTGCTACCGCTGCCTGGTGCCCGAGATTCCGCCCGACGCCGACACCTGCGTCTCGGTCGGGGTGATCGGGGCCCTGGGCGGGGTGATCGGGTCGATGATGGCGCTTGAGGCGGTGAAGATCATCGCCGGGGCCGGCGAGCCGCTCGACGGCCGGCTGCTGATCTACGACGCCCTGGCCGGCGAGACGCGGACGGTGCGCATCGGCGCCGACCCCGGTTGCCCCGCCTGCGCCCGCGCTTGACCTGCCGCGTTTCGCGCCATCTCATCCTCCGCAACGAGACGAGGGGGAAGCGTCATGAGACCCTGGGCCAAGGTTCTGGTCGGCCTGCTGGTCGCGATCGCAGTGGTGCTGGTCGGCGGCTGGCTGATGCTGAGGCGGCCGGACATCCCGTGGGCGACGCTGGACGCGAAATACGCCACCCCCGCCTCGAAGTGGCTGACCCTGTCGGACGGCGTGCGCGTGCACTACCGCGACCAGGGCAAGGCCGACGGCCCGGTGCTGGTGCTGGTGCACGGCTTCTCGGCCAACCTCGAGACCTGGGAGCCCTGGGTCGCCCGGCTGGGCAAGGACTACCGCATCATCAGCCTCGACCTGCCCGGCCACGGCCTGACCCGCGCGCCGGAGGGCTACACGATGAAGCGGTCCGGCTTCGTCGACGTCGTTGACGAGACCACCCGCAAGCTGGGCGTCGACCGGTTCGTACTCGCCGGCAACTCGATGGGCGGCGGGGTGACCTGGAACTACGCCCTGGCCCATCCGGACCGGTTGCAGGGGATCGTGCTGGTCAACGCCGCCGGCTGGGTCGAGCCGCGCGAGGACGGCCGCGAAGGGCCGTTCATCTTCAAGGTGCTGCGCAACCCGGTCGGCCGGGCGCTGCTGAAGGATCTCGACGTCAGCGCCATGACCCGCGCCGGCCTGCGCGACGCCTTCGAGCCGGAGCCCGACCTCGCCACCGACGCCATGGTCGACCGCTATGTCGAGATGGCCCGGGCGCCGGGCCACCGCGACATCATCCTCGGCCTGATGAGCGGCTATGACCCCGCCGACGCGGCCACCCGGGAGAAGCTGGCCGCCATCGCCGTCCCGACGCTGGTCATGCACGGCACGGAGGACCGGCTGATCCCGGTCTCGGCGGCGGGCCGGTTCGGCGAGGCCATCCCGGGCGCGAAGGTGATCATCTACGACCGCGTCGGCCACGTGCCGATGGAGCAGATCGCCGACAGGTCCGCCGCCGACCTGCAGGCATGGCTGAAGACGGCGGTGTTCCCCGCGAAGCCCTGAGCCGCCGGGCGCTCAGCGCTCGTCGAAGCCCTCGGCCAGAAAGTCGGTCGTCAGGCCGAGGATCTTCTTCCAGTCCTCGACCGACCAGCCGCCATGGCCGGCGCCCCTGAGGGTTTCGAAGTGGTGCGTCTTGCCGGCCCTGGCGAGGGCGGCCGCCATGTCCTTCGACTGGACGTAGGGCGCGCGTTCGTCCTGGTCGCCGTGGATCAGCAGCACCGGCAGGGTCAGCTCGGCCGCACGCCGGCGTGGGGAGGCCGCGACCAGCATCGCGGCGTCGGCCTTCGGGTCGCCGATGGTGCGCAGGAAGTAGGCGTAGGTCGGCGAGTCCGCGCCTTCCTCGTCCTTCTCGTGGCGGAGCAGGTCGGGCAGGTCGAACACGCCGGCGATGGCCACCGCGCGCCTGTAGAGGTCCGGTCGCAGGATCGGGCCCATCAGGGCCGCGTAGCCGCCGTAGCTGGCCCCGCAGATGGCGATCTTCGCCGGGTCGGCGACGCCCATCGCCAGGACATGCGCGACCGCGTCCTCGACGTCCTGCTGCATGCGGTCGCCCCAGCGCTTGCGGCCCGCGTCCGCGAAGCTGCGACCATAGCCGCCCGAGCCGCGGAAGTTCGGCTGCAGGACCAGCCAGCCCTGCGCCGCCAGCGCCTGGGCGAACAGATCGAAGTCCATGTGGTCGCGAAGCTCGGGCCCGCCGTGCGGCATGACGACCAGCGGCCGCTTTCCCGGGGCCAGCGGGCGGGTGAGATAGGCCGTGATCGCCGCTCCGTCGCGGGTCTTCACCGACAGGGTCTCGCACCGTCCCAGTCGGTCGGCCGTCAGCCAGGGCCGCGTCGAGCCGAGCGCCTCCAGCTGGGCGGCCTTGCGGTCGTAGAAGTACCGCGCGCCAGGTTCGCGGGGACCGGAGACCGCGACCAGGAACCGGTTGCGGTCGCGGCTGATGTCGGTGATGGCGACGCAGGACTCGTCGCCGAGGAACTTCTGGATGCCGCGGTAGTGGGGCGCCAGCGTCCGGTCGGCGAACTCGTAGGTGAAGGTGTCGCGGATGTAGCCGGCGCCGAGGTAGGCGCGGTGCTCGTCCACGAACACGCCCTCGATGTCGCGATCCGGGCGCTGGGCCAGAACCGCGCCGTAGCTCAGGGTCTTCAGGTCGAAGGTGCGCAGGGCGTTCGTCTCGGCGCCGGGTTCGTGCGTCACCACCAGCAGCACGCCAGGCTGGTCGGAGAAGCCGACGACGTCGAAGTCCTTCCGGCTCCATTCGTCATGGCGGACCTTGCGGACCAGCTTCCAGTCGGCCTCGCCGGGCGGGCGGCCCTCGATGGTCATGACCGTGCCGCGCCGGTTGTACGCGTAGCGCAGCACCGGCACGCCGTCCTGCGACTGCCAGGTCGCGGTCGAGGTCGTACCGCGCTCGAGCAGTTCGGCCGCGCCGGTGTAGACGTCGACCAGGAACAGCGTCTCGGCTTCCCGACGATGATCGTACATCTGCATCATCACGCGGCGATCGTCGCCCGGCAGCAGGTCGATCACCCGGGCGGCGTTGAAGCTGCGCTTCAGCATCTTCGCCTCGTTCTCGAACAGCACCCGGCGATTGCCGCCGTCGACGTCGACCGCGATGACGCGGCGCATCGGGACGGGGATGGTGATGCCGTAGAAGTCGTAGCCGAGGACACGTCCCTCGAGCTTCGAGATCGCGATCCAGATCAGCAGTCGCTCGTTGTTGGCCCACTCCACCATCTCGACGGTGCAGCCCGGCAGCTTGAACCGCTGCGGCGGGTCGTCGAGCGCCTCGGCGTCGCGGATCAGGACATAGGAGTCCGGATCGTCCTCGACGACGATCTCGTAGCGCCTCGGCTTCCTGACCCTGGCCTCCGCTTCGGCCTCGGGATCGCGGACCGCCCCGGCGACCACGATGCGCCGGCCGTCCGGCGAGATGGCCGCGTCGTTCAGAAGGCCCGGTCGCAGCAGCTCATCCACCGTCGGCGGCGTCGGCGTCGGCGTCGGCGACGCCTGAGCCTCCGCGTCCGCGAACACATGGCCCGGCGCCAGCAGCGGCGCGCCGAGCGCTCCGGCCATGATCGAACGTCTGGTAAGCATCGCCCACTCCCCCGAACGCACAGGCTGCGTCGGCGCCGAACGCGCGTCAACCGCGCACGCGCCTCGCGGGGCTATCCGGCCGCGGCCTGCGCGGCGATCTGCGCCAGGCTGGCGGCCAGGGCGAGGACGAGGGCGACCCAGAGGCGCGGGCCGATCAGGGTCATCAGCACCGGCCGGGTCGGGAAGGAGAAGGTCTCCGCCGTGCCAGCCAGCTTGAACGGGTGGATGTCGTTGAAGCGCCGGTCCACCACCAGCCGCATCATGTCGCGGCGGCTGCGGTAGCGCATGTAGCCGATGATCGACCAGCCGGGGTCGGGGCCGACCCGCCAGGCGTCGACGTAGCCGGCGATCTTGCGGGCGGCGAGGGCGGGATGGCCGCCCTTCGCGAGCAGGGCCGGCATGAAGGCCTTCATGTAGCGGTCCATCATCGCGCGGGCGGGGGTGGGCTCGCCGGTGACCGGATGCGGCGCGTCGCCCTCGGCGAACTTCACCAGGTTGAACATGAAGAACTCGCGGCCGTCGTCAGCCTCGAG
>CALKHU010000045.1 GCA_937991555.1 uncultured Caulobacter sp.
CGGCCGCGGAAGGCGCCCGCCCGCTCCATCGCCCAGATCGACCCGACCTCCTCGACCACGCAGATCAGCGCCTTGTCGCGCGAGCCGTCGGCGCAGATCGAGCAGGGATCGCGAGTGTCCAGCGAGCCGCAGGTCGTGCAGGTGCGGACCCTGTCGCGGGCCTCGGTGATGGCGGTCGCCAGCGGATCGAGCAGTTGCTCCCGCCGCTTCAGCAACGCCAGCGCCGCCCGCCGCGCCGAGCGCGGTCCGAGGCCGGGCAGCTTGCCCAGCAGCGCAATGAGTCGCTCGATCTCGGGTCCTGCGGAGGCGGCCATGGTCCTGAGATAGGGGTTATTGGCGGCGGCGGTCCAGTGTGATCCTCCCCCTTGTGGGGGAGGGGGACCATGCGGAGCATGGTGGAGAGGGAAGCGCTCGCGTGGGAAGTCGTCACGAGGCTGGATGAAGCCGGACGGCGCGCTTTTCGAGCAATCCGCAGCGCATCCCTCTCCACCACCCTTCGGGTGGTCCCCCTCTCCCAAGTGGGAGAGGAACAGGAGATCAGAACTTCAGCCCCGGGATGTTCATCCCGGCCAGCGGCCCCGCCGCCTCGCGCATCAGGTCCTGCTGTTTCGCATCCAGCTTCTTCTTGGCGTCGGCGTGGGCGGCCACCAGCAGGTCGGAAATCACCTCGCCCTCGCCGGGGACGAGCAGGCTCTCGTCCAGCTCCACGCCCTTCAGCTCGCCGGCGCCGGTCAGGGTCACCTTGACCATGCCGCCGCCTGACGTGCCCTCGATCTCCAGCGCCTTCAGGCGTTCCTGGGCCTCGGCCAGCTTCTGCTGCATGGCCTGGGCCTGCTTCATCAGTCCGCCGAGATCCTTCATGTCGCCGTATACTCCTGGGGTCCCCTATTCCTGGGGAGCGTTGAAGAGGCCGGCCTGCGCCATCTGGTCCCGGATCATCTCCGGGTGCTGGGTGACGACGAGGTCGTAGGCCTCCAGTTCCTCCGGCACATACCAGTGGATCTTGTCCTTGTGGTAGGCCCCCCAGACCGCCTCGGCCACCGCGCGCGGCGGCGTCAGCCGCCACATGCCTTCGGTCGGCGCATTGACCTTGGCCTCCTCCGGCAGGATCGGCGTGTCGATCAGGCCGGGCAGGGTGTCGGCGACCCGGACGCCCGCCGCCTTCAGCTCGACCGACAGCGCCTCGGTGAAGCCCTTCACCGCGTGCTTGGTGGCCGAATAGACGGCGATGTTGGCGATGCCGAAGATGGCCGAGCTCGACGAGGTCGAGAAGCACAGGGAATTGGGCGTCGCCTTCAGCAGCGGCAGGGCCAGGTGGATGCCGCTGAGCACCGCCACCAGGTTGATGTTGATCACCGCCATGGCGTCTTCCCAGGCCATGTCGGCGAAGGGACCGCCCCGGCCGATGCCGGCGTTGTTGAACAGGACGTCCAGCTTGCCGTCGGTCGCGGCGGCGAAGTCGGCCAGGGTCTGGCGATAGGCCTCGCGGTCGGTGACGTCGAGCTCGCGGATCATGCAGTTGTCCCAGCCGAGCTCCTGCTCCAGGGCCCGCAGACCGTCCCTGTTGACGTCGACGCCGCCGACGTACCAGCCGTTGGACGCGAACAGGCGGGCCGTCTCCAGCCCCATGCCGGACGCGGCGCCCGTGATGAAGATCGCCTTGCGGCCGTTGGCTTTGGACATGGTTCACCCTCCCTTTGGCCCTCGCGCATCTGGCGGCGCGGATGGGCATTGCGTGGTTCGACACGCCCGCTGCGCGGGCTGCTCACCATGACGTAGAAGTTCCCGTCATCCTGAGCACCGCGAAGCGCGTGTCGAAGGACGCACGGAGCGGACCTCAGTCCTCCTCGCCGTCCTCTTCCGGATCGAGGCTAGAGGCCTCACCCTGCGGAACCGCAAGCTGCTTCACGCCGAGCAGCTCCGCGCCGGGGAAGGCGTCCATGACCGAGCGGATGAAGGGGTCGGAGAGCAGGGCGTCCCTGGCCTCCTTCTCCTCGCGCTTGCCGCGTTCCCAGGCGCTTTCGGCGCCGCCGCCGCCCTGGGTGGCGATCAGCCAGGTCTGGCCGGTCCATTCCTTGAGGCGCTGCGACAGCCGCCGGGTCAGGTCGGCCGGCGCGCGCGGCGCGGGCTCGAACTCGATGGCGCCGGGGCGGAAGCTGATCGGCCGCACGAACCGCTCGACGTCCATGTAGAGGGTGATGTCGCGCTTGGTCTGGATCAGGCGCAGGACGTCCTCGAAGGTGGCCAGCGCGGTGGTCGCCTGGGGCGCCGCGGCCGGGGCCGGCGCCATCACCGGCTGGACCGAGCTGAACATCGCGCCGCCCTGCGCGGTTGCGCCGCCGCCGCCCGGGGGCGCCATGCCGCCGCCGGATCCGCCGGGGATCGGCTCGCCGTCGCGCAGGGCCTTCAGCGCTTCTTCCGGCCCCGGCAGGTCGGCGGCGTAGCAGAGGCGGATCAGCGCCATCTCCGCGGCGGCCGACGGGTCGGGCGCGCGGCGACATTCCTCGTAGGCCTTCATCAGCATCTGCCACATCCGCGACAGGGTCCCGGCCGAGGCCGTGGCCCCGATGGCGGCGAGTCGCGAGGCCTGGTCCTTCGGCAGCTGCAGCGCATCCGGACCGAGCGCCTTCGAAACCGACGCGCCGTGGCAGTGCTCGAGCAGGTCCAGCATCACCTGGGCCGGATCGGCGCCGAAGCCCCAGAGGGTGCGGAAGGCGAGGATGGCGGGACCGGCCTGGCCCTTCATGACCAGCTCGAACAGCTCGATGGTCTGGGCGCGGTCGGCGAGCCCGAGCATGTCGCGGACCACCGCGGCGCCCACGATCTGGCCGCGCTCGGCCTGGACGATGGCCTGGTCGAGCAGCGACAGCCCGTCGCGCACCGAGCCCTCCGCCGCGCGGGCGATCAGCGCCAGGCCCTCGGCGTCGACCCGGGCGCCTTCCTTCTCGGCGATGCGGCCCAGATGCCCGCTGAGGACCTCCGGCTCGACCCGGCGCAGATCGAAGCGCTGGCAGCGGCTGAGGATCGTCACCGGCACCTTGCGGATCTCGGTGGTGGCGAAGATGAACTTGGCGTGCGGCGGCGGCTCTTCCAGCGTCTTCAGCAGCGCGTTGAACGCCGCCGTCGACAGCATGTGGACTTCGTCGATGACATAGACCTTGTAGCGCGCCTCGGTCGGGGCGTAGCGCACCCCGTCGAGCAGCTCGCGCATCTCGTCGACCTTGGTCCGGCTGGCGGCGTCGAGCTCGAGCACGTCCATGTGCCGGCCTTCGACGATGGCGCGGCAGTGGCGGCCTTCCCGGCTGAGGTCGACCGTCGGCTGATGGACCGTGTCGCTCTCGAAGTTCAGCGCCCGGGCCAGCAGGCGGGCGGTGGTCGTCTTGCCGACCCCGCGGACGCCGGTGAGCATGAAGGCGTGGGCGATGCGGCCGGTGGCGAAGGCGTTGGTCAGCGTCCGGACCATGGCCTCCTGGCCGATCAGGTCCTCGAAGGTGCGCGGCCGGTACTTCCGCGCCAGAACCTGGTAGGCGGCGCCGTCGGCGGGTGTCTGGCCCTCGGCCTGGCCTTCCGGCGGCTGCGGGGCGGGGGCCGGAGCGGGTTCAGGCGCGCCGAAGATGTCCGCCGTATGGGGGTCGCGCTCCTCGACGGAGTCCTCTTCCCAGGGGGGCGGTTCGTTCGGGTCGGCCATCGGGGTCAGTGCGTCCTTCGACACGGCGCTTCGCGCCTGCTCAGGATGACAGAATCCTGAGCGCTCCATCCTAAGTCATCCTGAGCAGCGCTCGCCAGAGCGCGTGTCGAAGGACGCACGGCATTGCAGCGATGTGGTGAAGGTGGAACCGGCGCGACCCGGAGCGAAACTCGTTGTGGCTGCTGCCTTCCGGCCCTGACCAGGTTGGCGAGGCGTCCGCCCGCGCCGGTTCCGGGGAGGTATATCGTCGTTTCAGCCGCTCAACGCAACATCACCCCTCAAAATCCGTCATGGCCCGACTCGTTCGGGCCATGACGCAGCAAAAGGGGCAGGCGGTGCTTGCATCCGTCAGGGGTTGATGGAACGAAGCCCGTCATGGCTCTCTCGACCGTCACCAACACCTTTTCCGGCAACCCCCTGAACCGCGCCAGCGAGCGCCGCGGGGACGAGGCCTGGCTGGCCGCCCTGCTCGATGCGCCGACGACCCTGTGCCTGCCGCTGTGGAACGGCCAGCCGCTGACCGAGAAGACGGCCGACGGCAAGGTGCAGCTGGCCTATGTGCCGGGCGGCATGACCAACGAACTGGCCGGCGGCCAGGAGCGCCTGCTGTTCATGGGGCTGTGGAAGGAGACCGCCGTGTTCGCGGTCGACATGGAGGGCGCGCCCGACCCGACCGACGGGCCCCTGAACGGCCTCGGCCGCTTCGCCGACCTGCGCCAGGTCGCGCTGCTGCTGCCCTCGACCGAAGCGGCGATCGCTGCCACGGCCAAGGGCATGTTCGAGTGGCGGCGCAAGCACCGCTACTGCGCGGCCTGCGGCGAGCCGAGCCAGGTCTCGGACGGCGGCTGGAAGCGGGTCTGCCCGGCCTGTCGCGCCGAGCACTTCCCGCGCACCGACCCGGTGGTGATCATGCTGCCGGTCAAGGGCGACAAATGCCTGCTCGGCCGCCAGGCGATCTGGCCCAAGGGCATGCACTCGGCCCTGGCCGGCTTCCTGGAGCCCGGCGAGAGCATCGAGGAAGCCTGCGCCCGGGAGGTGATGGAGGAGGCCGGGCTGAGTACGACCTCGGTCCGTTATCACTCGACCCAGCCCTGGCCGTACCCGAACTCGCTGATGATCGGCCTGATCGCCGAGGTCGACAGCGAGGAGGCCGCGCCGGACCAGACGGAGCTGGAGTCGGTGCGCTGGTTCACGCGGGAGGAAGCCCGCCAGCTGATCGCCGGCGGCTACGACGGTTGCTTCGCCCCGCCGGCCATGGCCATCGCCCACCAGCTGATCAAGAGCTGGGCGGAGGAAGGCTAGGCATAGCGTCCTTCGACACGCCGCTTCGCGGCTGCTCAGGATGACTCGGTCAGAAGGCTATTCATTCCCGTCATGCTGAGCAGTGCCGCAGGCGCGTGTCGAAGCACGCAAGGCGTCAGCCCATCGCTCCCATCGCCGTCACGACCGTCAGCGCCATCAGCGCGATCGTCGACAGCGAGAACAGCAGGAAGCGGATCGGCACCGCGTTGATCGTCACCTGCAGCAGGCTGTGCAGCACCCGCAGCCCGACATAGGCCCAGGCCAGGGCGCCGGTCAGCTCGTTCGACTGTCCCGCCAGATAGGCGACGATGGCCATGGCGTAGAAGATCGTCGGCTGCTCCATCAGGTGGTTGTAGTTGTCCGCCGCCTGGCGTGCGTCGTCGGGCAGGACGTTCAGGCTGCCCGGGAAGCGGGCGTCCTGCGGATTGATCTTTGCCTTGGTCATCGCCGGGATGCGCTTGGCGTACATCCAGATCCAGATGAGCAGCGACCAGGCCACCAGCGCCGTCGCGGCCGCCAGCGTCGATTGAAGGTACGGAACGCCGTTGAACATGTGTCGCCTCCCCGGGGCTGTGTCGTGCCGGGGAGGCTAGACCGCGAACGGCGTCATGCGAAGGGGGAGGGGACGCGCGCGGATGTGCGTATCCCCGGCCGAGCTAGACCCTGTCCCGGAACGGGTCGGCCGGGAAGACGCCGAGGATCTCGATCTTCTCCGAGAAGAAGCTCAGCTCGTCCAGCGCCAGGGCGAGGCCCCGGTCCTCCGGCCGGCCGTCGACCTCGGCGTAGAAGAAGGTCGCCGTGAAGGCGCCGCCCTCCATGTAGCTCTCGAGCTTGGTCATGTTGACGCCGTTGGTCGCGAACCCGCCCAGCGCCTTGTAGAGGGCGGCCGGCAGGTTCTTCACCCGGAAGCAGAAGCTGGTGATGCACCTGGTGGTGAACGGCGGCGGGGCCGGGCTGGGATCCGCCGTCATGACCAGGAAGCGGGTGGTGTTGTGCCGCTCGTCCTCGATGTCGCGCAGCAGGATGTCGAGGCCGTAGATCTCCGCCGCCAGCGCCGGCGAGATGGCGCCCCGCGTCGGATCGGGATGCTGCGCCAGGGCCCGGGCGGCGCCGGCGGTGTCGCCGACGGCCTCGGTCTTCACGCCCAGCTTCCTGAGGCTGTTGCGGCACTGGTGCAGCGCGATGGCCATGCTGGAGACGGTCTTCACCTGCTCCAGCTTCACACCCTTGTTGGCCATCAGCTGGAAGCGGATCGGCTTGAAGCGCTCGCCGATGATCTTCAGGCCCGAGTTCGGCAGCAGGTGGTGCACGTCGGCGACCCGGCCGGCGATCGAGTTCTCGACCGGGATCATGCCCAGCTCGCAGGCGCCGGACTTCACCGCCTCGAACGCCTCCTCGAAGGTCGGGAAGGGGGCGGCCTCATGGTTCGGGAAATAGGTCCGGCAGGCCTCGTGGCTGTTGGCGCCGGGCTCGCCCTGGAAGGCGATCTTCGGAAGCGGGCTCTTGGGTGTAACGCTCATGCGTCGTGATCTCTTGCGTAGGCCCGGGCCGCCTCGAGGTCGGCCGGGTTGTCGACGGATATCGGGGCCTCGCCGGCGACGGCGGCCCAGTACGAAAGGCCCATCTCCAGGCCCCTGAGCTGCTCCAGCTTCTCGCGCCGTTCGAGGGGCGAGGGCGGAGCGGTGATAAATCGCTCCAGCGCCGCGCGCCGATAGCCGTAGATGCCGATATGCCGCCAGACCGGCCCGTCGCCGTAGAGCGTCGAGCGGGTGAAATAGAGGGCGCGACCGGTCGTCGCGCCTTCGGCGAGCGCGAGGACCGCCTTGACCACGTCCGGGTTGCTCCGGTCGGCCGGGGACGCCTCGGCGGCGACCACGGTGGCGACGTCGCAGGAGGGCTGCGCGGACAGCAGCGCGGCGCAGTCGGCGACGATCGACGGCGGAACGAACGGCATGTCGCCCTGAAGGTTGATGATCGCGTCGTGGCGTCCGTCGGGATCGAGCGCGTCGAGCGCCGCCTTGATGCGGTCGGAGCCCGACGGCAGTTCGGGATCGGTCAGCACCGCCAGGCCGCCCGCCGCCCGCACCGCCTCGACGATTTCGGGGTCGCCGGCGGCCACCGCCACCGGTCCGACGGCGGCCTGTTCCGCCCGCCGCAGCACCCGGACGATCATCGGCAGGCCGCCGATATCGGCCAGCGGCTTGTCCGGCAGCCGGGTGGCGGCCATGCGCGCGGGTATCAGGACGATCGGGTTCATGGGCGCGACCTGGGTCAAAACCGGCGATCCGGACCCGGGGCCCGGCTTGCGCGAGGGGCGGTAGCGTGTAAGAGAGCCCGGCGCAACACAGGGCGCGTCGCGGGATTCCCGGGGCGTTGGCTTTCGCCCGTCGCCCGGGGCTCTGAGGGACGAAGACAGCGGATATGAGCGATCTGACGTTCAACAAGATCGCCGGCGGGGTGCTGGCGGCCGGGCTTGTCGTTTTCGGTCTCCGTGAGGTGACCACGATCGCGTTCGAGAAGGAGCCGCCGGAGAAGCCGGGCTACGCCATCACGGTGGCCGAGGAAGCCGGCGGCGGCGGCGAGGCGGCGGAAGTCGCGCCGGACTGGGGCACTGTGCTGGCCGATCCGGCCAACATCGCCGCCGGTCAGGCGGTCAGCGCCAAGTGCGCCTCGTGCCACACCTTCACCCAGGGCGGCGCCAACGGCACCGGCCCGAACCTCTACGGCACGCTCGGAAAGGCCCCCGCGGGTCACGCCGGCTTCTCCTATTCGGCCGCCTTCAGCGGCTTCGCCGCGGGCAAGACCTGGACCTTCGACGAGATGGACGCCTTCCTGAAGGCGCCGCAGAAGCATGTCCCCGGCACCAAGATGACCTTCGTCGGGCTCAAGAAGCAGCCTGACCGCGTGGCCATGATCGCCTACATGCAGACGCTCGGT
>CALKHU010000046.1 GCA_937991555.1 uncultured Caulobacter sp.
GGGCGGCATCCGGGCCAACATCGCCCGGTTCCCCGGCGCCAACGCCCTGATCATCAACGCTTCGCCGGACACCCAGAAACTTCTGGCCGACGTTATCGCCCAGCTGGACGTGCGCCGTGAACAGGTGCTGGTCGAGGCGATCGTCGTGGAGGTGTCGGACACCGCCGCCCGCGAATTGGGCGTCCAGTTCATCCTCGGCGGCGGCGACGGCGACGGCGCGATGCCGTTCTCGGTGACCAACTACAGCAACACCGCGCCGAACATCCTCGCCCTGACCGGAGCGATCGCCGGCGAGAACAACCTGCCGGAAGACTCCGCGACCCTGGCGGCGCTGCGCGACGCGGCGCTGTCGTCCCTGCTCGGGGCCAAGGGCGTCACCGCCGGCGTCGGCGGGCAGCTCGACTCCGGGGCGGTGTTCGGCATGATCGTGAACGCCGTCCGACGTGACGGCGCCTCGCGCCTGCTGTCGACGCCGTCGATCCTGACCCTCAACAACCAGGAAGCGTCGATCCTCGTCGGCCAGGAAGTGCCGATCACCACCGGCGAGGTGCTGGGCAGCGCCAACAGCAATCCGTTCCGCACCATCCAGCGGCAGGACGTCGGCATCCAGCTGACGGTCAAGCCCCAGATCAACGCCGGCGGCGGCATCACCCTCTACATCCGGCAGGAGGTGTCGAGCGTCTCCGGTCCGGTCAGCGCGACCTCGTCCGAACTGGTGCTCAACAAGCGCGAGCTCGAGACGACGGCGCTGGTCGACGATGGCGCCATCGTCGTCCTCGGCGGCCTCCTCGACGAGAACGAGCGGGTATCGCTCGAGCGCGTGCCCTACCTGAGCGACGTCCCGGTGGTGGGCGAGCTGTTCAAGAGCCGGGCGCGGTCGGGCGGCCGCACCAACCTGATGATCTTCATCCGGCCGCGCATCGTCCGCGGCGCCGCGGACGCCCAGGCGGTCACCGCGCCCCGCTACGACTACGTGCGGCGCGAGCCGGGGCTGGTCGACGCCGATGGCGGCAACGCCCTGGACGCGATGATGCGGGACTATCTGCGGACCACCCCGCCGGTCGCCCCGCCGGCTGCATCGCCCGCCGCGCCGGCCGAAGGGGGAGGGGCGCGATGAGCGACGCCCCGCCGGCGGCCATACCCTATGCCTTCGCCCGCCGCCACGGCGTGCTGCTGATCGGCGACGAGGACGGCCTCCGCGTCGGCCTGCGCGAGGGCGCCGACCCGGCCGTGCTCATCGAGGTCCGCCGGGCGCTCGGCCGTCCGGTGACGGTCGACCGGCTCGCCGCTCCGGCGTTCGATCAGCGCTTCTCGCAGGCCTATGCCGACTTCGACCTCGGAGTCGGCGACGGCGCGGCCGCGCTGGATCTCCCCGCGGGGCTGGACGGCCTGGTCGACGAACTGCCGACGACGGCCGATCTGCTCGATCCCCAGGACGACGCGCCGATCATCCGGCTGATCAACGGTCTGATCGCCGAAGCCGCGCGGCGCGGCGCCTCCGACGTTCACATCGAGCCCTACGAAGCCAACCTGCTGGTGCGGCTGCGCATCGACGGCGTGCTGCACGAGGTGCTCACCCTGCCGAGCCGGGTGGCGTCGATGCTGGTGTCGCGCGTCAAGGTCATGGCCCGGCTCGACATCGCCGAGCGCCGGGTGCCGCAGGACGGGCGTATCTCGCTCACCCTCGGCGGAAAGGCGCTGGACGTCCGCGTGTCGACCCTTCCGTCCCGGGCGGGCGAGCGGGTGGTGATGCGGATCCTGGACAAGGACCAGGCCGGCCTGCGGCTCGAGGACCTGGGCATGTCGCCGGACATCCTGGCTGCCTACCGCGCCGCCCTCCGCGAGCCGAACGGCATCCTGCTGGTCACCGGGCCGACCGGCTCGGGCAAGACCACGACCCTGTACGCGGGCCTCGGCCTGCTGAACGATCACAGCCGTAACATCCTGACCATCGAGGACCCGGTCGAGTACACGGTCCACGGCGTCGGCCAGACCCAGGTCAACGCCAAGGTGGGCATGAGCTTCGCCGCCGGCCTGCGCGCGATCCTGCGCCAGGACCCGGACGTGGTCATGGTCGGCGAGATCCGCGACCCGGAGACTGCCCAGGTCGCCGTCCAGGCCAGCCTCACGGGCCACCTCGTGCTGTCGACGGTCCACACCAACGACGCCATCGGCGCGGTCATCCGCCTGCGCGACATGGGCGTCGAGCCGTTTCTGCTCGCCTCGACCCTGCGGCTGGTGGTCGCCCAGCGCCTCGTCCGGCGCCTCTGTCCCGGCTGCCGCCAGCCGTGGCCGGCCGACGCGGCGACCGCGCGTCTGATCGGCGTCGAGCCGGGCCATACGCTGTTCCGCGCGGCGGGCTGCGCCGCCTGCGGCCAGACGGGCTATCAGGGCCGGATCGGCGTCTACGAGGCCGTGCGGATCGACGATCGTCTCCGCCGCCTGATCGGCGAGGGCGCGGACGAGGACACGATGGCCGAGGCCGTGGCGGAGGCCGGCGGCAGCCTGTCCGCCGCCGCGCGCGACCGCGTGGCCGACGGCTCGACGACGGTCGAGGAGGCTGTCCGGGTGACTCGTCAGGAGGCGGACCCCAGTGCCGGCCTATGACTTCATCGCCCTGGATGTCGATGGACGTCCCAGGAAGGGCGCCGTCACGGCGACGGACGAGGCGGCGGCGCGGGCGCGGCTCGAGCGCCGCCGCCTGTCGCCCGTCCGCATCGAGGCGAGCGCGCGGCGCGGCGCGCCCGTCCGCCGGGCGGCGTTCGCCCGCGACCGGCTGTCGAGCCGCCAGGTCGCGGTCTTCACCCGCCAGCTCGCGACCCTGACGGCGATCACGCCGCTGGAGGAGGCGCTGCGGACGATCGCGCTTCAGGCCGACGCGGGCAGGGTGAAGCGGGCGGTGTCGGTGGTTCACGAGGGGGTGCGAGAGGGCTACCGCCTGTCCGACGCCCTGGCCCGCCCCGGCGCGGGGTTCCCGCCGCTGTACCGGGCGATGGTCGCGGCCGGCGAGAGCGCCGGCGCGCTGCCCGAGATCCTGGAGCGGCTGGCGGACCTGCACGAGCACGAGCAACAGGTCAGCGCCAGGGTGACGACCGCGCTGGTCTATCCGGTCGTCCTCGCGGTGACCGCCGCACTGGTGATCGTCGCGCTGATGGCGTTCGTCGTGCCCAAGGTCGTCGACCAGTTCGACTCCATGGGCCAGACCCTGCCCCTTCTCACCCGCCTGGTGATCGGCGTCTCCGACGGAACCCGCCAGTTCGGCTGGGCGGCGGCGCTCCTGCTCGTCCTGGGAGCGATCGGCTTCGCCCACGGGATGCGCCAGGCGGGCTTCCGTCGCCGCTTCGACGGCATGCTGCTGCGGCTGCCGGTGATCGGCCGGCTGATCCGCGACGTCCAGGCGGCGCGGCTGGCGCGGACCCTGTCGACGATGATGTACGCCGGCGTCCCGGTCCTGGAAGCGCTTCACCTCACCGGTCCGACCGTGCGCAACACCGTCCTGCGAGAGGCGATCGACGGCATGGCCGCCGCCATCCGCGAGGGCGGCGGGCTTTCGGCCGCCATGCGCCGGGCCGCCGTTTTCCCGGCCATCCTCGTGCACATGACCGCCAGCGGCGAGAGCAGCGGCAAGCTCGGCCTCATGCTGGCCCGCGCCGCCGACTACCTCGAACGCGAGTTCAACACCTTCACCTCTGCCGCGCTCAGCCTGCTCGAGCCGGCGATCATCGTCGTGATGGGCGGGGTCGTGGCGATCATCGTGCTGTCGATCCTGCTGCCCATTCTCCAACTCAACACCCTGGCCCTCGGCTGATCGGAACCATCCGTATGCGTCACGTCCGTCCCTGTCCGCGCCCGTCCTCCGAAGCGGGCTTCACCCTGATCGAGATGATGGTCGTCGTCATCATACTCGGGCTGCTGGCCACCATCGTCGTGATCAACGTTCTGCCCAGCCAGGACCGGGCCATGCGCGAGAAGGCGCGTGCGGACATCGCGGTCCTCGAGCAGGCGCTCGAGAGCTATCGCCTGGACAACTTCGCCTTCCCGACGGCGGAGCAGGGCCTGTCGGCCCTGGTCTCCCCGCCGGCCGGCATGGCCCGTCCGGACCGCTACCGCGAGGGCGGCTACATCCGCCGCCTTCCCGACGATCCGTGGGGCGCGCCCTACCAGTACCGTCAGCCGGGCCGGCACGGCGCCGTCGACATCTACTCCTTCGGGGCCGACGGCCGCGAGGGCGGCGAGAAGAACGATGCGGACATCGGCAACTGGAGCTGACCGGCGCGACGAGCGCGGCTTCACCCTCGTCGAACTGCTGGTCGTGGTGGCGATCGTGGGGCTGACCGCCGGCGTCGTGGTCCTGTCGGCGCCCGACGGTCGCCTGTCGGTGGCGAGGGAGGGCGAGCGCTTCGCCGCCCGGCTGGTCCGCGCGCGGGAGGAGGCGGTGCTGGGCAACCGCGCCGTCGACGTGGCCGTGAGCGACCGGGGCTACAGCTTCCGTCGCCGCGAGGCCGACGGCTGGCGGACGCTCGCCGAGAAACCTTTCGCCCCCGTCGACTGGGCCGCCGGGACAGCTGTGGCCGACGAGAGCCAGGGCGGCCGGTTTACCTTTGACGAGACCGGCGGCGCGACGCCCGGCGCGATCCTTCTGGTCCGCGGCGAGCGGGCCACGCGCGTCACGGTGGACGCCGCCGGCAATGTGAGGGTCGATGCCGCGCCGGTCCGCTGAACAGGGCTTTTCGCTCATCGAGGTGCTGGTGGCGCTGGCGGTGTTCAGCATCGCCGCGCTCGCGCTGGTCAATCTCGGCGGCGAGAACGTCCGCAGCGCCCAGGCCATCGAGGCGCGGGTGATCGCGGGAATGGTCGCCGAGAACCGCGCCGGCGAGGCCCTGATCGACTGGCCGCCCCTCGGTGAGACGACCGGGCAGGACGAGGCCGGCGACCGCCCCTGGCGCTGGGTCCGCCGGGTGACGCGCACCGACGACCCGGAGGTGGTGCGGATCGATGTTCTGGTCAGCCCGGCGCCGCGTGGACGGACCCTCGCCGAGGTCACCGTCTTCCGGGGGCGTCGATGAAGGGCTTCACGCTGGTCGAGATGCTGGCGGCGCTGTTCGTGTTCGGCCTGCTGACCACGGCGGGGGCCCTGGTGCTGGGCTCGACGCTGGAAGGACAGGAGGCGGTCCACGAGCGGATGGACCGTCTCGGCCGCCTGCAGCAGACGCGGGCCATTCTCAAGGCCGATCTGGGCCAGCTGGCGGTGCGCCCGACCCGTACGCGCGAGACGGGCGCGCGCCGGCCGGTGTTCACGGGAACCGCGCCGGCGGGCGGCCGGACGTTCATGGCCTTCGCGCGGCGAGGCTGGGACAATCCCGACGCGGCGCCCCGCGCATCGCTCCAGTACGTCGAGTACCGGCTCGTCGACGGCCGGCTCGAGCGCGCCAGCCATCCGTGGCTCGACGGCTCGGTCTCCGGTCCCGGGCAGGTGCTCGTCGAGGGCGTCACCGCGGCGCGGGTGGAGTATCTCTACCGGGACATCTGGTCGCCGGCCTGGGTCGCTGCGCCGGACGCCGCCTACCCGCGGGCTGTCCGTCTCGTGCTCGAGATCGACGGGCTCGGCGCGTTTGACCAGTTGCTCGTCACGCCGGGCGGACCGCGATGAGGCCGGACCGGGA
>CALKHU010000047.1 GCA_937991555.1 uncultured Caulobacter sp.
CCCGTCCGGCCGGTCAGCTCCGTCGACGCCGGCGACAGCTTCCTCGGCGCCCTCGTCTGGGCGCTGGCGGGCGGACGGGCGCCGGCCGAGGCGCTCCGCTGGGCCATGGCCGCCGGCTCCGCCGCCCTTCTCGCGCCCGGCACCCAGCTCTGCGCCGCCGACGACGTCCGCCGGCTGGCGCCGTCGGTGGAGGTGCGGCCCCTCTAGGTCCCGAGAGCCTGCTCGGCGTCGGCGACGGCCTTCAGCGTCCGCGGCAGGCTCGACGGATTGACGCTGATCGAGTCGATTCCCAGCCCGGCCAGGAAGGCGGCGATCTCGGGATAGGTGGCCGGCGCCTCGCCGCAGATGCCGACATGGCGGTGGTTGCGATGCGCGCCCTCGACCGCCATGCGCAGCATGGCCAGCACCGCCGGGTCGCGTTCGTCGAAATCGAAGGCGACGATCTCCGAGTCGCGATCGACGCCGAGCACCAGCTGGGTCAGGTCGTTGGAGCCGATCGAGAAGCCGTCGAACAGGGCCGCGAAGGCGTCGATGCTCAGCACGTTGCTGGGAATCTCGCACATCACATAGACCTCGAGCCCGTCCTCGCCGCGCTTCAGCCCGTGGGCGGCCATGGCGTCCAGCACGCCCCTGGCCTCGTCCACGCGGCGGCAGAACGGGACCATCACCCGCAGGTTGGTCAGGCCCATGTCGGCGCGAACCCGCCGGAGCGCCGCGCATTCCAGCGCGAAGCCGTCGGCGTAGGCCGGGTGCGCGTAGCGGGCGGCGCCGCGGAAGCCGAGCATCGGGTTCTCCTCCCGCGGCTCGAAGCCTTCGCCGCCGAGCAGCCGCGCGTATTCGTTGGTCTTGAAGTCCGACAGCCGCACGATGACCGGGCGCGGCCAGAAGGCGGCCGCGATGGTCCCGACCTCCTCGGCGAGCACGCGCACGAAATGGTCGGCGGGGCTGGCGTGGCCGCGGGCGCGCCGCGCGATGAGCGCCCGGTCGCGGGCCCGGACGACGCGCTCGGGATGGGCGGCCGCCATCGGGTGCAGGCCGATGGTCTCGCCGATGATGAACTCCATCCGCGCCAGGCCAACCCCGGCGGCCGGCAGCATGGCGGTGCGGAAGGCGAGTTGCGGGTGGGCGAGGTTGACCATCACCTGCGTGCGCGGCCTGGGCAGCGCCGAGGCGTCGATGTGCTCGATGGTGAACGGCGCCGCCCCGCCGTAGACGCGGCCGGTCTCGCCCTCCGCGCAGGAGACCGTCACCACCTGGCCCTCGACGAGCCGGGAGGAGGCGTCGCCCGCCCCGACCACGGCCGGAACGCCCAGTTCGCGGGCGACGATGGCCGCGTGACAGGTGCGGCCGCCCCGGTCGGTGACGATCGCCGCGGCGGTCTTCATGACCGGCTCCCAGTCGGGACTGGTGGCGGGCGCGACGAGGACCTCGCCGGGCCGGAACGCCGCCAGGTCCGCCACGCCGGCGATGCGCCGCACCGGTCCGGCGGCGATCTTCTCGCCCACCGCCCTGCCCTCGGCCAGGACCGGGCCGGTCGCGTCGAGGCGGTAGACCTGAAAGGCGCCCGGCGCGCGCCGGGATGCGACGGTCTCCGGCCGCGCCTGGAGGATGTAGAGCCGGCCGTCGTCGGCGTCCTTGGCCCATTCGATGTCCATCGGCGTCGGCCGTCCGGCGCGGGCCGAATAGTGGTCCTCGATGGCGATGGCGTCGCCCGCCAGCGCCAGGACCTCCTCGTCGGTGATGCAGAACCGCCGCCGGTCGCGGGCCGGGACCTCCCGGGCCGCCAGCCCCCCCTCCCCGGCCCGGCCCGCATGCACCAGGCGGACCTGCTTGGCGCCCAGCGACCGCCGCAGCACCGCCCGGCGGCCGGCGCGGAAGGTGGGCTTGTGGACGTAGAACTCGTCGGGATCGACCCGCCCCTGGACGATGGCTTCGCCGAGTCCGTAGGCGGCGGTGACGAACACCACGTCGGGAAAGCCGCTCTCGGTGTCGAGGGTGAAGATCACGCCGCTCGACTGGCTGTCGGAGCGGACCATCTTCATCACCCCGACCGACAGGGCGACCTTGAAATGGTCGAAGCCGTTGTGGACGCGGTAGACGATGGCCCGGTCGGTGAACACCGACGCGAAGCAGTTGCGGCAGGCCTCGACCAGCGCCGCCTCGCCCCGGATGTGCAGGAAGCTCTCGTGCTGTCCGGCGAAGCTGGCGGTGGGCAGGTCCTCCGCCGTCGCCGAGCTTCGGACCGCCAGGGTCAGCGCCTCGCCGCACGAGGCCCGGAGGCGGCGGTAGGCGGCGCCGATCTCGGCCGCCAGGGCCGCGCCGCCGGTCGCCTCATAGACCACCCGTCGCGCCTTCGCCGCCCGCTCCGCCAGCTGGGCGACGTCGGTGACGTCGAGATCGTCGAGCAGCCGGTGCAGCGCCGGCCAGGCCCCGGCCTCGGCCAACGCGGCGCGATAGGCGTCGGCGGTCACCGCGAAACCGTCGGGCACCCGGACGCCGGCCGCGCGAAGCCCGCCATGCAGCTCCCCCAGCGAGGCGTTCTTGCCCCCGACCAGGGCGATGTCGCCGAGCCCGATCTCGTCAAACCAGCGGATACGACCAGCCATGACCTGCCTCCCGCGGCGCTAGGGCGCCGGCGTTGATCGCGCGCGGCGGCGATCCAGAAGACAGCGGAGACGACCAGCGGGCCTTGACCCCGATCAAGCCGCAGCGGGCGGGCGAGCAAGGCTCCCGGGCGCAGAGGCCAGCCCCCCCGCCACGGGCAACGGCGTCTCAGTCGCGCCGGGGCGACAGTCCGACTTCCGCCAGCACCTCGTCGGTGTCCTGGCCGATGCGGGGCGGGTCGCGGCGGATGCTCGCGGGGGTGGCGGAGAAGCGCAGGCCCGGCTTCATGGCGCGGTAGACGCCGTCGCCTTCCAGCGTCCGCTCCTCGAACAGCGTCTGGCGCAGCTGCGCGTCGTCGAGGATCTCCGGAACGCGGTTGGCCCGCATGATCGGGATCGAATGCTCGGCCCCGAGGGCCATCCACTCGTCGGTGGTGCGGCTGGCGGCGGCCTCGGCCATCATCGCATAGTACTCGGCCACCTTCTCCTTGCCGCTCGGCCTGGAGGTGAAGCGTTCCAGCTCGTAGGCGCCCGGCAGGCCGCCGAGCTCCATGAACTTCGCCGACTGCGCCTGGCTGGCCGGCAGCACGGTCACCCAGCCGTCCTTCGTGCGCAGCGGCTTGCGGTGCGGCGTCACCGCGGTGGTGAAGCCGAAGCCGCCGGTCGGCGGCACGAAGGTCTGGCCGTACAGGTGCTCGGCCATCATGAAGCCGGTGAAGGTCTCCAGCATCGGCACCTGCACGAACTGCCCCTCGCCGGTCCGTTCCTTGTGGCGCAGGGCGGCCAGGGTGGCGATGACCGCGAACAGGCCGCAGGTCTTGTCGGCGATCAGCGAGGGCAACGGACGCAGCTCGGCGTCGGGATCGACCAGCTGGCCGAGCCCGCAGGCGCCGCTGGCCGACTGGATCAGGTCGTCGAAGGCCTGCAGGCCGGCGTAGGGGCCGGCGTCGTCGTAGCCCATGGCCTCGACGTAGACGATGTCCGGCCTGATCGCCTTCACCTGCTCATAGGAGAAGCCGAGCCGCGCCACCGCCGAGGGGCGCATGTTGTGGATGAAGACGTCGCCCGTCTCGACCAGCCTGCGCAGGGCGGCCCGGCCCTCCTCGGTCTTCAGGTCCAGCGCCGCCGACCGCTTGTTGCGGTTGAAGGCGACGTAGCCGGGGCCCATCTCCTTCGACGGTCCCTTGCCGGAGTTGCGCTGCCGGTCGCCGGAAGGCTCTTCGACCTTGATCACGTCCGCGCCGAGGTCGCCCAGCGTCTGGGTGGCGTAGGGCCCCAGCACGAACTGGCTGAGGTCGATGATGCGGACGCCCTCGAGCGGGCCGGCGCGGGAGGTCATCAGGCGGTCTCGTCCTTGAAGGTCAGGCCGGCGTGGGCGGTCAGGCGGTCGATCAGCGCCTGGCCGAGCGCCGCGCCGGGAACCCAGATCCCGCCGGCGACCTCCGGCGACCGCACCAGGCAGATGGCGGTCTCGGCGATCATCTTCGAGGTCGAGCCATAGCCGGGATCGCGGTCGCCGTAGACGCTGCCGCGGACCTGCCGGCCGTCAGCGTCGATTCCGACGAACAGCAGGTCGTAGAAGCCCGCTTCGCGCTCGGCCTTGCTCGGCCCCTCGCCCGGCCTGGGCGCGGTGGCGGGATCGATCGACTCGAAGCTGGCCGAGGCGCCGGGCATGATCACGGCCATCTCGTCGTAGACGAAGTCCGTCCCGAAGGCGTGCCCGAGCAGGAAGTTCGAGCGGTGGACGTTCTTGGTGTTGATCGTCGCCATCATGAAGGGCCCGACCTCGGCGCCGAGGTCGTCGTCGAACTGCCGCTTGTCGCCCCGCGGCTGCTCGGGCCCCGTGAACCCGGGCGTCAGGGCGAACGGATTGACCATCACGCCGAGCAGGGCCGGGTTCTGCTGGATGGCCGCCATGGTCGCCGCGCCGCTGGCCGCCGTGCCGCCGGAGAGCCCGCCGCGCATGGACCTGACGCGGCCCTTCACCCGCGGGACCGGATGGCCGAGATGCTTGCGGGCCAGACCCTCGGTGAAGAGCACGCCCAGCTCGAACGGGATCGAGTCGAAGCCGCACGAGAACAGGATCCGCGCGCCCGAGGCCTTCGCCGCGGCCTCGTGGGCGGCGATCATGTCGGCCATCCACAGCGACTCGCCGGAGAGGTCCAGGTAGTCGGTCCCGGCCGCCGCACAGGCGGCGACCAGGGCCGAGCCGTAGAGCTGGTAGGGACCGACGGTGGTCAGGACGGCCTTGCCGCGCGAGACCATAGCCTGCAGGGACGCCGGATCGGCCGCGTCAGCCACGACCAGCGGCGTGTCGGCGGGGGCGCCGATCTCGTCGCGGACCTGCGCCAGCTTGGCGGCGCTGCGGCCGGCCATCGCCCAGCTCACCTCGCCGCCGACGCCGTAGCGCGCCGCCAGGTGTTCGGCGACGAGGCGCCCGGTGAAGCCGGTGGCTCCGTAGACGATGACGTCGAATTCGGCGTTCGGGTTCATGGCGTCGACTCCGTTGAGAGGCCGGCGACGTTAGCCAGTGTACGCCGTAAATCCAGCCCCCGCCGGGTCAGAACTCGAGGCAGATCTTGCCGAAGTGCTTCTGCGACATCTGGTGCGCGAAGGCGGCCGAGATGCCCTCGAGCGGGAAGGTCGAGTCGATGACCGGCTCGAACGGATTGGCCTCGATGGCGGCGATCATGTCCTCCTGGTCCTGTCGCGAGCCGACGGTGAGACCCTGGATGCACACGTTCTTGGACATCGCCATCGCGGTCGGCACGTCGCCGGCGATGCCGGCCAGCACGCCGATCAGAGAGATGTGGCCGCCGATCGTGCAGGCCACGATCGACTGCGGCATCGTGCCCGACCCGCCGATCTCGACCACGGCGTCGACGCCGCGTCCGCCGGTGATGGCCGCCGCCGCGGCGCCCCATTCCGGCGTCTCCCTGTAGTTGATCAGGTGGTCGGCCCCGAGCGCCTTCAGCTTCTCGAGCTTCTCGGCCGAGGACGAGGTCGAGATCACCGTCGCGCCGGCCGCCTTGGCCAGCTGCAGCGCGAAGATCGACACCCCGCCGGTGCCCTGGGTCAGGACGATGCTGCCCGGCTTGATCTTCGCCTCGACGAACAGCGCCCGCCAGGCGGTCAGGGCGGCGCAGGGCAGCGTCGCCGCCTGCTTCAGGGTCCAGCCCTTCGGGATGCGGGTGAATGCGGTGGCGGGCATGGCCACGTACTCGGCCGCGAAGCCCTCGGCGCTGTCGCCCGGCACGCCCAGCAGGCGCGGCAGGGTCGGGCCGCCGGCGTCCCAGTTGGGGAAGAACAGCGACAGCACCTCGTCGCCGACCTTGAAACGGGTCACGCCCTCGCCGACCGCCTCAACCACGCCGGCGCCGTCCGACATCGGGATGCGGCCGTCGGGCGTGCGGATCATGCCCGACACCACGGCGAAGTCGTGGAAGTTCAGCGAGCTGGCGCGCACGCGGACGAGGATCTCGCCGGCCTTCGGCGTCGGCGTCTCGCGCTCCTCGATGACGATCTTGTCCAGCCCGCCGGGGGCCTTCAGGGCGGCGACCTTCATGGTGGTGTTCCCGTTCTCGTTGGCGTTATTCGGCGGCGAGCGCCGTGGCGGCGACCTGCGGGCCGCGGATCAGTCTGCCCGGCATGGCGCCGGTGGCCTCGCCGTTCTCGTAGGTGACCACGCCGCTGACGATGGTGGCGACGTAGCCCTTCGCCCGCTGGATCATCCGGCGGCCGTTCGCCGGCAGGTCGAAGACCATCTCCGGCGGCTGGATCGCGAGGGCGTCGAGATCGATGACGTTGATGTCGGCCTTCATGCCCGGGGCCAGCACGCCGCGGTCATTCAGGCCGTAGAGCCGCGCCGTCTCGCGCGTCTGCATCGACACGACCTTTTCCAGCGGCAGCGTGGGCCCCCGCTTCCGGTCGCGCACCCAGTGGGTCAGCATGTAGGTCGGGAAGCTGGCGTCGCAGATCACGCCGCAGTGGGCGCCGCCGTCCGACAGGCTCAGCACCGTGTTCGGATCGTGCATCATCGCGTGGATGTGGTCGAAGCTGAACTCGGCGTAGTTCAGCAGCGGCAGGTAGATGTAGCCGCGGCCATCGTTCTCCATCAGCATGTCATAGACGATGGCGTCCGGCGCCTGCCCGGTGCGGGCGGCGATGGCGGCGATGGAGTCCTCGGCGCGGGGCTCGTAGTCGAGGCTGCCGTCCGGCTGCTGCAGCCGGAACATCCGGTCGAAGCCCTGGGTCATGATCGAGCCCAGCGGCCCCATCTTCTTGCTCGGCTCGGAGAGGATGGCCGCCCGGACCATCGGCTCCTTCAGCCGCTCCAGCCGCTCGGCGAAGGGCAGCTGGGCGAGGTCGCGATAGGTCTGGCGGCCGACGAACGGATGGATCGTGCTCTGCCAGCCCAGCACCAGTCCGGTCGGTCGGCAGGCGATCTGGGCGGCGATGCTGGCCCCCTGGGCCCTGGCCTCGCGGGTCAGCTCGAGCAGCCGCACCCAGTTGTCGGGCCGCATCGGCGACTGCAGCAGGCTGTAGGTGACGGTCACGCCGGTATCCATCGACATGGCCCGCATCCATTCGAACTCCGGCTCGGGCGGCCCCATGTCGGACGACATCTCGAACACGCCCGGCCCGACCGCCGCCATCGCCCTGCCGATGGCCAGCAGCTCGTCCGCCGCCGCCGTCGTGCCGGGCATGACCGTCCCGTCCTTCGTCGTGTGAACGACCGTGCGCGAGGTGGAGAAGCCGAGCGCGCCGGCCTTCATGCCCTCGGCGACGATATCCGCCATCGCCGCGATGTCCTCGGCCGTTGCGTCCTCGTTGCGCGCGCCCCGCTCGCCCATGACGTAGGCGCGGACGGCGCTGTGCGGCACCTGGGCGGCCACGTCGAGCACGCGGGGCTGCGCGTCCAGGCTGTCCATGTACTCGGGGAAGGTCTCCCAGTCCCAGCGGATGCCTTCGGCGAGGGCCGAGCCGGGAATGTCCTCGACCCCTTCCATCAGCTCGATCAGCCAGTCGTGGCGATCGGGCTTCACGGGCGCGAAGCCGACGCCGCAGTTGCCCATGATGGCGGTGGTGACGCCGTGCCAGCTGGACGGCGAGAGGTACGGGTCCCAGGTGACCTGGCCGTCGTAGTGGGTGTGGATGTCGACCCAGCCCGGCGTGACCAGCCGGCCGGCGGCGTCGATCTCGCGACGCCCCGCCCCCTGGACCTTGCCGACGGCGGTGATGACGCCGCCGGTGATGGCGATGTCGCCCTCGAACGCCGGCGCGCCGGTTCCGTCGACGATGCGTCCGTTGCGGATCACCAGATCGTGCATGTTCGCCTCCCCGCCCGCTCCGGTCCCTGTCGCCGAGACCTTGGATGACGTGCGCGGAAGGATCATGCCTCCTTCGGATCAGGCCCGAAAGTATGACCCGGCGTCAGGCGGCGACGCTTTTTTCGTCGCGCCGCCGCCCCTGCCCCGGTCAGGCGTCGAAGCGCCTGAGGCGGCTGGCGATGATCTCGTGCGCCTCGGCCATCATGCGGTCGATCAGTTCCTTGACGGTCGGGATGTCGTGGATCAGGCCGGCGACCTGGCCGCAGGACCAGCCGCCGGCGTCCATCTGGCCGTCGACCATGATCTTCGGATAGACGCCCGCCACCTCGGCCGCGATGTCGGCGAAGGACACCTTGTCGCCGAGCTCCTTCTCCTTGGCGATCAGCCGCTCGACAGCCTCGTTGTTCAGCACGCGCTCGGTGTTGCGCAGCGGGCGCATGATCAGGCGGGTGTCGAGTTCGCTGGCGGCGACCAGCGCCTGCTTCACGTTCTCATGCACCGGCGCTTCCTTGGTGGCGATGAAGCGGGTGCCCATGTTGACGCCCTCGGCGCCCAGCGCCAGCGCCGCCACCAGCTGCGAGCCGGTGCCCACGCCGCCGGAGGCGACGAACGGGATCTTCAGCTCCTCGGCGGCGCGGGGCAGCAGCACCCAGTTGCCGACGTCGTCCTCGCCCGGGTGGCCGCCGCACTCGAAGCCGTCGACGCTGACCGCGTCGCAGCCGATCTGCTCGGCCTTGAGCGAGTGCCGGACGCTGGTGCACTTGTGGATGACCTTGATGCCGGCTTCCTTGAGCGCCGGCAGCCACTTCTGCGGATTGTTGCCGGCCGTCTCGACCGCCTTGACCCCGCTCTCCACGATCACCTTCACGAAGCCCGGATAGTCGGGCGGCGTCACCGCCGGCAGGAAGGTCAGGTTCACGCCGAACGGCTTGTCCGTCATGTCACGGCAGCGCTTGATCTCGGCGGCCAGCCGCTCGGGCGTGCCCTGGGTCAGCCCGGTGATGATGCCCAGCCCCCCGGCGTTGGACACCGCGGCCGCCATCTCGGCGAAGCCGACGTAGTGCATGCCGCCCTGGATGATCGGGTGCTCGATGCCGAACAGTTCGGTGATCTTGGTCTTCACGGGCGGCCTCCCTCGGCTGTTGTCGCTTCAAACACTTGTTGGAGCGCGCGGAGGCCGCTGGCAAGGGGGACGGTGCGTCACCCTTCGCCGAGCGTCGGCGGCGACCCCGACCAGCGCGACATCAGGGCGCCCAGGAAGGCCGGCCGCGCCGGGTCGGCCGCCGGCGTGCTCCACAGGTCGCCGGCCATGGCCCGCTCGAAGGCGCCGTCGAAGGTGCGCTGCATCGACGGGGTGTCGAAGCTCATCATGCTGCCCTGCGCCGGCTCGGGCCGGATCGAGGTGACGCTGAGCGGCAGCTTGTGGGCGGCGCAGAAGTTCGTCGTCATGCTGATCGCCTGCCGGTAGCTGAAGCGCAGCATGGTGTCGAAGCTGCGGATCAGCACCGACGGCACGTTGTTCGGAGTGGTGCGCGGCGCCTGTTCCAGGACCGTGTTGACGATCAGATAGATGCGGCTGCGCTGCAGCCGGCGACGCAGGTTCTTCCAGCGCAGCATCGCCTCCGGCATCACGAACAGCGGCGTGGCCACCCCGCCGTCGACATGCATCTCCTCGTAGGCGACGCCTTCGAACTGGACCGCGAAGCGACGCGGCGGGAACAGCCCCGGCAGGCTGGCGGAGGCGATCAGGACGTCCCGGAACAGGCGCACGGCCGCCGGCCCGCCGACCGAGGCGATCTCGCCCATGTTCCAGATCACGGTCCGCTGGCTGTCGAGGTCGGTCGTCGCCACCAGCAGCCGGCGACCCAGCGCGTGACGCTCGGCGACGGCGGCGACCATCTCCTCGTTGACGAAGGGGTCGAGCAGCCGCTCGAGCTGCTCGCTCTTGAACACGCCGCCGAGATTGGTCGAAAGGCCGCCGATGCTGAGCAGCTTTGACGCGTAGCCGCCGGTGTAGGCGTCGCGCAGTTTGTCGTCCCATGCCGGTCCCAGGAAGGCGAACGGCGCGATCAGGGCGCCGGTGCTGACGCCGGTGACGATGGCGAAGTCCGGCCGCGCCCCGGCCGCCGTCAGCCCGACCAGGACCCCGGCGCCGAACGCGCCGCCGGCGGCGCCCCCGGAGATGGCCAGGATGTTGAAATCCTCGCGCACCACCAGCGCCTTGGGCAGCGCCAGCCGGTCGGCGGCGGCGGTCAGCGACTCCTCCGCCTCCTCGACGGTGAGGCGCACCCCCTCGAAACCCGGAATCTCGGCGTCGCCCGACGGCGGCGCGGCCAGCCGGATGAAGCCGTTCAGCAGTGTGGCCTTGCCCTTGTCGTCCGCCATGATGTCCACCCTTCGCCGCCCCGGTGCAGGGAGGCGGCAGCTCTGCCTTGCCGCGACGCCGCGGCCTACTTGCGCAGGCCGATCGCCCGCAGCCGCTCGTCGAGAAACGCGCCGGCCGTGATCGGCGGGAACTTCGCCCCGTCGCCGATACAGCTGGGCAGCACCTCGAGCGAGGTGGCCAGCGTCGGGTGCATGAAGAACGGCATCGAGTAGCGGCTGACGTTCGGCCCCGTCGGGTTGACCACACGGTGGGTGGTCGCCGGGATCACGCCGTTGGTCATCCGCGCCAGCATGTCGCCGCTGTCAACGATCAGGTTGGTCGGCTCGGTGACTACCGGCAGCCAGGTGCCGTCGCGGTCGAGGAGCTCCAGGCCCGCGCCCCTGGCCGCGACCATGATGGTCAGGAAGTTGATGTCCTCGTGCGCCGCCGAGCGGACGGCGCCCGGATCGACGTCCGGCGCCAGCGGCGGATAGTGCAGCACCCGCAGCAGCGAGGTGCCCCAGCGCACCTTGTCGTCGAACCAGGTCTCGGCGAGGCCGAGCCGGGGCGCCAGGGCGCGCAGCAGCACCACGCCGGTCTCGTTCAGCGCATCGAACAGCGCCGTGAAGGCCGGCCGCACGCCCGGCGCCTCGTCCGGCCAGACGTTGGGTTCGAACGGCTCGTCGGCGGGCGCGTCCGGGGACGGGTCGTGGCCGACCTGCCAGAACTCCTTGAGGTCAGGATGGCCGCTGTCCTTGGCGTGCTCGACGCCGAACGGCGTGTAGCCGCGCAGGCCGGCGGCGTACTTGCGCTTGGTCTCCTCCGGCAGGGCGAACAGGCGCTCGGCCTCGCCATAGGCCCGCTGGAGCAGGTCAAGCGGCACGCCGTGGTCCTTCAGGATGAAGAAGCCGTACTCCTGCAGGCCGCGCATCATCGCGTCGGAAAAGGCGGCGCGCCGGGCGGCGTCACCGTCCGTGAAGTCCTTCAGACTGAGTTCGGGGACGTTGCGGGTCATGGGGCGAAACTACCCGGTTCCTCTCCCTCTTGGGAGAGGGGGACCATGCGGAGCATGGTGGTGAGTGAGGCACGGCAGCCCGAGGGTGATGCGCTGCGCGGATCGCCAAGCCTTCGGTGTCCATGCTTCCCTCTCCACCACCCTCCGGGTGGTCCCCCAAGTGGGGGAGGAACTAGAGAAGTGCGTCCACCTCATTGCGCCAAGGCAGCCCCGACTGCGCCCCCGGTTTCGTCGTGCTCAGGGCGCCGGCCGCGCAGGCGAAGGCCAGGGCGTCGGCCGGCGGCTTGCCCTCCAGCAGGGCCAGGGTCAGGGCGGCCACGAAGGTGTCGCCGGCCCCGGTCGTATCCAGTGCGTCCACCTCCGGCGGCTCGGCGGTCGCCAGGCGGACGCCGTCGCGGAACAGGCCTGCGCCGCGCGAGCCCCAGGTGATCGCGACCAGCCCCGGCAGGCCGTGCAGCCGCTTTCCGAACGCCTCGGCCTCGCCCTCGTTGACCACCAGCAGGTCGGCGCGCCGCAGCACCGCGTCGTCGATCTCGGGATCGGCCGGCGCCAGGTTCACGCAGACGAAGCCCCGCGCCCGCGCTGCGGCCGCCGCCACGGTCGCGACCGGGACCTCCAGCTGCAGGATCAGCGGCTCGGCGATCGCCTCCGGCAGCAGGCCCGGCGTCAGGGCCAGGTTGGCGCCGGAGGCGACGACGATCTGGTTCTCCGCTTCGGCGTCGACCGCGATCAGGGCGGCGCCGGTCGGCAGCGCGGGATCGACGCCGACGCCGGACAGGTCGACGCCATCGGCCTTGAGCAGCGCCAGCGCCTGGCCGGCCATGGCGTCGGCGCCGACCCGGCCGATCATCGCGACCTCGGCCCCGAGCCGCCGCGCGGCCAGCGCCTGGTTGGCGCCCTTGCCGCCGGGATGCACCGCGAGGGTCGCGCCGGTGACGGTCTCCCCGGGGGACGGCAGGGTCGGCGCGGTCGCCACGAAGTCGAGGTTGATCGACCCGACGACGGTGATGCGGCTCATCGCGCCAACCTCTCGAGCATCAGCGCGAAGACCGCCTCGTGGTCGACCTCCGTCACCCAGCGGACGGTGGGGGTGAAACCGGCCGGCAGCCGGAACTCCACGGCGGTATGGCCCAGGGTCAGGGGCGACAGGGTCTCGACGCGCAGGTCGACAGGCGCCGCGGTGAACAGCTCCGGCGCCAGCAGCCAGGCGATGGTGCAGGGGTCATGCAGCGGCGGGCTGTCGCCGCCGACCAGCCGCCGTTCCACGTCGACGGAGAAGTCGAGCAGGGTCGCCACCGACCGCGCGGCCACGGTGTCGATCGCCCGTATGGCCTCGACCCGCGCCGGCGTCGCCCGCACCTGGTGGGTCGCGTCCAGGCCGAGGGTGACGATGCAGCAGCCGGAGCCGAAGACGACGTCGGCCGCGTGCGGGTCGGCGTGGATGTTGTATTCGGCCGAGGCGGTGATGTTGCCGCCCTCGCGGCGGGCGCCGCCCATGACGACCACGGTCCCCAGCCGCGCGGCGATGCGGGGCTCCAGCTCCATCGCCAGGGCGAGGTTGGTCATCGGGCCGGTCACCGCCATGGCGACGGACCCCCGCGGCCGGCGCATGATGGTCTCGGCGATGAAGGCCGCCGCATGGCCCGGCGCCTCCGGCGCCTCCGGCTCGAACACCGGCAGGTCGCCCAGGCCCGACTCCCCGTGAAAGTGGCTCGCGACGACCGGCGGTCGCCCCAGCGGGGTTTCGGCGCCCCGGTAGACCGGCACGTCCTCGCGACCCGCCAGCTGGCGGATCAGCCGGGCGTTGCGCGCGGTCAGCGCGGCCGGGACGTTGCCCGCCACCGTGGTGACGCCGAGGATGTCGAGATCGTCCGGCGAGGCGAAGGCGAGGAACAGGGCGAAGGCGTCGTCGACACCCGGGTCGCAGTCGAAGATGATGGCTTGGCGGGACACCGGGCCATTGTCGACGCAGACTCGCGGACGCGGCAAGGCGGATGTCAAATCCCGTGACTGCCCTCACGTCACGATGTCAGGCAGGCAGGCAACAGAGCCGGAACACGCCGGCCGTCCGGAGGAACCGATGACCCAGTCCGTCAGGACCGTCCCCTTCGCCGGGGCCCACCATGTCGCCTACCGCTGCCGCGACGCCGAGCAGACGCGCTGGTTCTACGAGGATGCGATGGGCCTGCCCCTGGCGGCGGCCCTGGTCATCGAGGCCGTTCCCGGGACCCAGGAAGACACGCCCTACATGCACCTGTTCTTCCAGCTGCCGGACGGCAACTACATCGCCTTCTTCGACGAGCCGGAGAAGGCCGATCCCGAGTGGTTCGGGATGAAGCACGGCTTCGACATGCACTACGCCTTCGAGGCGGAGAGCGAGGCGGCGATGCTGGCCATGAAGGACCGCATGACGGCCGCCGGCGTTCCGGTGTTCGGGCCGATCGACCACGGCTTCGTGCGGTCGGTCTACATGTACGACCCCAACGGCATCCAGATGGAGTTCACCTGCCGGGCGGACCGCCACGACGAGATCATGGCCGAGGAGAAGGCCCACGCCCACGAGGCGATCCGCCAGTGGAGCGAGCGCACCCGGGCGACCAAGCTGGCGAAGTTCGGCGAACAGGCGCTCAGCCGCCGGGGGCGCGCGTGAAGTACGAGCGCATCCCCTACCTCGTCGTCTTCGACGAGACCGCCGCGTTCAAGGACACCTACGCCGGCCAGATGGGCAAGGTGACGCTCGAGGCGCACCTGCTGAAGCCGGAAGCGCCTTCGGACACCGTGGTGGTGATGATGCACCCGATCGGGGGCGGGGCCTATCTGCCGATGCCGGGCCTGCTGGCGCGCAAGGGCGTGCACGTCATCTACGGCAACAGCCGCTTCCGCGGCAACGACACCGCCCTGACGATGGAAAAGGTCGCGCTCGATCTCGGCGCGGTGGTGCGCGACGCCAGGGAACGGCTCGGCTACCGTAAGGTCGTGCTCGGCGGCTGGAGCGGCGGCGGCGCGCTGTCGCTGTTCTACCAGGCCCAGGCGACCGAACCGACCATCACCCATACGCCGGCCGGCGACCCCTTGGACCTGACCGCGGCGGGGCTGATCCCGGCCGACGGGGTGATGCTGCTGGCCTCGCACCTGTCGCGGAACCTGACCCTGACCGAGTGGATGGACCCCTCGATCACCGACGAGAGCCGGCCGTTCGACCGCGATCCGGAATGGAACCTCTACGACCCGCGCAATCCGAACCGGGCGCCCTATTCCGCCGACTACCAGGCCGAGTTCCGCCGCCGGCAGATCGCACGAAACGACCGCATCAGCGACTGGTGCTTCGAACAGCTGGAGGCGCTGCGCAAGGCCGGCAAACCCAACCACGAACGCTGCTTCACGGTGCAGGGCACCATGGCCGCGCCGCTGTGGCTCGACCCGACCATCGACGCCAACGGCCGCAAGCCGAACTGGTGCTTCCTCGGCGAACCGGAGGTGGTCAACGACGGGCCGGTGGGCCTCGGCCGGTTCACCACCCTGCGCAGCTGGCTGTCACAGTGGTCCTACCGACACTCCAACGCCGACGGCCTGAAATGCGCCGCGAAGCTGACGGCGCCGATGCTGGTCATCGAGAACGGCGCCGATGACGCCTGCACGCCCAGCCACGCGGCGCGGCTGATGGCGGCGGCGACGGGGGCCGAGATCGAGCACCACCTGATCGAAGGCGCCAATCACTACTATTTCGGCCAGCCCGAGCTCGGCCAGGCCAGCGCCGCCCATGTGGCGGACTGGCTGCGGCGGTTCGACTAGGTCTCCCCCGGCCGCTGTCAACTGCTGCGTGCGGTTTACACGGGCCGGCGCGCTGGCATCATGACCGCCTCGCGCCTCCAGGTGGCGCCATGGAGGTCCAGCAATGCCACGTCTTCGTCAGGTCCCCCGCGCCGAGGTCGACCAGGGCACGGGCCTTCGCATGTACAATCTGCTGTTCGGCGACCGCGACCCGGTCGCCGAGCCGGGCACCGCCACCGGCACGCCGGGCAACTGGTGGACCGTGTTCGCCAACTCCCCCGACGCGCTGCACCACGCCTGCCAGGGCTTCGGCTACTACCGCAGCCCGAAGCGGAAGATCGACCCGGTCCTGCGCGAGCTCGGCCAGACCCGCGTCAGCTGGGTGCTGGAGACCCAGTTCGGCTTCTCGCAGCACTGCAAGTCCCTGCGCGGCCTGGGCGTGTCCGAGGAGCGGATCGCGGCCGTCGCCCACTGGCAGGTCGCCGACTGCTACACCGACAATGAACGCGCCGTCCTGGCCTACGCCGACTGCCTCGCGGCCCAGCACGGCCGGACGCCGGATGCGGTGTTCGACAGGCTCAAGACCTTCCTCTCGGATGAGGAGATCCTCGAGTTCACCTACATCACCAGCCTCTACATCATGCATGCGGTGATGAACCGCGCGCTGCGCCTCGAGTACGACGACATCGAGGAGCGCGTCGTCGAGATCGCCGCGCCGGAGGGCAATGGCGGCGTCGGGCGCGACTTCCTCGACACCGGCCGCGACGGCGGCTGACAGGCGCCCCTAGGCCGGGATGGCTCCGAACCTGCCGGCGTTGTAGTCGTTGATCGCCTCGATGATCTGCTCGCGGGTGTTCATCACGAACGGCCCGTGGGCGAAGACCGGCTCGTTGAAGGGCCGGGCGTGGCCGAAGACGAGGAATGCGTCCGTTCCGGCGACGAGGTCGACCTGGTCCGCGTCCCCGTGCAGCTCGACCAGGTGCTGCGGCCGGGCCGGCTCCTGGCCGACGGACACCTCTCCCCGCACAACATAGAGAAAGACGTTCCGGTCCCGCGCCGCCGGCAGGCTGACGCGGCCGCCCGCCTGCATCCGGACTGTCGCCATCACGATGTCGACCAGGGGATCGTAGGGGCCCCGCACGCCGCCGATCTCTCCGGCGATGACGTCGACCGCCACCCGCCCGTCGTCGAGCGTGGCGACCGGAATCTCATCCCGTTGCAGGCCGACGTAGCGGGGCGGCGCGAACTTCAGCGCCGCCGGCAGATTGACCCACAGCTGCAGGATCTCCAGCGGCCCGCCGCTGCGCTTGAACGCGGCCGGCGACAGCTCGGCATGGACGAGGCCTCTGCCGGCGGTCATCCACTGCACCCCGCCCGCGCGGATAACGCTCTCGTGCCCGCCGCTGTCGAGGTGCGAGAGCTCGCCCTCGAGAATGAAGGTGACCGTCTCGAACCCGCGGTGCGGATGCGGCCCGAACGGCAGGCCGCGATTGTCCGGCGGATAGGTCTGCGGGCCGTGATGGTTGAGGAACAGGAACGGGTCGACCTGCTCGACCCCCGGCCCGGGCAGCGGCCGGCGGGTGACCAGGTCGGCGATATCGTCGCGATAGGCCGGGTGCAGGGCGCGGATGGTTCTGCCGGTCATGGGGATCTCCTTGCGGCAGAGGTAACGCATCCGGCGGCCGGGAAAAGGACTGCGCCCGGCGCTTTTCGTCAGGCCGGCTCGGCGTTGAAGCGGATGTTGTCCTTCTCCAGCCCCTTGAGGACGACCTCGACGCCGCCCGAGCGGATCATCCACTCGAGCCGGTGGTCGCGGTACTGGCGCTTGAACAGGCCGGCCTCGACGACGCCGGCGACCGCCGACATGGCGGCGATCGAGGCGGCGGCGGCCTCCAGCGCCGCGGCCACCGACGGCCGGGCCCGGGCCCGGTCCAGCCAGCGACCGAGGCGGCTGTCCGGGGCCGGGCCCACGCCGTGGCCGACCGCGCCCTGCAGGAACGGCGCGACACAGACGTCCGCCCAGCCGAAGACGTCGCCGCCGAACCAGTCCGCCTCGCCCAGCTGTCTCTCCAGCCAGCCGTGGAGCCGCGCGGTCTGGCCGGCCGCCGCCGTGCGCAGGGTCTGGGCCAGCTCGCCTTCGGCGCGACGGAACCAGGCGATCTCGGACAGCCCCCAGGTGATCGCCTCGTAGTGGGTGTCCATCACCTCCTCGATGGTCCGCGCCCGGGCCCGCGCCATCGGGTCGGCAGGCCGCAGCGGCGGCTCCGGATACCGGTCCTCGATGAACTCGAGGATGATGGTGGAGTCGAACAAGGGCTCGCCGTCGACGAACAGCACGGGCACCTCGCCGCGCGGATTGGCCTGGCGAAAGGCTTCCGGCGTGTTGCCCGAGCCGATCGCGTCGGGCGTGCGAAGGGTGTAGGCCACGCCCTTCTCGTCGAGGGCGATCCTGACCTTCTGGGAATAGGGCGACAGCGGGTGTTCGAGCAGATCGAGCATCGGCGGCTCCTCCGGTTTTCGACCAGCACAGTCGGTTGCCGCTACGACCGTCAACCACGCGCCGCGCAGGCCGTCATCGGCCATTGCGCCCCCGCCCCGGCCGGGCCTAGCCTCCCTGTCCAGTGGGCGTAGAGGGAGCTTTCCAGTGACGAAGACATCGGTATCGCGGCGCGGCCTC
>CALKHU010000048.1 GCA_937991555.1 uncultured Caulobacter sp.
CCCGGTGTTCGGCCACCTTGAGCATGTCGGCCACGGTGTCGGGGTAGGATTGGCGGGCGCCAAGCGATCGGCCCTTGTCCTGGAACATGGGCTCGCGGGCGCGGTGGTCGCGATAGTAGCGTTCGGGACGGCCCTGCCGGTCCCGTTCGACGAGATAGCGGTCGAGCAGGGCGGCGGGGACGTCGCCCTTGTCCAGCGACCGCGCCCGCCGCGCGCCGGCGTCGCCGCCGGGGAAGAGGCGATTGGGCGGCGCCGCGGTCTTGTCCGGACTGGCCATCAGCGGTCACGCGCCTCCTCAAGGGCCAGCCCGGGCCGGCCCGCCGTGTCGATCATCCGGTCGATCCAGTCGCCGAACTCGGCTTCCGAGGCGGCCGACGTGGGCGGAGCGAGACCCTCGGCCGCGAGCTCGGCCGCGAGGCTGTCGAAATCCAGGCTCGGGGTGTCAGGGTCGATCGGCGAGGGGTCGGAGCCTGCAGTCGGCGCCGGGGCGGACGGAACGACCGGCGCATCGCGAAGACGATCGGTGAAGGCCCGCTCGCGGTAGTAGAGGATCTTGCGCGCCCGGACCGGAGGCAGACCGGCTTTGAGCACGAGCAGGGCGTCGCCCGGCAGCTGCATCAGCTCCTGCGGCAGCATCAGGGCGCGGCGCTGGTCGGACTCCGTCTGGCTGCGGCGGCCTTGCGCCAGGCCGCTCGGCCGGCTTCGGCTGCGAGCGCGGTAGGTGTAGTAGCCGAGCCGTTCGCTGAGGTCCTGGGCCACCTTGAGCTCCTTGGGCGCGAAGACCACCTCGATGCCGCAGTTGGTCAGGATCTCTTCGGCGAGGTCCGCGCCGTAGAGGCCGCGCAGCTGCGACGGGCTCTGGATCACCGGCAGCAGCCGCAGGCCGTAACCCGCCACCCAGGCGAAGGCATGCGCCAGGACCGGCGCCCGTCCGAGCCGGGCGAACTCGTCGAGCAGGACAAGGACAGGGCGATCGGTCGGACCGGGCAGGGTGCGGCTGTTCAGGTCGACGAGCTGCTGGAACAGCAGGGCGTAGAGCGGAGCGACTCGCAACAGGTTGTCCGGCGAGGCGCCAAGGTAGAGCGAAAGGCCGCCCTGGCGGACCGTCAGGAGATCGAAGTCGCTGGCGCTGGTGGCGGCGTCGACGGCGGGGTTGAGCCACAGGCCCATCCGGCTGGTGATCGACTGGCGCACCGAGGCGAAGGTGTTCTCGCTCGAGGCGCAGAAGTCGGTGAGGGCCGAGATGCAGCCGGGCGACAGCGGACGGCCCTGGCGGCTGCGCGCCTCGATCAGCGCCGGAAAGCGCAGACGGGGATCGCCCTGGGTCAGTTGGCGGTAGATTTCGCCCAGGGTGAAGGGCCGGCCCGGCGTCTCGGCGACGAAGGCGCCGACGCCGATGAAGCCGATCCGGGCGGCCTCGGACCAGAACGGGTCGGCGTGATCGCTGCCGGTGAACAGCATGGCGGCCATGCGCTGCAGTTCGTCCAGCACGGCTGGGGGATCGCTCCGCTCGATGTGGGCGAGCGGATTGTACCGGGCCGTACGCCCGTCCTTCGCCAAGGGATCGAAGAGCAGCACGCGCTGGCCGGCCTCGGCGCGGTAGCCGGCCGTGGCCGCGAAATTCTCGCGCTTGATGTCGAGGACCACCACCGAGCCCGGCCAGGCCAGCAGGTTTGGAATGACGACGCCGACGCCCTTGCCGGTGCGGGTCGGCGCATAGAGGATGACGTGATCCGGCCCGTCAGCGATCAGCAGGCGGTCGCCGGCCCGGCCGAGGATCACGCCCTGACGCGCGCGCAGACCGGCGCGGCGCTGCTCCGAAGCGGACGCCCATCGGGCCGCGCCGTGAAGCGGGCGGCGGGCATTGAGCGCGACCGCGGCCGCAAGCACCAGGCAGACGAGGCCGCCGGACGCCGAGCCGATCGTCAGCCAGCGGCGGACTTCGGGGTCATGCCGGTAGTAGAGGAACCAAGCCGGGACGCGGGCGGGATCGATGTCGCCGGAGAACCGGCCCAGACCGACCAGGGCGACGGCCATGGCGAAGACCCCGACAACGGCGAGGGCGAGGAGCGCGGCGGCGCCGAGCAGCGCCGTCCTAGCCGCCGGGCTGGCGCTTGCGAACCGGGTCATGCCAGACCTCCGTCACCCGGAAACGCCCGTCGACCTTCTTCATCTGGATGACGACGTCGACGAGCAGGTGGAGCAGGGCGCGGATGTCCTCGCGCGGCAGGTCGCGCCCGCCCTCGGATTCACGCACCAGCAGGGTGAGCTGTTCGAAGGCCAGGGCGGCGGAATCCGCATGCACCGTGGTGATCGAACCGGGGTGACCCGAGTTGACGTTGCGCAGGTAGAAGAAGGCCGTGCCGTCGCGAAGCTCCTGCAGCAGGATGCGGTCCGGTCGCATGCGCAGGGCGCTTTCCAGAAGCTGTTTGGGGCCGATCCGGGCCAGACCCTGTCCATCCTTGGAATAGACGAGGTGGACGACGTTGCGGTGCGGGACCACGAACTCGCGGGTGTCCTCGATCGTCAGCAGACGCTCGTGATCCGGAATCAGTTCGATCAGCCCCTTGGCCAGGGTGGTCTTGCCCGAACCGGTCGCGCCCGAGATCAGGATGTTGCGCCGGGCCGCCACCGCCAAGGTGAGAAAACCCGGCCAGTCGCGGGCCTCGCGCAGCCGCACCAGTTCGGCGTCGGCGGGGTCGGACGCCTCGGCCTGGGCGTCGGCGACCTGGTCGAACAGG
>CALKHU010000049.1 GCA_937991555.1 uncultured Caulobacter sp.
GGGCTTCAGGACCAGACGGCGGAGACGCCGCCCGGGTCCTCGCTCCTGTCCAGACGAGCTTCGCGGAGCGATCTTTCCTGCCCGCCGCTGGCAAGCCTGCCCAAACAGACATCCGGGCAAGACCGGAGCGCTCCGCACCACCTCCCCAACCTTCAGGGCCGACGCCCGTGAGGCTGCGAAGCCGTGCTTGCCCTCGATCGCCCGATGGCGCATCCCCGGCCAATGAGCAGATCCGCCCCCACTGTCGCCGTGATCGGCGGAGGCCCCGCCGGCCTGATGGCGGCCCAGGTGCTGGCCGAAGGCGGGGCGGCGGTCGTCGTCCACGACAGGATGCCGACCGTCGGACGCAAGTTCCTGATGGCCGGGCGGGGCGGACTGAACCTGACCCACAGCGAGGATCCCGCCGCCTTCAAGGCCCGCTACGGCGCCGCCGCCGACCGCATCGCGCCGCTGCTCGACGCCTTCCCGCCCGCCGCGCTGGTCGCCTGGGCCGAGGGGCTGGGGCAGGAGACCTTCACCGGCTCCAGCGGCCGGGTGTTTCCCAGGGCCATGAAGGCCTCGCCCCTGCTGCGGGCCTGGCTGGCGCGGCTCGAGGCGCTGGACGTCACCCTGAAGACCCGCAGCGAATGGCTCGGCTGGACGGCGGACGGGGCGCTGCGCTTCCGCGACCCGGCGGGCGAGTCGGTCGAGCGCCCGGACGCGGTGATCCTGGCGTTCGGCGGGGCCAGCTGGGCGCGGCTGGGCTCCGACGGCGGCTGGGCGGATCGCCTGTCGGAGAAGGGTGTCGCCCTGGCCCCGTTCCGGCCCGCCAACTGCGGCTTCCTGGTCGGCTGGAGCGCCCTGTTCCGCGAGCGCTTCGCCGGCCAGCCGCTCAAGGGCGCGGCCTTCAGCCACGGCGGCGAGTCGGTGCGCGGCGAGGCGATGATCTCGCGCTACGGCCTGGAGGGCGGCGCCGTCTACGCCCTGTCGGCCGGCCTGCGCGAGGCGATCGCGCGCGACGGCGCGGCGACGCTCGACATCGACCTGCGGCCCAACGCCGCCCGCTCGGCCCTGACCGGCAAGCTGCACGCGGCCTTCCGGACCGGCCGGGGGCAGTCGGTCGCCAACCTGCTGCGCAAGGCCGTCCACCTGTCGCCGCTGGAGACCAACCTGCTGCGCGAGGCGCACGGCGTGCAGCTGCCCGCCGACCCGGGGGCGCTGGCGGCGGCCATCAAGGGCGTGCGGCTGACCCTGACCGGAACCGCCCCGCTCGACCGGGCGATCTCCACCGCCGGCGGGGTGGCGTTCGGCGGCGTCGGCGACGACCTGCAGCTGACGGCGCTGCCCGGCGTGTTCGTGGCCGGCGAGATGCTGGACTGGGAGGCGCCGACCGGCGGCTACCTGCTGCAGGCCTGCTTCGCGAGCGGGGTCGCGGCCGCGCACGGCGCGCGCGCCTGGCTCTCGTCGCGTCAGGCAGGGTGAGCGGCGCCGCTCAGTGGCTGCCGGCGAACACCACGCCGACCATCACAGCCGCGTACTGCAGCGCCGCGCCGGCCACGACATGGCCGTGCCAGACGGCGCGCCGGAAGTGGAACTTCTTCATCAGATAGAAGATCACGCCGGTCGAATAGACCAGTCCGCCGATGCCCAGCAGCAGCAGGGCGACCCAGCTCAGGCCGTCGATCATCGGCTTGATCGCCACCAGCACGATCCAGCCCAGCAAGACGTAGAGCGCCACCCAGAAGCCGCGCCCCAGGCCCGGCAGGAACAGCTTGCCGGCGATGCCCAGCGCCGCCAGGGTCCAGACCCCGACGGTCATGCCGATGGACCAGGCGCCGGTCAGGTTCTGGGTCGTGAACGGCGTGTAGGAGCCGGCGATCATCAGGAAGATGCCGGCGTGGTCGAACCGGCGCAGGATCGGCCGCCAGGACCACTTGCCGAAATTGTAGGCCAGCGAGCAGCCCAGCATGGTCATCATGCCGACGGCGTAGACCGCGATCGCCGCGGTCTGGCCGAGGCTGCCGAACCCGACCGACAGGCCGAGCAGCACGCCGCCGCCGAACAGGGCGAAGGCCAGGCCGACAATGTGGACGACGAGATCGGCGCACTTGGCGCCGGACGTCGGATAATGGGTCGCGGGCTTCTCGATCAGGTCCATGGGTTCACAGCCTAGCGCCGGATTGTGTCGATCGAAAGCGCAGCGAGGCCACGAGGCCGTCTTCCCTGAAGTCGCTCTCCAGGCCGCCGCCGTGCGCCCTGAGCAGGCGGGCGATCAGGCGGGTGCCGAAGCCGGTCCGCTTCGGGGGGTCGATGGCGGCGCCGGACTCCCGCCAGGTCATTTCCACCAGGCCCGGGCCGACCTGCCGCCAGGTCACGTCGAGGGCGCCGTCGCCGGCATAGGCGCCGTACTTGGCGGCGTTGGTGGCCAGCTCATGGAAGACCAGCGCCAGATCGACCGCCACGGCCGCGTCCAGCCGCACCGCCTCGCCGTCCATCGTCAGCCGCCGCCCGCCCGAACCGGCGTAGGGCGACAGCTCCGCCTCGAGCACCTGCCGGAGGTCGGCCTGCCCGGCGGCGCTGCCCGTCAGCAGGTCGTGGGTGCGCGCCAGGGCGGTGATCCGCGCCTCGAAGGCCCGGCTGAAGGCCTCGACCGAGTCCGATGCGCGCGCCGTCTGTGACGAGATCGACAGCACGGTGGCCAGGGTGTTCTTCACGCGGTGGGTCATCTCGGCCAGCAACAGGCGCTGCCGGGCCTCGCTGTCCTCCAGGGCCGCCTGGGCCAGCCGCTGGTCGGTGACGTCGGTGTTGACCCCGACCATGCCGACGAAGACGCCGTTCTCGAACCGCGGCGTGGCGACGGTCTCGAGGATGCGCACCACGCCGTCGGCGCGCCGGTAGCGACCCTCGCAGCGGAAGCCGGTCCGGGTCGCCATCGCTTCCGAGAACGGGCCGAACACCGCCGCGTTGTCGTCGGGCAGAAGGGTCGAGGCCCAGCTGAACGTGGCGACGTCCTCGACGCCCCAGAACTCGCGCAGGGCGCGGTTGAGGTAGACGCAGCGGCCCTCGGCGTCGCCCCGCCACAGCATGGCGGGCGCGTCCTCGGCGACCGAAGCGAAACTCTCAAGAGGCATGTCCGCCCCCCATCCTCACCCGGAGACACAAAGGCGGCTCAACCGGGCCGCCGTCAAGCGGGCGCCCGACATACCGCCGTCAGAGCCGGAAGGCCGCCAGACGCTCGTAGTGCGGCCGGGCGGCGTCGGCGATGGCTTTCAGGTCGTCCGCCAGGGCCGGGGGCGTCGACTCGTCCGGCGGCGGGCCGAAGCCGGTCGAGCGTTCGACCGCGTCGTACCAGGCCGGCGCCCAGACGCCGTCGCTGGCGCGCCGCCCGGCGGGCCAGGCCAGCATCGCCGGGTCGAACGGAATGCCCAGCGCCGCGCACAGCCGGCCCAGCGTCCCGGCCGGATCGGCCAGCACGTCGCGGCCCTCGACCACCGGCGGCGGCGCGCCCAGGCGGTCGGCCTCGCGCTCGAACAGCTCCCGCTGCCGCTCGACGCCGATGTCGGCCAGGGCGACCTCGCCGCGCTTGACCACGTAGGAGGCCAGCACCCGGGCCGGGTCGCGGATCAGGAAGGCGTTCACCGCCCCGTCCGCCCAGTCGAGCCCGAACCCGTCCAGCATGTGGTGGGTCATGTGCTTCTGGTACCAGACCGCCGCGCCGCCGGGCGCGGGTCCGGCGAGCTCGGACGCCACCGCCCGCCAGTCGGTCGGCTGACTGGCCAGCACTGCGTCCCGCATCGGGTGGTCCAGCCCGGTCTCCGCCAGATAGGCGGCGTAGAAGGGCTCGTCGCTGACCGCGCAGTCGGCCCGGTTCTCGAAGCTGCGCATCATCGCCGTCGAGATGTTGCGCGGTCCGGACCACATGCAGATGCGGATGGTTGAGACGCTCACAGGCCGGCGTCCCGGTCCTTCAGCTGCTCGTACAGCGCCCGCAGCTCGGTCGTGCGCGGACCGGGCAGGGTGTTGGGCAGCGCGCGGCCGTCGATCTCCCGCACCGGGGTCAGGCCGCCGAAGGTGCCGGTCACGAAGGCCTCGTCGGCGGCGCGGGCGTCCTCCACCGGAAAACGGTCCAGCCGCAGCGGGATGTTCGCGTCCCGGCACAGGGCGATGACATTGGCGCGGGTGACGCCGTTGAAGCAGAACTCGCCGGTCGAGGTGCGCACCTCGCCGTCCTTCACCCAGAAGAAGTTGGTCGCGTTGCAGCTCGACACGAAGCCGTCGGGATCCAGCATCAGCGCCTCGTCGGCGCCGGCGCGGATGGCCTCGTTCAGCGCGATGATCAGGTTCAGCCGGCTGTGGCTGTTCAGCCGCATGTCGAACATGTGCGCCGGGGTGCAGCGCACGCCGACGGTGGCCAGCTTCAGCCCCCGGGTGACGATGGCCGGGCTCGGAACCTTCCACTCGGCCAGGATGCAGACGGTCGGCCGGCCCAGCGCGTTGCGCGGATCCTGGTTGGCGCCGGCCTTCTCCCCGCGCGTCACCATCAGCCGCAGGTGGACGCCGTCGTCCATCCGGTTGGCGCGCAGCAGTTCGTTCAGCGCATCGGTCATCTGCGCGCGGCTCATGCCGATGTCGAGCGCGATGGCGTCGGCGCCCTGGTAGAGCCGGTCAAGGTGGGTCTCGAGGAACAGCAGCCGACCCCTGTGCAGTCGCAGGCCTTCCCAGACGCCGTCGCCGACCACGAAGCCGGCGTCGAACACCGACACCTTCGCGGCGTCGCGGGTGACGAGCCGGCCGTTCAGCCAGATCAGCGCCCGGGCGTTGCGGGGATCGGCGGCGAAGTCCTGGCTTCCGGCCATCGGTCAGGCTCCGGGTCTGGGGCCGAACAGGGCGGTCACGGCCGCCTCGTCCAGGCCCGCGATGTCGATCTGCTTGAGGCGGGCGGTCTCGCCGCCGGCGATGCGCACGGCCGAGCGGGAGACGCCGAAGGTCCTGGCCAGCAGGACGGTCAGGGCGGCGTTGGCCTCGCCCTCGACCGGCGGAGCGCTGACGCGGGCCTTCAGGAAGGCGCGGCCGTCGCCGTCCGTCGCCCAGCCCTCGACCCGGTCGCGGCCGCCGCGCGGGGTGAGGCGGACGGCCAGCCGCATCGTCAGATCAGCAGGCCGTAGAGGCCGGCCTTAGCGGCCGGCAGCAGGAAGATCTGGATGCCCTGCAGCACCAGGAACAGGATGATGAAGCTGATGTCGACGCCGCCCAGCGGCGGCACGATCCGGCGGATCGGCGCCAGCATCGGCTCGAGGAAGCGCTGCAGGCCGAAGTAGATCCGCGAGGCCATCGGATTGCGCAGGTTGATGACGTCGAACATCACCAGCCAGGACAGGATCGCGGCCACGATCAGGGCCAGGATCAGCAGGCTGAGCAGGCCGCCGATGACGAAGAAGACGAAGTCGACGAGGGCGAACATGGCGCGGGGGTCCTGAGGGCTGGGCTGGTCCGGTTCTAGCCGCCGCCAGGGGCGCCAGCAAGGCAGGCCCGGAGGCCGGCGTCCGCCGCTTGACACACACGGTCGCGGGGCCGTATGTGCCGCGCTCTTCTCTCGCCTGAGAGGGGGCCGTAGCTCAGTTGGTAGAGCGCCTCGTTCGCAATGAGGAGGTCAGGGGTTCGACTCCCCTCGGCTCCACCAATCCCTTACAGCGCAAGGGGTTGATGGCTATCAGGACC
>CALKHU010000050.1 GCA_937991555.1 uncultured Caulobacter sp.
TCGGCCGCCTCGCTGCGCCAGGGCGGCGCCCGCGTGATCGTCACCGAGATCGACCCGATCTGCGCCCTGCAGGCGGCGATGGAAGGCTATGAGGTCCAGACCCTGGACGACGTCGCCGACGCCGCGGACATCTTCGTCACCGCCACCGGCAACAAGGACGTCATCACCGTCGACCACATGCGGCGGATGCGGAACAACGCCATCGTCTGCAACATCGGCCACTTCGACAGCGAGATCCAGATCGCCGGCCTGCGCAACTACAAGTGGGACGAGATCAAGCCGCAGGTGCACCACGTCGAGTTCCCGGACGGCAAGAAGATCATCGTGCTGTCGGAAGGCCGCCTGGTGAACCTGGGCAACGCCACCGGCCACCCGAGCTTCGTGATGTCGGCCAGCTTCACCAACCAGACGCTGGCCCAGATCGAGCTGTGGACCAACCTCAAGGCGTACGAGAACAAGGTCTACACCCTGCCCAAGCACCTCGACGAGAAGGTCGCCATGCTGCACCTGGCCAAGCTGGGCGCGAAGCTGACCACCCTGCGCAAGGACCAGGCCGACTACATCGGCGTGCCGGTCGAAGGCCCGTTCAAGCCGGACCACTACCGGTACTAGGCGCGAGGCGAGCGGAGGGACTACCCAAGGCGAGCCGCCTCCGCTAAGCCCCTTGGCCATGCCCATGGCCCTCATCATGTCGAGCCACGTGGCCGGGAGCCGCGTCGGCGGCACGGCGCAGGCGCTGGCGCTGACGCAGTTCAAGATCGACCCGGTGGTCGTGCCCACCGTGCTGTACGGCCGCCACCCCGGGTGGGGCGCCCCGGGCGGCGCGCAGGTGCCGGTCGAGGCCTTCGAGGGCATGCTGGACGGCATCGAGGCCAACGGGCTGTTCGGCCTCTGCGACCTGGTGCTGACCGGCTATTTCGCCAGCGTCGAGCAGGTCAGGGCCGCCGCCCGGGCGATCGACGCGGTGCGGGCCGCCCCGCGCGAGGGCGCCTTCAACCGCAAGCCGATGGTGGTCGTGGACCCGGTCATGGGTGACGCCGGCAAGGGCCTGTTCATCCCGTCCGAGGTGGCTCAGGCCATCCAGGACGAGCTGCTCCAGCGGGCCGACCTCGTCGCCCCCAACAGCTGGGAGCTGCAGCGGATCACCGGCCATGACAGCCGCGACCCGGCCAACGCCGTCCGCGCCGCCCGTCTGACCGGCAAGGCGGTGCTGGTCTCTTCCGTCGTCCGGGGCGGCGAGATCGGCGTGGTCTACGCCGACAAGAAGGAGGCCTGGCTGGCCGCGCACCAGAAGGCGACCTCGCCCGTGCCGAGCGGCACCGGCGACGTGCTGACCGCCCTGTTCGCCGCCGCCCAGCTGGAAGGCCAGACGCCGTCCTACGGCCTCGCCCGCGCCGTCGGCGGGCTGGCGGAGACCATCACCTCGGCCGGCATCTGGGCGTCGCCCGAGTTGCCGATCGTCGCCATGGGCGCGCGCATCAAGCAGGCCAGCCCGACCGTCCGCATCGAGAGGCTGGCGTGAGCATCGACATCCACGGAACCCTCACGCCCGGCTTCGAGGCCGTCCGCGACGCCTTCGCCGACAACTTCGCCCGCGGCGAGGAGCTGGGCGCCCGCTTCGCCTTCACGGTCGACGGCGAGGTCGTGGTCGACCTGTGGGCCGGCTGGGCCGACCGGCAGCAGACGGTTCCGTTCGACGACCGCACCCTGACGATGGTGTTCTCGACCACCAAGGCCGTGGCGGCGACGATGATCGCCCGCCTCGTCGAACAGGGCCTGCTCGCCTGGGACCAGCCGGTCGCCGACCTGTGGCCGGAGTTCGCCGCGCACGGCAAGGGCGCGATCACCGTCGAACAGGTGCTGTCGCACCAGGCCGGGCTGCCGGGCTTCGTCGAACAGATCGACCCGAAGCTCTGGTACGAGCCGGCGACCATCGCCGCCATGCTGGCCGCCAAGGCGCCGATGTGGACGCCCGGCGACGCCAGCGGCTACCACGCCCTGACGGTCGGCTACCTCGTTGGCGAGATCTTCCGGCGCGCGGACGGCCGCACGCTGGGCGCCGCGCTGCGCGAGGACATCGCCGTGCCGGCCGGCCTGGACCTGTGGATCGGCCTGCCGGAAGACCAGCACGACCGGGTCGCCGACCTGAAGCCGCCGAGCGCCCTGCCGCAGTTCGGCGAGGTCACCGATCCGAAGCGCGCCGCCTTCCTGTCGACCTGGGCCGGGCCCAGCGGCCGGCGCGGCGCCGACTGGCGGGAGATCGAGGTGCCCTCGGCCAACGGCCACGCCACGGCGGAATCGCTGGCCCGGTTCTTCTCCGCCCTGGCCACCGACGGCGCCGTGGACGGGGTCGAGGTGCTGTCGCCCGCCGCCGTGGTCGAGGCCGGCCGCGAGCGCATCCGTGGCCAGGACCTTGTCCTGCCTTTCGAGATGAGCTGGGGCGCCGGCTTCATGCGCAACGAGCCGAACTTCTTCTACGGCCCGACGGCGACGACCATCGGCCACTCGGGTTGGGGCGGCAGCTGCGCCTTCGCCGACCGCGAGCGGCGAGTGTCCGGCGCCTATGTCATGAACCGGCAGGACGTGCACCTGATCGGCGACCCGCGCTCCCGACGCCTGATCGACGCCGCCTACGGCTGCCTCTGATCCGCGGCGGACTCAGGCGGCCTGGGCGGCGATCATCCCCCGCAGGTCGCGGCTGAGATCCTGGACGAAGGGCGCGTCGTAGTTGCCCAGGATCGAGCAGGCCCAGCCCGTCTCCTTGATGATCCAGCTGTCGCCGTCGATGCCGGATCCCGGTCCGCCGCCGCCGTGGCCGATGGCGGTCCGTCCGCCGACGGGCCTGACGACAAATCCGAGGCCGTAGTCTGGCAGTCCGCCCGGCGCCTGGACAGTGAACTGCTCATAGACCGCGGGAGTCACGAGCCTCCCCGCCCGCAGCGCCCGCAGGTAGGCGGTCATGTCGCCCACCGTCGAGTAACCGCCGCCGCAGCTGTTCCCGCGCCCGCCGCCGAACGCGGTATTCAGTCCGCGTTCGCCCAGTCCGAGCAGGTCGTCGTCCGCGAAGCGATAGCCGACAGCGCGGCCGGCGACGGTCTCGTCGGCGCGGAAGTGGCCGCTCCGGGTCATGCCGGCTGGCGCATAGACCCAGTCAGCGAGCTGGTCGTACCAGCTGGCCTGGCCGACGGCCTCGATGATGGCCCCCAGCACCACGAATCCCTCATTGCTGTAGGACGATCTGGTCCCGGGTTCGAATGCGAGGGCCGCGTCGCTGAACATCGGCAGCAACTCGGCGACCCGCTCGGTCATCCTGCGTCGATCGTAGTTCGGCCGGCTCCACAGGTCGCCGAGTCCCGCGGTGTGGCTGAGCAGGTGGCGGACGGTGATCTTCGCCGCCGCCTCGCGGTTGATGTAGGCCGGAAGCAGGTCCGCCACTGTGGCGTCCAGACTCAGACGCCCCGCCGCCACATGCCGGCCGATCAGCAGCGCGGTGAAGCTCTTGTCGGCCGACCCCAGGTGGAAGCGGGTCGCCGGCGTGATGCGGGCGTCGAAGTCCCGATGCGCCACGCCGTGTCCGGCCTCGAAGAAGACCTGTCCGTCCGGCGACAGGACGCGGATCGCGCCCGAGAAGTCGTCGCGCTCTGCCGCGAAGGCCACGCGGCGCTCGACGGCCTTGAGCAGGGCGGTCGGCGTCATCGGCTCGGCGGGCAGGGGACCGTCGTACGGCGTCGGCTTGGCGGTGAAGACGAGGCGGTAGAGACGATCGGGACGGTCCCGGTCTGTCAGCGCGACGAGGGCGCGGACCTTGCCCTGCGCACGGGTGCGGACGATGGCGACGACCGTGCGGGCTTCCTCGCCGGTGCGCAGGAAGTCCAAGCCCCCGCTCTGTATGCGGACGCGCTCGAGCATGTCGAACCACGCCTGCGGTGGGCGGCGCTGAAGGCCCGACGGCGAGGCCCAGCGGTCGAGGAACCCCTGGCGGGCGGCCGGATCGTTGATGGCGGCGACCATGTCGCGGGCGGCATCGCCGCCGGCGGCGCGGGCCGCCGAAGGCAGCGCGGCGACGGCGAGGCCCGCAGCGAGGAGACGGCGCCGGTCGACCGTGAATCGAGACATATGTAAGCCCTATCGAAACGTCCCCCGACGGCCCGATAGCGCAGCTGGAGGCGGGGCCCCAGTGAATAGGCGGTAAGGTCCGGTCGCGCGGACAGACCTGCGTGCGGCGGCGGACTCGCGGCCGCGTTCGAGGATCAGGCCGCGGCCGCCGCCCGCCGGGTCCTCAGCCAGGCGCCGGCCGCGAAGACTCCGGCGCCGAACCAGATGAAGCCGAACGCGATCGCGCGCAGCGGCGTGAACGGCTCGCCGGCGGCGACGCCGACGAAGAACTGCAGCGTCGGCGCGATGAACTGGAGGAAGCCGAGCCAGACCAGCGGCATCCGCCGTGCGGCCCATGAGAACAGCGCCAGCGGGGCGACGGTCAGCGGACCGGCCGCTAGGATCAGCAGGCTGGTCGTCAGGCTCGCGCCCAGATGGCCTTCTCCGGAGGACTGCAGGCTCCACACCCAGAAGGCGGCCGGCAGGGCGAGGATGGCGGTCTCGACGAACAGGCCGGTCTGGGCGTCGGCGGAGACCTGTTTGCGGATCAGGCCATAGGCGCAGAAGGTGATCGCGAGCCCCAGGGACATGACCGGAGGATGCCCGACGGCCGCCGTCTGGAAGGCGACCCCGACGGCGGCGAGGCCGATGGCGATGAAGCCGAACCGGTCGATCCGCTCGCGGAAGAACAGCGCTCCGGCGGCCATGTTCATCAGCGGGTTGATATAGTAGCCGAGACTGGCCTCGAGAGTGCGCCCGCTGTTCACCGCGATGACGTAGATCAGCCAGTTGGCGCCGATCAGCAGGGCCGAAGCGAACAGCAGGCCCAGGGTGCGCGGCTCACGGACGACCCGCCGCAGCTCCGGCAGCTTGCGCGCCGCCAGCACCAGGCCGGCGGCCCAGAGCACCGCCCACATCGCCCGCTGCGCGGTGATCTCCACCGGACCGACGCCGGCGTCCTTCAGCGCGTACATCCACAGCGGCAGAAGGCCCCACAGGCTGTAGCAGGCGACGCCGGCGAGAATCGCGGCGCGGCTTTCGTCCTTCGGGTCAGGCACGGGGTAACTCCAAAGAAGAAGGCCCGGAACTTCCGTCCCGGGCCTCCCTGTCTCCACCCGCTTCTTGCGGGAACGGGATCAGGCCGGGACCTTCAGCAGGCCGCGCTCATGCAGCAGCTGGGCGATCTGGACGGCGTTGAGGGCGGCGCCCTTGCGCAGGTTGTCCGACACCACCCACAGGCTCAGGCCGTGGTCGACGGTCGGGTCCTTGCGGATGCGCGAGACGAACACCGGGAACTCGCCCTGGATGTCCTTGGGGGTCGCGTAGCCGCCGTCCTCGCGCTTGTCGATCACCACCACGCCGTCGGCTTCGCGCAGGGCCTCGCGGGCCTCGTCGTCGTCGATCGGGCTCTCGAACTCGATGTTCACGCTCTCGCCGTGGCCGACGAACACCGGCACCCGCACCGAGGTGCAGCTGACCTTGATGGCCGGGTCGAGGATCTTGTGCGTCTCGTCCGACATCTTGCGCTCCTCCTTGGTGTCGCCCGAGCCGTCGTCGAGGAAGACGTCGCACTGGGGGATCACGTTGAAGGCGATCTGCTTGGGGTACTTCTTCGGCTCGCTGGCGCCGAGGACGAAGACCTCCTTGGTCTGGTTCCACAGCTCGTCCATGGCCTCCTTGCCGGTGCCGGAGACCGACTGGTAGGTCGAGACCACGATGCGCTTGATGCGGGCGATATCGTGCAGGGGCTTCAGCGCCACCACCAGGCCGGCCGTCGTGCAGTTCGGGTTGGCGATGATGTTCTTCTTGCGGAAGCCCTCGACCGCGTCCGGATTCACTTCCGGCACGATCAGCGGCACGTCGGGGTCCATCCGCCACTGCGAGCTGTTGTCGATGACCACCGGACCGGCGGCCCCGATCTTCTCCGCCCAGGCCTTGGATACTGCGCCGCCGGCGCTCATCAGCACGATATCGACGGTCGAGAAGTCGAACTGCTCCAGATCCTGGCACTTGAGGATCTTCTCGCCGAAGCTGACCTCGACGCCGATGGACTTGCGGCTGGCGATCGCGTGGATCTTGTCGACGGGGAAGTTCACTTCCTCGAGGATGTTGAACAGCTCACGGCCCACGTTGCCCGTGGCGCCGACCACGGCCACCCGGTAACCCATCGAAATCTCTCCATTTCGTTTGAGGCGCGACAGTTAGGCCTCCCGCCCGCTCCACGCAAGGCGAGGAAAGCTCGCAGGCCTGTAAGACCCCCTTTTCTGGACGGGACCGGCGCCGGACTTCCACCTACCGTGGCGCCGCACGACCATGGAGGGCCCGATGGCCAATGTGATGCTGCTCTACCGTCTGAAGCCCGGCGTGACGCGGGAGGACTTCGAGGCCTGGGTGCGGACCAGCGACTACCCGGCGATGCGCGGCCTGCGACGCGTCACCTCGTTCGTGACCCATCGCGCCGAGCGGCTGCTGCTCGGGGAAGGAACGCCGTCGGTCGACTACGTCGAGGTCTTCGACATCGCCGACCTCGACGGCTTCGTGTCCGAGGACATGCCCGGCGGCGTGGTCCAGACGATCATGGGCGCGTTCATGGGCTTCGCCGATGCGCCTGAGTTCCTGGTGGTGACGCCCGTCGAATAACCGGCCGGGACATGCGCTTCGGCGCCGGGTCTATTGCGCCGGGCGGTAGGTGAAGTCGAAGCTCGGCTGCCAGGTCTTGCCGCCGTCGGTCGTGGCCTCGCCGAGCTGGCGGACGGATCCGTCTGCGGACCGGGTGTAGGTCATGCGGACGGTGGCGTCCTGGCCCGGCCCGTTGACGCCGGGCCAGAACCCGGTCAGCACCATGGCCTGGCCGTTCCAGCCGCCCTTGAAGTCGACACGCTCGCCGCTGGACCCGACCCAGGTCTGCCGCCAGCCGCCGGCGACGTCCCCGCCGACGTAGCTCGACAGGCTGCCGCCGTCGTTGCCGCTGAACGGGCCCCAGTTCTCCCGGATGGCGCAGCCCTTGTAGAGCCGCTCGATGACGCTGCGGGCGACCGGCCTGGCGGGCTGGGCCGTGGGATAGACGTCCCATGCGCCGACCCAGAAATCGAAGGCGCGATGAGCCTCGCTCTCGCACGGCGGCGGGGGCGGGGGCGGGGCGGCCGGCGGGGTCTGCGCCAGGGCCGGGGATGCGGCCAGCGCCAGGCCGCCGGCGATCGCGATCCGCCTCACCCCAGCCTCCAGGCGCCGCGCAACAGGTAGACAACGCCGACGCCCAGGACGCCGGCCCCGGCCGCGGTCATGGCCACGCTGCCCAGCAGGAGGAGCCCGACCGCGGCCAGCCCGACGCCCGAGCCGATGAAGGCGACGCCTGTGGCCGCGAGGCTCGCGGGGGTGCCCGGCTTGGCGCTCATAATGTCCTCCTGCCCGGCCGGAAGGTGACGGGAGACCGACGTTCGGCAAGTTAATGTTCGTTAACGAATGGCGCCTGCCCGCCCGGGGGCGAGGACGGGCGGCTCGTGGCGCCGGTCACCCGGGACAGAGATGGCGACGAGGGCCCGAGCCCGCGCGGAGCCCTTATCCCCGCGCGAAGGCGGCGAGACGGGCGCGGGCGGCGTGGACGGGGTTGTCCGAGGGATGGCGGGCCTGGTCGGCGTCGCCGTCGCCCACGCGGAAGCGCCCGACCAGGGCGGCGAGTTCGCCCGCCTCGCCCTTCAGGCTGTGCGTCGCGGCGGTCGATTCCTCGACCATGGCGGCGTTCTGCTGGACGACCTGGTCCATCTGGTTCACGGCGGCGTTGACCTCATGCAGGCCGGTGGCCTGCTCCTGGGCGGAGGCGGCGATCTCGCCGACCAGCCGGTCGATGTCGGCGACCTGGCGCATGATCCGCTGCAGCGCCTCGCCGGTCTGGCCGACCAGGTCGACGCCGGTCTTCACCTGTTCGCTGGAGGTCGAGATCAGGCCCTTGATCTCCTTGGCCGCCTCGGCCGAGCGCTGGGCGAGGCCGCGGACTTCCGAGGCGACGACGGCGAAGCCCTTGCCCGCGTCGCCCGCCCGCGCCGCCTCGACGCCGGCGTTCAGGGCCAGAAGGTTGGTCTGGAAGGCGATCTCGTCGATCACCCCGATGATCTGGCTGATCTGCGTCGAGGACGCGTCGATCTCGGCCATGGCCGACACAGCCCGGTCGACCACCTCGCCCGACTGCTCGGCGCCGCGGCGGGCGTCAGCGACGAGGCCGGCGGCGTCCCTGGCCCCGGCGGCGGTCTTGCGCACCGTGGCGGTGATCTCGTCCAGCGCGGCGGCCGTCTCCTCGAGGCTCGCCGCCTGCTGCTCGGTGCGGCGCGACAGGTCGTCCGACGCCAGGGCGATCTCGTCCGAGCCGCTGCGGACGCCGCTGGTCGAGCCGCTGATCGCGCGCAGGGTGTCCTGCAGCCGGGCGGCGGCGGCGTTGAAATCGTCCTTCAGCTGGGCCGCCTTGGGCGCGAAGGCGACCGTGATGCGCGTGGTCAGGTCGCCCGAGGCGAGGCGCCCGAGGCCCTCGCCGAGCGCCTCGATGACCACGGCGTCCTGCTCCGCCGCCTCGGCCTTCTCGCGGTCGCGCTCGGCCCGCTCGGTCTCGGCGGCCCGGCGCTGCGCCTCGGCCTCACGCTCGAGCCGCAGCTTTTCGACCGCGGCGTCCTTGAACACCTGGACGGCCGCGGCCATCTCGCCGATCTCGTCGCGACGCCCGGCCCCGGGAATTTCGACGCCGTTGTCGCCCGAGGCCAGCTTGCGCATCACGCGGGTCATGGCGTTGACCGGCGCGGCGATGGCGCGGCTGAGCAGCAGGCCCATGGCCACGGCGACGCCGATGGACGCGAGCCCTCCGACCAGCAGCGACGCCAGCGCCGTCGCCTGGGCGCGGTCCCGGGCGATGCGGTTCTCCTCGGCGTGCTCGGCCGCGGCCTTGGCGATGGCGATCTTGGCGTTGCGGATGGACTTGAACGACGGCCGGCCGGCCAGGTCGCGCGCCTGCTCGAGCGTCGCCGGATCCTTGGCCAGCGCGATGATCGGGTCGCCGACGTCCCGGCGCCAGGCGGCGACGGCGGCGCGCATCTCGCGGACGCGGGCCTTCTGGGCCGGCAGCTGCGTCGTCGCCTCGAACTCGTCCAGCCCCTTGGCCACCGCGGCCATGGTCTCGGCATAGTCGTCGAGCTGGCTGACATGGGCCGGATTGGCGACGAAGGCCCGCATCGAGTTCTGGCTGTCGGTCATGTCGCCCATGACCTTCTCGATCACGGTCATCAGCGACAGGCTGCGCTTCGAGGCGTCGGCCGCCTCGTCGATCCGCTGCAGGCTGAAGAACAGCACCGCGGAGGAGGCCGTCGACACCAGGATCATGGCCGCGAAGGCGACCGCCAGCTTGGTGGAAATCCGGAGGTTGTTCATCGGCGTCCCGAACACTGCAGCCGGCGCGGACGCCGGGTCATGGCCCCACGATCGCAGCATGTGCAGGGTCAGGGTTAACCAATCCTCACCGAACCCTCCGATTTCGAGAATCCGTCCACGCGTCGAGAATCGGGCAGGGCCATTCCCGGATCCGGCGGACGCTCAGGCCAGCCGGCGAAGCCGGTAGGCGTTCATCGCCGTCGTCCCCAGCTGCTCGAGCAGCCGGAAATTGACGATCGCCCCGACCGGCGCGCCGACCACGGGCAGGAGCTGCGCCAGCTTCGCCAGGTCGATGTAGTCGCGATACTCCTGCTGGAACCGCCGCCAGTCGAAGTCATCCGGCGACGCCAGCTGCGCGGCGCTGGTCATCTGCTCGAAGACGACGCGGCGGTGGTCGGGGCTGGAGAAGGCCAGCTGGAAAATCGACAGGATGTAGAGCCGCTCGCGCCAGGCGCCGCCGTCATGCCCGTAGAGGGCGGCGATCTCGAACAGCAGCTTGATCTTGAGGGCGATCAGGACCGGGAAGTCGGCGGCGGCCAGCAGGAAGCCGCCCGCGCCGGCGACGCCGACCTCAACCGTGGCCACGTTGCGGTAGCTCTCGATGGCCTTGCGGACCAGGTCCTCGCGCTCGCGCAGGCTCAGGTTCGGCGCCGGCGGGGCGGTGGTGTAGTCGGCGCCCGTCAGGATCGCGCGGGTCATCTGCTCCATCGTCGCGGTGATGGCGGCGTGGACCTTCTCAGGGATGAGACTGTTGATCCGGCCCTGCAGCCCCTTGGCGGCCGCCTGCAGGCGGGACGGCGGCTTGAGGATCGCCTCGCGCCAGGCCGCCAGCTCGCGCCGGGCCT
>CALKHU010000051.1 GCA_937991555.1 uncultured Caulobacter sp.
CAACCTCGACAGCCACGTCTCGCGCATCGACCTCGTCGGCAAGGACGCCATCGTCCTGAAGGACGGCAAGCAGATCACCGAGTTCCGGGAAGGCATCCTGCCCTGGTGCCTGCAGCGCCCGATGGCGCTGGTGTTCGACGAGTACGACGCGGGCCGGCCGGATGTGATGTTCGTGATCCAGCGCGTGCTGGAGTCGGGCAGCAAGCTGACCCTGCTCGACCAGAACCGCGTGATCCGGGCCAACCCGTACTTCCGCCTATTCTCGACGACCAACACCATCGGCCTGGGCGACACGACGGGCCTCTACCACGGCACGCAGCAGATCAACCAGGCGCAGATGGACCGCTGGTCCATCGTCACCACCCTGAACTACCTCGACCACGACGCCGAGGCCGAGATCGTGCTGGCCAAGAACCCGGCCTACGCGACGCCCGAAGGCCGCCGCACCCTGGCCGCCATGGTCCGGGTGGCGGACATGACCCGCAACGCCTTCATGAACGGCGACATCTCCACCGTCATGAGCCCGCGGACCGTGATCACCTGGGCCCAGAACGCCGAGATCTTCGGCGGCGACCTGGCCCTGGCCTTCCGCCTGACCTTCCTGAACAAGTGCGACGAACTCGAGCGGCCGACCGTGGCCGAGTTCTACCAGCGCGCCTTCGGCCAGGACCTGCCGGAGAGCGCGGCGCGGGTGAAGGTGGCTTAGGGCGCAGCGTTAGCTGCTTCTATCCGAATTGAGGGCGGCTCCAAGAGCCGCCCTTCTTCGTGAATGGCCGCCGGTCTAGGCTGTCGCCATGTGCAACAACTACGCGAACCATGTGCCGGCCTCGATGATCGCCGATGCGTTCACCGAGAAGCTGATCGCCTGGTACTGGCCCGAGGAGGGGGTTCCGAACCTGCAGCCGACCGACGACGTGCGGCCGACGGACCTCGCGCCTGTCGTGGTTCCCCGCGGCGACGGCGCGACACTGGAACGCCTGAAGTGGGGGCTGATCCCGTCGCAGCCGAAGCGGCCGCCGGTAATCAACTTCCGGTCCGAGGGGCGGGCGTTCGATCACGGGCGGTGCCTGGTTCCGGCCTCGTCCTTCTTCGAGTTCACGGGGGACAAGTACCCGAAAACCCGCTGGCGGTTCTCGCGCACGGACGGCGACTGGTTCTGTTTCGCCGGCCTGATCGGCGGTCAGGGCGAGGACCGGAGGTTCGCGCTGCTGACCACCGCGCCGGGCCCGGACATCACGCCGATCCACGATCGCCAGCCGGTGGTCGTGGAACGCGACGGCTGGGCCGGCTGGCTGATGGGCGCGCCGGCCGAGGGCCTGCTGGTCCCTTCCCCGGCCGGGACGTGGCGGCATGAGGAAGCGCCGCGTGAAAAGCAGGGGTCGCTGCTGTAAGGCCTTGCGTCCTTCGACACGGCCCTTCGGGCCTGCTCAGGATGACGTTTCTCGAAGGCTACACACCCACGTCATGCCGAGCAGCGCTCGAAGAGCGCGTGTCGAAGCACGCAGGGCGGTCAGTGAATCCCGCCGCCCAGCGCGTCGCCCGAGCCGTCGCCGCAGCCGGAGCCGCCGTCGACGGGCAGGATGGCGCCGTTGATGTAGCGGGCCTCGTCGGAGCTGAGGAACAGCGCCGCGGCGCCGATCTCGTCCTTGGTGCCATAGCGGCGGGCCGGCACGCGGGCCTTGATGCGGGCCTCGGCTTCCGGGGTCGGCGCCAGGCGCAGCATGCCTTCGGTGTCCTCGATCGGGCCGGGCGAGATGGCGTTCACGCGTACGCCGGCGGGCCCCCACTCCAGCGCCAGGCACTGGGTCAGCATGTTGATGCCGGCCTTGGCGGCGCAGACGTGGGCCTGGAACATCGAGGCGCGGGTGGCCTGGCCGGCGGTGATCGAGATCAGCGAGGCGCCCGGCTTGCGCAGGAACTCGTAGGAGGCCCGCAGCACGTTGAAGGTGCCGATCAGGTCGATGTCGACGACCGTCTTGAAGCCGTTGGCCGACATGCCCAGCGCCGGGGCGACGAAGTTGCCCGCCGCGCCGGAGATGACCGTGTCGATGTCGCCGAACTGCTCGTGCGTGGCCTTCAGCGCCGCCTCGACGGCGGCGTAGTCGCGGACGTCCGCGGCCATGCCGATGGCGCGGCCGCCGTTGATTTCCGCGATCTCGGCGGCGGCGGCGGCGATCTTCTCCGGGCTGCGGCTGATCAGGGCGACGTTGGCGCCCTCGCGCGCGAAGCAGCGGGCGATGCCCAGGTTGATGCCGCTGGAACCGCCCGCGACGAACAGGGTCTTTCCGGTCTGGCTGCCCATGGCGCGCCTCCTCTGATGACTGTTGCGGACCTGTCTGGACGCCTTCCCGCAGGGGGAGGCAAGCAGCCTAGCGGGTCGCGACCTGAAGGGTTTCCAGCCCACGGAAGAAGGGCAGCGTCCGCCACGCCGGCTCGGCGTCCGGATCGGCCAGCCGAAGGGTCGGGAACCGGTCGAACAGCTTCACGAAGGCGATCTGCGCCTCCAGCCGGGCCAGCGGCGCGCCGATGCAGATGTGCGAGCCGCCGCCGAAGGCGACGTGGGGCTTGCCCTTGCGCGTAATGTTGAAGCGGTCGGGATCCTCGAAGGCCTCGGGGTCGCGGTTGGCGGCGCGCAGGAAGGTGGTCATCGACTGGGTCTGCCTTACCGGGCAGCCGCCGACCTCCATGTCGCGCGAGGCCACGCGACCGGTGATGTCGACCGGTCCTTCGTAGCGAAGGACTTCCTCGACGGCGGCCGCCGCCAGTTTCGGATCGGCCTTCAGCCTGGCCAGCTGGTCCGGGTGGGTCAGGAACAGGCGCACGCCGTTGCCGATCAGGTCGGTCGTGGTCAGGTTGCCGCCGACGAGCAGGGCCTGCAGGTTGATGCGCACCTCGTCGTCGCTCAGCGGCGCGCCGCCCGCCTGGAGCCCGACCATGTCGCTGACCAGGTCGTCGCGCGGGGTCTTGCGGCGGTCATCCATCAGGGCGGTGAAGTAGTCGTGCAGCGCGACCGCCGAGCGCTCCATGTGCGCCGTCTGCTCGGCGTTGCGGAACGGATTGAGGCCGAGGATCACGCCCTCGGACCAGTCCCGGAACTCTTCCAGGCGGTCATGCTCGACACCGAGGATCTCGGCGATCGCATCGACCGGCACCGGCACGCAGAAGCGCGCCATCAGGTCGAAGGTCTCCTCGTCGGCGACGGCGTCCAGATAGTGGTCGATGATCCGCTCTGCGTGCGGCCGGAACTTCGCGACGCGGGCGTAGAGGGCCTGGGCCAGCGGCTGGCGCACGCGGGCGTGGTCGGGATTGTCCAGCATCAGGATGCTGGTCGTGCTGGTGCGCGGCAGGTTCGGGTCGACGTTGTCGGCGAAGCGGCGCTGCATCACGGCCGACGGTTCGGCGTTGATCGGGTCGCGCCACAGCGTGTTGTCCGAGACGATGCCGCGGACGTCCTCGTAGCGGCTGATCACAAAGGTCCCGGCCATGGCGTCGCGGTGGACCGGGCAGGTCTCGCGCATCGGCTTGAGCACCGCGTGCGGATCGGCCCTGTAGGTCGGGTCCAGCGGCGTCAGCTGCAGCATGCTCGGCGGCGCGGCGTCGTCGGCCATGAAGTCCTCCCGTGACAGCCGCCCTCTGCCGGGGCGGTCCGGCCGGGAGTGTCGCGCGGCGCGGTTAGGTTGCCAATGATTAGTTTGGTCGGGTCCCGGAGGAAATGAGGTTCGAATCGGCTTGCCGATCAGCCCCCGCCCCCATAGAAGCCGCCCAACGTCCCCAGCGCGAAGACCCGTCCGATGAAGCTGCTCGCAGGCAACTCCAACCGTACGCTGGCGACCGCGATCGCCGAGTATCTCGACATGCCGCTGACCCGCGCCCAGGTGCGCCGGTTCGCCGACAACGAGGTCTTCGTCACCATCGACGAGAACGTGCGGGGCGAGGACGTCTTCGTCATCCAGTCGACCAGCTACCCGGCCAACGACAACCTGATGGAGCTGCTGATCTGCATCGACGCGCTGAAGCGCGCGTCGGGCCGGCGGATCACCGCGGTGCTGCCCTACTTCGGCTACGCCCGGCAGGACCGGAAGACCGGCGGCCGTACGCCGATCTCGGCCAAGCTGGTCGCCAACCTGATCACCCGCGCCGGCGCCGACCGGGTGCTGACGATGGATCTGCACGCCGGCCAGATCCAGGGCTTCTTCGACATCCCGACCGACAACCTGCTGCCGGTGCCGCTGCTGGCGCAGGACATCAAGATGAACCACGGCCGCAACACCGGCGAGCTGATGGTCGTCTCGCCCGATGTCGGCGGCGTGGTCCGCGCCCGGGCCCTGGCCAAGCGGGTCGATGACGCCGACCTAGCCATTGTCGACAAGCGCCGCTCCGCCCCCGGCGAGAGCGAGGTGATGAACATCATCGGCGACGTCTCCGGACGCCACTGCATCCTGTTCGACGACATCGTCGATTCCGCCGGCACCCTGTGCAACGCGGCGAAGGCCCTGGTCGACCACGGCGCCGCCAGCGTCAGCGCCTATGTCACCCACGGGGTGCTGTCGGGCATGGCGGCCGAGCGCGTGACCAACTCGGTGCTCAAGGAACTGGTCGTCACGGACTCGATCGAGTTCTCGGACGAGGTCAAGGGCTGCAAGAAGATCCGCAGCGTCAGCTGCGCTCCCCTCATCGGCGAGGCGATCCGTCGCATCGCGAACGAAGAGTCAGTCTCGAAGCTTTTCGACTGAAGGGTTTGCGATTGCTCGGCGGCCGTCCACGGATGGTTAACGGGCGGTGTCACATTCTCGCCGCTCAACCGAGTTCTATTGACTTCATCGGGCGCCGGTGGGGGAAATTGTCGCCATGAAATCGCTTATGTCCGCTCGCCGCCTCGCGCCGGCCGTCGCGCTCGCCGCCCTGACCGTGCTGGTCGCGGCCTGCAAGACCACGACGCCCCTGCCGCCCCCGCCGCCGCCGCCGCCGCCCGCGCCGCCGCCGATCACCCTGGCCCCGCGCCTGATCGAGGAAGCCAGCGCCTGGCGCGGCTACATGGCCCGCGCCGGCGCGATCACGCCCGACTTCAAGGACGGACCGTCGATCGCCTCCTCCCTGAAGCTCGCGGCGGCCTACGAACCGCGGCAGTTCCAGCGTGGCGCGATGGCCTATGCCGCCATCCTGGCGCTGCAGGACCAGACCTTTGTGCAGGGCGTCCGGGCGCACGCCGCCAGCCCGGTGACCCGCATCGCGCTGCGTGACCAGATCCTGGCCAACCCCAACACCGTCGTGACCTTCCCGGGCGCCCAGGGCGCGGCGGACCTGATCGTCGCCGGGGTCGGCAGCGAGGGGACCCGGCTTCTGCTCAGCGGCCGCGCGGTGAAGCAGGCCGCCTACGACGTCCAGCGCCAGCCGTGGTCGAAGAAGGAGGTCGTGAACCGCGACGGCCGCCTGATCGAGGCCCGCACGCTCGGCTCGTCGCCGATGCTCGGCGACGCCGCCGACGTCATGATGCTTTCGCAGGCCTACAACGGGGCCGCGCCGATGACGGTGACCGGCCAGTCGACGCCGCCGCCGTGGTCGCATTTCGTCGTCCGCAGCATGGCCGTGGCCGCCCTGGCCGCCCTGGGCGAGGCCGGCGACGCCAACTGGGCCTCGCTCGACGCGATCACCGACGAGCAGTCCAGCGGCTACTGCCTGAAGATGGCCAAGCTGAACCTCTACCAGTGCCTGGCGGTGTCCAAGCCGCACTACGAGGACGTCTTCTGCCTTGGCCAGCACATCATGATCGACACCGGCGCCTGCATGGTGAAGGCGTCGGGCGCGATGATGCCGCCGGAGCCCCCGCCCCCGCCGAAGCCCGTTCCGACGGCGGCCGCGGGCGGCAAGAAGACCGCGACGCGCCGCTAGACGCCGGCTCCGGACGGGGCGCAGCAGAGTCACGTTGCGTCCCCGCTCCAAAGCGTGTATCGAGCGCAACCCTGAATTCACAGACCGTCGCCGCGCGGAAGTTTCTGCCGCGGCGACTTCGTTTTGAGACAAGCAAGACCATGGCCGAGATCGTCCTGAACGTCGAAGTCCGTGAGCGCACCGGCACCGGCGGCGCCCGCGAAGCCCGTCGCGCCGGCAAGGTGCCGGGCATCCTGTACGGCGGTTCCAAGGACCCCGTGGCGATCGCCGTGAAGAGCAACGAGTTCCGCAAGTCGCTCTACACCGGCAAGCTGCTCGGCCACCTGGTGACGCTGAAGTACGGCGACGAGACCCAGCCGGTCATCGCCAAGGACGTCCAGTTCCATCCGGTCACCGACGAGCCGGTGCACTTCGATCTGTACCGGGTCGACGAGACCGGCGTGATCAAGATCGCCGTGCCGGTCCACTTCAAGAACCACGAGACCTGCCCGGGTCTGAAGCAGGGCGGCTCGCTGGAAGTCGTCCGCCACGAGGTGGAAGTGAATGCGCCGGCCTCCGCCATCCCGGAAGAGCTGGTCGTCGACCTCGCCACCAAGAACCTGGGCGACACCATCCGCATCGGCGACATCGCTCTGCCCAAGGGCGTCACCCCGACGATCGGCGACCGCGACTTCGTGATCGCGACCCTGAAGGTCTCGTCGGCCGCGATGTCGGAAGCCGCCGAAGGAGCCGGCGAAGCGGAGGGCTGATCGCTCTCGCATCGGCGAAAGTTCTCGGGCGGGCCTAGGCCCGCCCGTTTTCGTTCAGGCGCCCGGACAGGAGGCCGTGATGACGCTGATCCTCGCCGGTCTCGGCAATCCGGGGCCGAAATACGAGAAGAACCGCCACAACGTCGGCTTCATGGCGATGGACGCCATCGCCCGGCGGTGGGCGACCGCGCCCTGGCGGGCGCGCTTCCAGGGTCTGGCCTGCGAGGGCCAGGTCCCTACGCCCGGCGGGACGGTGAGGCTGCTGATGCTCAAGCCGCAGGGCTACTACAACGAGAGCGGCCGTTCGGTCGGCGAGGCGGTGCGGTTCTTCAAGCTGTCGCCGGCCGACGTGATCGTCTTCCACGACGAGATCGACCTGGCGCCGGGTCGGTTCCGGATGAAGACCGGCGGCGGGGCGGCCGGAAACAACGGCATCCGGTCGGTCACCAGCCAGATCGGCGCCGACTTCAGGCGGGCGCGGATCGGCGTCGGCCACCCGGGCGACAAGGACATGGTCATGCACTACGTGCTGGGCGACCTCTACAAGGCCGAGCACGTCTGGCTGGATCCGATGCTGGACGCGATCGCCGACGCCCTGCCCTTCGCCGCCGCGGGCGACGACGAGCGCTTCCAGGCCGAGGTCCTGCGCCTTGCCCCCGCCCCCAAGGCTGATCCGCGCAAGCTCGCCCGCGACGGCGACTGAGCCGGGCGACAATCCCGCGCGCATCGGCTATAGGCGCGCCACCCTACCGTTCGAGAGCTCCATGGCCCTGAAAGTCGCGATCGTCGGCCTACCCAACGTGGGCAAGTCGACCCTGTTCAACGCCCTGACCCAGACCGCATCGGCCCAGGCGGCCAACTACCCGTTCTGCACGATCGAGCCGAACACCGGCGACGTCGCCGTGCCCGAGCCACGGCTGGAACAGCTGGCCAGGATCGCCGGCTCGAAGGAGATCATTCCCTCGCGCATCAACTTCGTGGACATCGCCGGCCTGGTGCGCGGCGCGTCCAAGGGCGAGGGCCTCGGCAACCAGTTCCTCGCCAACATCCGGGACTGCGACGCCATCGCCTTCGTCGCCCGCTGCTTCGAGGATGGCGACATCACCCACGTCGAGGGCCGGATCGACCCGATCGCCGACCTGGAGATCATCGAGACCGAGCTGATGCTCGCCGACCTCGAGAGCCTCGAGAAGCGGGTGCCGAACCTCGAGAAGCGCGCCCGGCAGGACAAGGACGCCGCCAACACCCTGCGCCTGTGCAAGATCGCCCTCGAACAGCTGAACAACGGCCGCCCCGCCCGCGCCGCCGAGATCAGCAAGGAGGACTACAAGGCCTGGCACATGCTGCAGCTGCTGACCTCGCTGCCGGCGCTGTACGTCTGCAACGTCGACGAAGGCTCCGCCCACGACGGCAACCGCTTCTCCGACCTCGTGGCCGAGCGGGCGAAGCGCGACAACGCCAAGAGCGTCGTCATCTCGGCCCAGATCGAGAGCGAGATCGCCCTGCTGGATCCCGCAGAGCGCGCCGAGTTCCTTGAGACCCTGGGGCTCGAGGAGCCGGGCCTGAACCGCCTGATCCGCGAGGCCTATGCCCTGCTCGGCCTGCAGAGCTACTTCACGGTCGGTCCGAAGGAAGCGCGCGCCTGGACGATCCCGGTCGGCACCACGGCGCCTCAGGCGGCCGGCGTGATCCACAACGACTTCGAGAAAGGCTTCATCCGCGCAGAGACCATCGCCTTCGACGACTTCATCGCCCTGGGCGGCGAACACGGGGCGAAGGAAGCCGGCAAGATGCGCTCGGAAGGCAAGGAGTACGTCGTCAAGGACGGCGACGTGATGCACTTCCGCTTCAACGTCTGATCGGACAACATGGCGGCGTGACCGAACACGCCGACGCCATCGCCGCCGCTGAGGCCTGCCTGGACGCCTTCATGGCGGCGTTCAACGCGCGCGACCTGGCGGCCTGGGAGAAGACCTTTAACTTCCCGAGCGTTCGCCTGGCGTCGAACAGCCTGACGATCATCGAGCCCGGCCATCACAAGCCGGAGATGTTCACTCAGGGTGCGCTGAGCGACTGGCATCATTCCGCCTGGGAGCGGCGCGAGGTCATCCATGCCGGGCCTGACAAGGTTCATTTCGACACCCGCTTCTCCCGCTACCGCGCCGACGGCTCAATCATCGGCGGGTTCGACTCGATCTACGTCGTGACCTGCGAGCAGGGGCACTGGGGCGTGAAATGCCGGTCGAGTTTCGCACCATGAGCCGTCGCGCCGAACTCGCCCGCATGATCGACGACGCCCGCCGCGTGGTGGTGTTCACGGGCGCGGGCATTTCGACCGAGTCCGGCATCCCCGACTTCCGCAGTCCGGGCGGCGTCTGGTCGAAGATGAAGCCGATCTACTTCCAGGAGTTCGTCGGCGACGAGGCGCGGCGCCGCGAGGCCTGGACCCGGGTGTTCAACGGGACAGCGGGCTGGACAGGCCGTTCCCCGAACGCAGGGCATGACGCGGTGGCGCGGCTGGTGGCCATGGGCAAGGTCTCGAGCGTCATCACCCAGAACGTCGACAACCTGCACCAGGACAGCGGCATCCCGGACGAGCGGGTGATCGAGCTGCATGGCAACGCCAGCTACGCGGCGTGCCTGAAGTGCGGGCTGCGCCACGAGTTCAGGGACCTCCGCCCGGTCTTCGTGGAGCGGGGCGAGATCCCGACCTGTCGCGACTGCGGGCACCTCGTCAAAAGCGCCACCATCTCCTTCGGCCAGCAGATGCCGGAGGCGCCGATGCTGCGCGCAGAGGAAGAAACCCTGGCCTGCGACCTGTTCCTGGTGCTGGGGTCGTCTCTGGTCGTCTACCCGGCGGCCGGCTTCCCGATCCTGGCCAAGCGCAACGGCGCCCGGCTGGCCATCGTCAACCGCGAGGCCACAGAACAGGACGTGCTGGCCGACCTGGTGCTGCACGATGAGATCGGCCCGGTGATGAGCGAGATCGTGCCGGCCGCGGACGGGCTGCGACTCTAGCCGACCGGCGCGCCGGACGTCTTTTCCGCGATCGCCGCCAGCAGTTCCGCCGTGCCCAGGGCCGAGTCCGTGCCGCCGCCGGTCAGGGCGTGCCGCGGGGAGACCACCTCCGGGCCCTCGCCGGGCGGCAGCGGCGGCGTGTAGTAGCCGAGCGCATAGGAGCCGAGGTCGTAGCCGAGCATCTTCTGCAGATCCTCCGGGAAGGTGCGCGCGATCCCGGGCGGACACGACAGGTACTGGTTCTCCTCCTGGCGCAGCCAGCCGAGGGTGTAGGTGATGTTCAGGCCGATGCGGTCGCCGTCGGTCACGTTGGCGCCGCCGCCATGGAACACCGTGCCGGTGTAGACCAGCACCGAGCCGGCCGACATTTCGGCCCAGGTGATCTCGTCCTCGGTAGGCCGCCGATCGTCCGGCCAGTCGATGGAGCCCGGAACGACCTGCGTGGCTCCGTTCTCGCGCCGGAAGTCGGTGACCGCCCAGATGGTGTTCAGCTGCGGCTCGATCCCCTGCATGTAGGGGCCCCAGGCCCAGCGGTCGCGGTGGATCGGCTGCGCCTCCTGCCCCGGCATGATGCGGATGACCTGGCCGAGGTGGAGCTGCCAGCGCTCGCAGTTCGGCTTCAGCACCCGCTCGCAGAGGGACTGGATCATGCCGTTCATGATCAGGTCGCGGCAGACGGCCGACCGCGCCGCGAGCGCGCCGGTGCGGGTGGTCCGGAAGCCGGAGAAGCCATCCTGGCCGGGCCGGGTGGCCTCGACGTAGGGCATGATCTCGGACCGGAGGCGGTCGAGGGTCGGCCCGTCGATGACGTCGCGCACGATCAGCGCGCCGTCCCGGTCCAGCACGGCCATGATCTCGTCGGTCGAAGCGTTCGGCGGCAGGGTCACAAGACGGGGCATCGGGGCCTCCTTCAGGCGGGTTTCAGCAGCGGTTCGAGAAGCAGCCGCAGGGTCGCGGCCTGACGCTCGGCGGGCCAGTCGCCGGGTTCGTGGGTGGCGCGCACGCCGACGCCGTCGACAGCGGCCACGATGGCGTCGGCGAGCGCCTCCGCCGGGCCTTCGTGCGCCAGCCGGCCGCCGGCGCGCAGCTGGTTCAGGGAGCGCGTGAGGCTGGCGGTGATGTCGGCGTAGTAGCCGCGATGGAGCGCCCTGTAGCGCGGATCGACCGCCGCCCGTCCCCAGAAGGCGAACCAGACACGCCAGTCGCGCAGCCGCTCCTCATCGAGCGGCAGGAAGGCGCAGGCACCCTCGATCAGCCCCTCGATCGGCTCGCGGCCCATCGCCTGGTCGGCCTGGCGGCCGAGGATGCGGCGCACGACCTCGGCCATGGCGGCTTCCAGCACCTCGTCCTTGCTGCCGAAATAGTGGGTCACCGCTCCGGTCGTGACCTGGCCCGCCTGGGCGACGTCACGCAGGCGGGCGCCCTCAAGCCCGACCTGGTCGATGACCCGGATCGCGGCCTCGGCGATGGACCGGCGTTGCGCGAGGTGGTCTACCCGTTTTGGCATAATGGTGATTATGTAAAAAGCCTGGCGGCTGTCAAGGCAGGCTCTCGGGAACCCTCGACAGCCGGATCGTCCGCCGTCACCTTGCGCCACCGCCGATCCGGAGACGCGCCATGACCACGATCCTCACCCTCACCGCAGGCCACGACGGGTTCGGCTTCACCGCCCTGCACGCCGAGCCAGAGGGTCCGCGCAAGGGCGGCGTGATCGTGATCCAGGAGATCTTCGGCCTCGACCAGTACGTCCAGGCCGACGTCGCCCGCTGGTCGGCGCGCGGCTTCGAGGTGCTGGCCCCGTCGATGTTCGACCGCCAGGAGAAGGGCTTCACGGCCGAGCATGACGACGCCGGCGTCCAGGCGGGCGTGGCGAAGGCGATGGCCAACGGCCCCGACAACGCCATCGGCGACATCCAGGCCTGCATCGACTTTCTGGCCCGCCGGGGCCCGGTCTTCATCGTCGGCTACTGCTACGGCGGCACCATGGCCTGGCTGGCGGCGTCCCGCTGCCGGGGCCTGTCGGCCGCCTCCAGCTACTACGGCGGCCAGGTGGTGGGGATGGCCTCGCTCCCCCTCTCCTGCCCGGTCATCGTCCACCTGGGCCGCAAGGACGCCCACATTCCGGCCGACACCGTCAAGGCCGCCGTCCAGACGGCCCATCCGGAGGTTCCCGTCTACATCTACGAGGCCTCCGGGCACGGCTTCAACAACGACGGCCGGCCGGACTCGGACCCCGCCGACGCCGAATTGGCCCGCCGCCGCACTCTGGAGCTGTTCGAGGCCAACGGAGCGCGCTGAGCATGGGCCGGCGCGTCATCCTGAAGACCCGGACGGGGGCCGAGCTGGCCGCCTGGCATGCTCCCGCCCAGGAGGCGCGGCGGGGCGGTCTGGTGATCCTGCACGCCATCTGGGGCGTGACGCCCCACATCCGCGAGCTTGCCGACCAGTTCGCCGCCCAGGGCTATGAGGTGATGGCGCCCAGCCTGCTCGACGGAACCGCGCCCTTCCCGGAGCACAACACGCATCCGCCCATCCTCGGGGACCGGCTGGCGATGGGCGCGGCCTCAGGCTGGGGCGAGGGCTGCACCGGCCAGATCCAGGCGGCCATCGACGCCCTCGCCGGGCCCGTGTTCCTGATGGGCTTCTGCTTCGGCGGCAGCAGCGCCTGGGTCGCCGCCTGCTACTGCGACGGCCTGACAGCGGTGAGCTGTTTCTACGGCGGCAACATCATCGACCATGTCGCCGCCACGCCGCGGGTCCCGACCATTCTCCACTTCGGCAAGGCCGACGAGACCATTCCGATGCCGGTGGTCGAGACCATCGCTGCCGCCCATCCGGACCTGCCCCTGTGGCTCTACGACGCGGGCCACGCCTTCGTAGCGCCCGGACCGGCGCATCATGAGGACAGCGCCCGCCTGGCGATGCTCCGCACCCTGCAGCTCTTCCAGCGCTCCGGAGGATCGCGGGGAGAGATTTGATCCTCAGCCGCGCAGCACGCGGCCGGCGACAGCGTCGAGCCGCGCGGCGACGGCGGGATCCCGCGCCTGGGGAGCCGTAATGATCGCACCGTCCAGGACCGTGTCGATCGGCGACGGAGCGCGCGTCTGCGGCAGCGACAGCGCGAGGCGGCGGACGAGGTCCTTGGCCATCGTGGTGTTCGCGTGCATCACGCCGAGGATGTCGGCCACCTCCACCGGTCGTTCGCCGACGCGCCAGCAGTCGTAATCGGTGACCATGGCGATCGAGGCGTAGGGCAGCTCGGCCTCTCGGGCCAGGCGCGCCTCCGGCATGTTGGTCATGCCGATGACGCTGCAGCCCCAGGAGCGGTAGAGTTCGCTCTCGGCGCGGGTCGAGAACTGCGGTCCCTCCATGGCCAGGTAGATCCCGCCCTCAACGACCTTCGCCCCGGCTCCGCGGGCCGCCTCGGCCGCCAGGGCCGACAGGCGCGGGCACACCGGGTCGGCCAGCGACACGTGCGCCACCAGCCCCTCACCGAAGAAGCTGGCCGGTCGACCGACCGTGCGGTCGATGTACTGGTCGACGGCGACGAAGGTCCCCGGCGGCAGGTCTTCCCGCAGCGAACCCACGGCCGACAGCGACAGCACGTCGGTGCACCCGGCCCGCTTCAGGGCGTCGATATTGGCGCGGGCGTTGATCTCGCCCGGGGGGATGCGGTGGCCGGCGCCATGGCGGGCGAGGAAGACCAGCCTCGCGGCCCCGATCCGGCCGGAGACGAGCGCTCCCGACGGCGGGCCGAACGGTCCTTCGATGCTCAGCGTCTCCCGGTCCTCGAGCCCCTCGAGCTCGTAGATGCCCGATCCGCCGATGATGCCCAGCGTCCAGCCTGTCATGCGCCGCCTCCCCACGCCTGCTTATCGCCGGACGCGCGGCGCTTGGCTAGGATCAGGCCATGCGTCCCGCCGCCCTCATCGCCGGCATGATTCTGTCGGCGGTATCGGTCCGCGCTGAGGCAGGCGAGGCCGCCTGCTGGTTCGAGAACGGCGCCGTCGTCGCGCCGGGCGAGATCGCGGGAATCGCCGGCGACTGGCTGATCGATCCTTCCGCGCCGCACACGCTGCTGCACGAGACGCGGGCGGAGATGGAGGGCTTGCCCCGCGCGTTCGTCGCAGCGGGGCGGCTGGCAGGCCAGAGGCTGGCGCCGGTCGCCGTCACCGTCGTCGACCTCGATGACCGCGCGCCGGGCTTCGTGACGCCGATCACGGGGGTGATCGGGGCCGACGTTCTGGCGCGCTATACGGTGGACCTCAGCTTTTCGCCCTGTCGCCTGACGCTGTGGCGTGGCCGCCCCCCGCCCTTCGGCCGCACCGGCGTGTTGCCTCTGACGGTGGTGGCGGGCACGCCCGCCGTGCGCGCGGCGGTCTCGGATGACCGCCGCGCCCGGGCCGGGCTGTTCGCCGTGGACTGGGGGTCGCGCGCGACGGTCCGGGTCCGTGACGCCCGGCTGGAGTCTTCGACCGACGCGCCTGGCCCGACACCACGGTCGCTGGCGCCGGCCCGGCTGCGCGCCCTGTCGGCGGAAGGCGTCCTGTACGAGCGCCCTGACGCGGCGATCGGCGGCGATCTCGACCCTGCGCTGGCCGGCGCGCTGGGGACAGGGTTCTGGTCCAGCTGGCGCCTGCGGCTCGACATCAGCGGCCGTCGCCTGCTCTACAAGCCCCAATGAGAAAGGGCCCGGGATCGCTCCCGGGCCCTCTCGGACTGGCAAGGTCCGTAAGCCTAGTGGCTTTCGTTCGCCCAGACGCGGCGGTAGCTGGCGTACAGCAGGCCGGCGAACAGCACGAGGAACACCATCACGGCGGCGCCCATCTGCTTGCGCTCCTCCATCTTGGGCTCGGCGGCCCACATCAGGAAGGCGGCGACGTCCTCGGACTGCTGCTTCAGGGTCGACTTCGTACCGTCGTCAAACTCGACCTTGCCGGCGGCCAGGGGCGCGGCCATGGCCAGGAAGTTGCCCGGGAAGTACTCGTTGTAGTGCAGCGTGGCCGACGCCGGCTCGTGGCCTTTCGGGGGCGTCTTGTAGCCTTGCAGCAGCGCGGCGACGTACTCCGGCCCGCCTTCACGCGCCTTGGCGATCAGCGACAGGTCCGGCGGCAGCGCGCCGCCGTTGCTGGCCTTGGCCGCGATCGTATTCGGGAACGGCGCCGGGAAGCGGTCGGCCGGAATGCCGGGGCGCTTGACCGGATCGCCCGTTTCGCCGTCCAGGTCGTCGATCTGGGCTTCGGCGGCGATCGCCTTCACGTAGGGGTTGTCGTTCGCGTTCGGGTACTTCGGATCGTAGAACGGCCCGCCCCGGTCGCCGAGGTTGCGGAACGCCAACAGGTTCATGCTGTGGCAGGCGGCGCAGACCTCGCGATAGACCTTGTAGCCGCGTTGCAGCTGGGCCTGATCGTAGGTTCCGAACGGACCTTCGAAGCTGAAGGCGATGTCCGCGGGCTCCTTGGCCTTGCCCGCCGCGAAGGCGGGGCCGCCGACCAGGACAAGAGCCGCCGCCAGCAGGGTGACTTTGCGCAGCATCGAGGCTCAGTCCTTCTTGTCGGAGTCGCCGGGCAGGACCGGCGAGGAGATGGTTTCGGGAACCGGACGCGGCTTCTCGGTCAGGCCCAGGGCGGGCGTGATGACCAGGAAGTAGGCGAAGTAGTAGAGGGTGGCGAAGCGCGACAGCCACACGAAGCTGTTCAGCGGCGAGTCGATCACCAGCGGCGACCACAGACCCGGGATGATCGGGTCATCCGGCAGCTTGGCGCCGCAGAGGCCGAGGATCGCACAGACGACCACGAAGATCGCGAAGTACAGCTTGGCCTGCGGGCGGTAGCGCATGGAGCGCACCTTCGAGGTATCGAGCCAGGGCAGCGCGAACAGGCAGCCGATGGCGCCGAACATGGCCAGCACGCCCATCAGCTTGTCCGGCACGGCGCGCAGGATCGCGTAGAACGGCAGGAAGTACCATTCCGGAACGATGTGCGCCGGCGTCACCAGCGGGTCGGCGGGAATGTAGTTGTCCGCATGGCCCAGCGCGTTCGGCATGTAGAAGACGAAGGTCGCGAAGAGGATCAGGAACACGCTCATCGCGAACCCGTCCTTCACCGTCGCGTACGGGGTGAAGGGCAGGGTGTCGGTCTTCGACTTCGGCTCGACGCCGGTCGGGTTGTTCTGGCCGACCACGTGCAGCGCCCAGATGTGCAGGATCACGACGCCCGCGATCACGAAGGGCAGCAGGTAGTGCAGCGAGAAGAAGCGCTTCAGCGTCGGCTCGTCGACCGCGAAGCCGCCCCACAGCAGGGTGGTGATGGTCTCGCCGACGATCGGGAAGGCGCCGAGCAGGTTGGTGATCACGACCGCGCCGTGGAAGCTCATCTGGCCCCAGGGCAGCACGTAGCCCATGAAGGCGGTGGCCATCATCAGCAGGTAGATCACGCAGCCCAGCAGCCACAGGATCTCGCGGGGCGCCTTGTAGGAGCCGTAGTAGAGGCCGCGGAACATGTGCAGGTAGACCGCGATGAAGAACATCGAGGCGCCGTTGGCGTGGATGTAGCGGATCAGCCAGCCGTAGTTGACGTTCCGCATGATGTGCTCAACCGAGTTGAACGCACCCGCGGCGCTGGGCGTGTAGTGCATCGCCAGCACGACGCCGGTGATGATCTGCACGCCGAGGCAGAGGCTGAGGATGCCGCCGAAGGTCCACCAGTAGTTGAGGTTCCGGGGCGTGGGGTAGTCGACGAAGCTGTCCCAGACCAGGCGGCCGACGGGCAGACGCGCGTCGATCCAGCGGGTGAACGCGCTCTTCGGTTGGTAGGTCGAATGTCCGCTCATCTACGTCAGCCGATCTTCACCTTGGTGTCGGAAAGGAAGGCGTACTCGGGCACCACAAGGTTCTTGGGCGCCGGGCCTTTGCGGATACGGCCGGACGTGTCGTAGTGCGAGCCGTGGCACGGGCAGAACCAGCCGCCGTAGTCGCCGCCGCCGACCGTCGGCACGCAGCCGAGGTGCGTGCAGGAGCCGATCAGCACCAGCCACTCGGCCTTGCCGTCCTTGTGGCGCTCGGCGTCCGGCTGCGGATCCGGCATCGCCGCGCCGTCGTCCTTAACCGCGGCGTCGATCTGCGCCTGGGTGCGGTTGCGGATGAACAGCGGCTTGCCCCGCCAGTTGATCGTGACCTGCATCCCCTGCTCGACCTTGGTGAGGTCGTACTCGACGCTGGCCAGGGCCAGGGTGTCGGCAGAGGGGTTCATCTGGGCGATGAACGGCCACGCGACCGCCCCGGCGCCGACGCCGGCGGCCGTGATGGCGGCGATGTGAATGAAATCGCGGCGGGACGGATCGTCCCCGTCCGGGGTTGCTGCATGCGCGGCGGGGTCGGCCACCTTGAGATCACCCTTCGATGCGCCGCGTCCTGATGGACGAGCGGCCTGGAAATGGTTCCCGGGACCGCGTGTGCCGGCGCACGCGAGTCGCCCCGCCGCCCCGTCGATGTCCCGTGGCGAGACCGATTAGTGCGCGCTGCGCCCTTTTTCAACAGACCATGTCGGGAATATGGGTTTCCGCGCCTCATGGACGCAGGGCGACAAGGCTGTAAAACGCCTGCCATGACCGACGCCGACCTCCTGGAAGACCGCAAGACCCGCGCCCGTGAATGGTTCGAGTCCCTGCGCGACCGCATTCACGCCGCTTTCGAAACCCTCGAGGACGAGGCGCCGGCCGACCTGTATCCGGGCTCGCCGGGGCGGTTCGAGCGCAAGCCCTGGGTGCGCGAGGCGGGCGGGGGCGGCGTCATGGGCATGATGCACGGCCGGTTCTTCGAGAAGGTTGGCGTCCACACCTCGGTCGTCCACGGGACCTTCACCCCCGAGATGGCCCGGACCATCCCCGGCGCGGATGAGGATCCCCGCTTCTTCGCCACCGGCGTGTCGCTGATCGCCCACATGCGCAGCCCGCGCGTGCCGGCGGTGCACATGAACACCCGCTTCATCTGCACCACGCGGGGCTGGTTCGGCGGCGGCGGCGACCTGACCCCGCTGCTGGCCTACCAGCGCGACCAGGGCTTCGAGGACGCCGTCGACTTCCACGCCGCCTTCAAGGCCTGCTGCGACCGGCACGACCCGGCCTGGCATGCGAAATACAAGCAGTGGTGCGACGAGTACTTCTTCCTGCCGCACCGCAACGAGCCGCGCGGGATCGGCGGCATCTTCTACGACCACCACGACAGCGGCGACTGGGACCGCGACTTCGCCTTCACGCGCGACGTTGGCGAGACCTTCCTCGACATCTACCCGAAGCTGGCGCGCCGCCGCATGGGCGAGGCCTGGACGCCGGAGGAACGCGAGGAGCAGCTGGTCCGTCGCGGCCGCTATGTCGAATTCAACCTGCTCTACGACCGCGGCACCATGTTCGGCCTCAAGACCGGCGGCAACGTCGA
>CALKHU010000052.1 GCA_937991555.1 uncultured Caulobacter sp.
GCGCCGGGCGCCTTCGCCGACCTGAGCCTGCTGACCCTCCGGCCCGCGGGCCTGAAGACCCTTCTGGGAGAAGCCGAATGACCAGGACGCCCCTCGCCGCCGCCGTCGCCGCCCTCCTGCTGGCCGGGCCGGCGCTCGCCGCGCCTGTCGACGACGTGGTCGCGCGCTACGTCGCCTGGCGGGGCGGGGCAGCCTTCCAGGCCGCCACCGGCCTCTACGCCGCCGGCGTGACCACCGACGGCAGCTACGACGGCACGGTCCGCCGCTGGACCACGCCCGAGCGCGGCCGCGAGACCGCCAACTTCGGCGCCCTGGCCAGCAACATGGCCTGGGACCCGCGCGGCGGCTGGACGGTGACCCTGAGCGGTCAGGTCGAGACGCCCTCAGCTGAGGAAATCGCGGCCGCGCGGCGGCGCGGGCTGCTGACCTTCGACGATGCGTTCAGCCCGGACCGGGGCGCAGAGGTGAGCCTCGCCCCGCCCGAGACGTTCGACGGACAGCCGGTCGAGGTGGTGACGGTCCGCTTCGGCGGCCCCGACCACTACAGCCTGCTGGTCCGCCGGGGGACCGGCGAACTGCTCGCGCTGCGGCTGGTCGAGGACCGCACCACCACCACGGTCCGCTACGGCGACTGGCGGATGGTCGAGGGCGTCCGCATGCCCTTCCTCGAACGCCAGCAGATCCAGGGCGATCCGGCGGTGCAGACTTTCCGCTTCTCGGAGATCGACATCGACCCGGCGATCGACCCGGCGGTCTGGGAGCGGCCGGCGAACCGGAAGGTCGCCGTGTTCGAGGCCGGCGCGACCGCCACCGCGCCGATGCCGTTCGAGTTCTACCTCGGCTCGCGGATCTACATCCCGGCGACCGTGGCCGGGACCGCGACCCACGTGCTGCTCGACAGCGGGGCCGAGGCGACCGTGCTGGACAAGGCCTTCGCCGAGCGGGCCGGGATCCGGCGCTCCGGCGTCGTCACCGCCGTCGGAACAGGCGGCCGGCAGGAGGCCGAGATCGCCAGCGGCGTCACGCTGAAGATCGGCGACATGGAGCTGCGCGACCTGACCGTCGTGCTGATCGACCTGTCCGGCGTCGAGAAGATGATCGGCCGGCCGATCCCGGTGATCCTCGGCAAGGAGGTGTTCAACGCCACCGCAGTCGACCTGGACTTCCAGGCGCGGACGATCGCCTTCCATGACGCGGCCGGCTTCGTTCCGGCGCCCGGCCAGGTGGAGGTCCCGGTGGGCTCGGCCAACGGCATCCGCTCCGTGCCGGTCTCGATCGAGGGGCGTCCGGCGGTCCCGTTCGACTTCGACCTCGGCAACGGTTCGCCGCTGCTGGTCTACTCGGCCTTCTCCGGCCCCGCGGGACTGCTGACCGACGGACGGCCGGTGTCGAAGACCCTGTCCGGCGCGGTCGGCGGGCTGAAGGAGCGCGAGACGGCGACGGTGCGCACCCTGACCTTCGGCGGCGTCACCTTCCGGGATGTCCCGGCCGTCTTCTACGCGGACGACGGCGACACGGCCGAAAGCAACCGCACGCTCGGCAACATCGGCATGCCGATCCTCAACCGGTTCCGCATGACGACGGACTTCTCGCGCGACCGCATCTGGCTGACGCCGGTCGCCGAGCGGGTCGATGCGCCGTTCCCGAAGGACCGCACCGGCCTTCTGGCGCCGCCGCCGAAGGACGGCCGGACCGAGGTGCTGCTGGTCGCGCCCGGCTCGCCGGCCGAGGCGGCCGGCTTCCGGAAGGGCGACGTGCTCACGGGCGTCGACGGCAAGGCGTTGAAGGATCTCGACGCGGGTGCGCTGCAGGCCCTGCGCGGGCGTCCCGCGGGTACGAGCGTGACTTTCACGCTGGAGGGCGGCGCGACCCGGACCCTGGTGCTGAAGGACTACTACTGACGCCTGGAGCCTGATGGCCCCAGATGGACCCATCGGACCCCTTCAGGCTCTGACCTTCAGACTCCAGAGCGCGATTCAGCCATCAGACAATCCCGCCGGATGCCGTCCTGCTCTAGGAGATCATCTCCAGCCACTCGTCCTCAGTGAGGACCCGGACGCCGTGCTTCTCGGCGTCCTTGAGCTTGGAGCCGGCGCCGGGCCCGGCGACCACGAGGTCGGTCTTTTTCGACACCGAACCGGCCACCTTGGCGCCGAGGCTCTCGGCCTGCGCCTTGGCTTCGTCGCGGGTCATCTTCTCCAGCGCGCCGGTGAAGACCACCGTCTTGCCGGCGACCGCCGTGTCGTTCCTGGCCTTGGCCAGCGGCGTGATCGCGTCCAGTTCCGCGACCAGGGCCTCGACCAGCCGCCGGTTGTGGTCCTCGCGGAAGAAGGTGGCGATGGACTGGGCGGCGACCGGACCGACGCCGTCGATGGCGGACAGGGCGATGAAGTCCTCCCCGGGAGCGCCGGCGGCGGCCTCGCGGACCTCGGCGACGAGGGCGTCCCAGGTCCCGTAGCGCTCCGCGAGCGCGCGGCGGGCGGGACTGGCCAGGCCGGCCAGCGCATGGTCGAGCTTCTGCGCCAGCGGCGCGTCCGGCCAGGGATCGGCGCCGAGGCCCTGCGCCATCGACAGCAACTGGTCCCGCGCCTTCGGCCCCATCCCGTGCAGCTCCGACAGGGCGATGTAGGCCGGACCGGGGGCCTGCTGCGAGGCCGCCAGCACCGCCCGTTCCAGGTCGGCGAAGCTGTCGAAGGCCCGGGCCAGGTGGACGGCCGTGGTCTCGCCGATGTCGCGGATGCCGAGCGCGATCAGGAAGCGGTCGAGCGAGATCGTGCGGCGCGCCTCGATGCCCTTGACCAGGTTGGCGACCGACGTCTCGCCGTAGCCCTCGCGCTCGCGCAGCGCGGCGAGCTTCGCCTCGTCCCTGGGCAGGCGGAAGATGTCGGCCGGCTCGGTGATCCAGCCCTCGTCGAGGAAGGCCTGCAGCTGCTTCTCGCCGAGGCCCTCGATGTCGAAGGCGCGGCGCGAGACGAAGTGGATCAGGTGGCGGATCTTCTGGAACGGACAGGCGAACTCGCCGGTGCAGCGGCGGGCGACCGTGGTCTCGCCGCCGGCGGTCGTCTCCTGCACCACCGGCGTCTTCAGCGGGCAGATGCATTCGTGCGGGAAGGCGTAGGGCGGCCCCCGGTCCGGCCTGTCGGCGTTCACCGGGCCGAGGATCTGCGGGATCACGTCGCCGGCGCGCTGAAGCATGACCGTGTCGCCGATGCGGATGTCCTTGCGGGCGATCTCGTCGGCGTTGTGCAGGGTGGCGTTGCGCACGACCACGCCGCCCACGGTGACCGGGTGCAGGCGCGCGACCGGGGTCAGGGTGCCCGTGCGGCCGACCTGGATGTCGATGGCCTCCAGCAGGGTGGTCGCCTTCTCGGCCGGGAACTTGTGCGCGATGGCCCAGCGCGGCGAGCGGGAGACGAAGCCGAGCCGCTGCTGCCAGTCGAGCCGGTCGACCTTGTAGACGACGCCGTCGATGTCATACGGCAGCGTCGAGCGGGCCTCGCCGATGGCGCGGTAGACGGCGAGCAGGCCGGCGGCGTCCTCGACCCGCGTCGAGCGGTCGTTGGTGGTGAAGCCCCATTCTTTCAGCTTCGCCAGGGCCTCGCTCTGGGTCTGCGCGAACGGCCCGCTGATCTCGCCCCAGGCATAGGCGAAGAAGCGCAACGGGCGCTTTGCGGTCACCGTCGGGTCGATCTGGCGCAGCGAGCCGGCGGCGAAGTTGCGCGGGTTGGCGTAGGTGCGGCTGCCGGCCTCCTCGGCCGCCTTGTTGAAGGCCTCGAACTCCTCCAGCGGGGCATAGACCTCGCCGCGGACCTCGATCATATCCGGCCAGCCGGAGCCTGACAGCCGCTCTGGAATGTCGTTGAGGGTGCGCAGGTTCGCGGTGATGTCCTCGCCGGTGCGGCCGTCGCCGCGGGTGGCGCCCCGCACGAAGACGCCCTTCTCGTAGCGCAGCGAGGCCGACAGGCCGTCGATCTTCGGCTCGGCCGTGAAGGCGACGTGCTCGCCCGCGCCCAGGCGCAGGAAGCGGCGCACGCGGGCGTCGAAGTCGGTGACGTCCTCGTCGGCGAAGGCGTTGTCGAGGCTGAGCATCGGCACGCCGTGCTCGACCGGCGCGAACTGGCTGGAGGCGGCGGCGCCGACCTTCTCCGACGGGCTGTTCTCGCGGATCAGGTGCGGGAAGCGCGCCTCGATCGCCGCGTTGCGACGCTTCATGGCGTCGTACTCGGCGTCGCTGATCACCGGCGCGTCCTCGCGGTGGTAGGCGATGTCGTGCGCCGCGATCTCGTCGGCGAGCCGCTCCAGCTCCTCGGCGGCCTGGGCTTCGGTGAGGTCGGAGACGGGGACTTCAGCGCTCATGGGGTGCGGACTTCGACTCGTTGCGTGGTTCGACACGCGCTTTCAGCGCTGCTCACCATGACTAGAGAGTTTGACCTTCCGAGTCAGTCATCCTGAGCGGCCGCGCAGCGGCGTGTCGAAGGACGCAAGGCCTTCAGGCTCCGATCAGCGCCCGCGCCGCCGCACGAGCCGCCTCGGTGATCTCGGCGCCGGCGAGCATGCGGGCGATCTCCTCCTCGCGGGCGGCGGGCGACAGCGGTTCGACGGCGGTGCGGGTCGAGGCGGCGTCGCCGCTCTTGCTGATCCGCCAGTGGTCGTGCGCCCGCGCGGCGACCTGCGGGCTGTGGGTGACGACCAGCACCTGGGCGTCGTCGGCGAGCTTGCGCAGGCGCAGGCCGACCGCGTCGGCGACGGCGCCGCCGACGCCCTGGTCGACCTCGTCGAAGATCATCAAGGGCTGCGGGCCGTGGCCGCGCGAGGCCAGCGCGGCCTTCAGGGCCAGGGCGAAGCGGGCCAGTTCGCCGCCCGAAGCGATCACCTCCAGCGGCCCGAACGGCGCGCCGGGGTTGGTCGAGACCTCGAAGGCGACGCGGTCGAGGCCTGTCGGGCCGGCGCGGTCCTCGCCGAGCGGATCGACGACGACACGGAACCGGGCCTTCTCCAGCTTCAGCGGCGCCAGCTCGCCCATCACCGCCTCGGCCAGGCGGTCGCCGGCGGCGCGGCGCTCGGCCGACAGCACGGCGGCGGCGTCGAGGTAGGCCTTGCGGGCGGCGGCCTCGGCGGCCTCGGCCGCCTTCAGCTGCTCTTCCGAGGTCTCGATGTTGCGCAGCCGGGCGCCGAGCTCGGCGCGGACCTGCGGCAGGGCGTCGACGGTGACGTTCAGCTTGCGGGCCATGCCGCGCAGCGCGAACAGCCGCTCCTCGGCTTCTTCAAGACGCCTGGGGTCGAGGTCGAAGGCCTCGGCGGCGGCGTCGATCGCCGCCTCGGCCTCGCGGATCTGGCTGAGGGCGGCGTCGACCGCCTCGGCCGCGGCCTCCAGGCGGCGGATCGCCGGTCCGTCTAGCGCGGCCCCGGCGTTGACCGCCCGCTCGCGCGCCCGCTCCAGCGCCCGGAACGACGAGGCGACGTTCTGCCCCAGCCGGTTGCCGCCCAGCGCCTCGCGCGCGGCGGAAACTTCAGCCAGCGCCTTCTCCGCGGCGCCGAGCACGGCGCGCTCCTCCGCCAGGGCGGCCTCCTCGCCGTCGCGGGCGTCGAGCCGGTCGAGCTCGCCCAGGCGCAGGGTGATCTCCTCGACATCGGCCGCCGTGCGGGCGGCGAGGTCGCGCAGGCCGGCGGTGCGCTCGCGGGCGGCCCGCCAGGCGCTCCAGGCCGAGGCGACCGCGCCGAGCGACACGCCGCCGAAGGCGTCGAGCAGCTGGCGGTGGGTGCGCGGGTCGAGCAGGCCGACGGTCTCGTGCTGGCCGTGCACCTCGAGCAGCAGGCCCCCGAGCTCCTTGAGGGCGGCGACGCCGGTAGCCTGGTCGTTGACGAAGGCGCGGCTGCGGCCGTCAGCGGACAGCTGGCGCCGCAGGACGAGGTCCTCGTCGCGCTCGTAGGCCAGGCCCTTCTCGTCGAGCACCGCCCAGACGGCATGGTCGGGCGGCAGGGAGAAGATGGCGGTGGCGCTGGCCTGCTGGGCGCCGCGGCGGACGAGGCCGGCGTCGGCCCGCTGGCCGGTGGCCAGACCGAGGGCGTCCAGGATGATCGACTTGCCCGCCCCGGTCTCACCCGTGAGCGCGGTCAGGCCCGGACCGATGGCCAGGTCCAGGCTCTCGATCAGAACGACGTCGCGAATGGCCAGCCCGATGAGCATGGCGCGCAGTTTGTTCCAGAATCGTTCCGCGTCAACGACGAAGGAGACGGTCGAGCATGCTCTTGCGCTTGGGCTTCGGCGCCGGGATGGCCGTGATGTCGGCTTCCGGCGGCGCGACGCGGGTCTGGGCCTCCGGCGCGACGGTCTCGCCCGGGGGCGGCGGAGCCGGCTTCTTGCCGAGCATGCGGTCGAGGTAGCTGACCTTGGCGCCCGGGTCCTTGGGCGCGACGGCGGGCTGCAGGCCCTTATCCGTCAGCAGCTTGTAGGCGTCGGCGTACCAGGGATCGCCCGGGAAGTTGTAGCCGAGCACGGCGCCGTTGGCGGTCGCCTCGCCCATCAGGCCGAGCGTCGTGTAGGACTCGACGAGACGGTACAGGGCCTCGGGCGTGTGGGTCGTGGTCTGGTACCTGTCGATGACGGTCTTGAAGCGGCCGATGGCGGCGAGCGTCTGCCCCTGGCGCAGGTAGTAGCGGCCGATGGCCATCTCCTTGCCGGCCAGCTGGTCGTTGACCATGTCGATCTTCAGGCGGGCGTCAGCGGCGTACTCGGTGCGCGGGTAGCGGGCGACGATGTCGCGCAGCGCGGCGAGCGCCTGCTCGGTGGCGGCCTGGTCGCGGTTCACGTCGACGATCTGCTCGAAGTAGCAGACGGCCTTCAGATAGAACGCGTACACGACCGACGGATTGCCCGGGTAGAGCTGGATGAAGCGGTCGGCGTCCTCGATGGCGTCGCTGTACTGGTTGGCCTGGTAGTGCGCGTAGGCGGTCATCAGGATCGACCGGCGCGACCACTCCGAATAGGGGTGCTGCCGCTCGACTTCCTGGAAGTAGGCGATGGCTTCGGTCCAGCGGCGCTGGTCGAGACGGTAGGCGCCGGTCGAATAGAGCAGCTCGACAGGACGCTCCTGGTAGGCGAGGCGCGCCGGCTTCTTGTCCCCGGCGCAGGCGGAGAGGGCCAGAGACGCCGTCACGGCCGCGACGACGGCCACCGTGCGGCCATGCGATCTACGAAGCACTTACCCTCACCTCGAAACAGTCCGCGCCCCCGGCGCACCTTGGCTTCTACACCACAGGAAGGCGGGCGCAAATGCGGCGAAAGCCGATCAAACCGCTTCGGCGAGTTCCGGCGCCAGGGTGCGGACGCGCCACGCGTCCGGATTGGCCATCAGGGCGCGGATCAGCAGGTTGTTCATGCCGTGTCCGGCGTAGAGGCCCTCGAACCGGGCCAGCATCGGCAGGCCGGCGACGTACAGATCGCCGACGGCGTCCAGCGCCTTGTGGCGCACGAACTCGTCCGGGCGGCGCAGGCCTTCCGGATTCAGAACCCGGTCCCCGTCCAGCACCACCGCGTTCTCCATCGACGCGCCGCGGGCCCGGCCCATGGCGCGCAGCGCCTCGACGTCCTTCAGGAAGCCGAAGGTGCGGCAGTTGGCCAGTTCGTCGCGGAACGACTGCTCGGTGATCTCCAGATCGACGCGCTGGCGGCCGATGGGGGCCGAGTCGAAGGCGATCTCGAAGGCGACCTCGAAGGTCTCCGACGGCAGCAGCCGCGCGACCTTGTCGCCCTCGACCACTTCCACCGGCTCCAGCACCTCGATGAAACGGCGCGGCGCTTCCTGGCGGCGGCGGCCGACGCGGTCGAGAACCTGGATGAAGACTTCCGACGAGCCGTCGAGGATCGGCACTTCCGGGCCGTCCAGCTCGACCACGGCGTTGTCGATCCCGAGCGCGCAGAGGGCGGCCATCAGGTGCTCGATGGTCGAGACGGCGGCGCCGGCGTCGTTCTGGATCACGGTGCCGAGGCGGGTTTCGCCGACGGCCTCGGCCGAGACGCGGATGGCGTTGTCGTGGTCCTTGATGTCTGTGCGGACGAAGGTGATCCCGGCGTCGGCGGCGGCCGGACGCACGGCGACCCGCACATGGGCGCCGGTGTGGACGCCCACGCCCGCGAAGATCACGGGCCCGGCCACGGTATGCTGTTGGTATGCCGACAACGACACGAAACGACCTTCCAGTATGCTTGCTGGCGGCCTTCTGACCGCTCAACGCCCCGCATGCCATTTAGGCCTCGTGCCGCGACGCAGCAAAACAATCGCCGTTACCGATTGTAACGCCGGCAAACCCTTGAAAATATTGATCAAAACGGAAACCGACGGCCGGACTGTTTCAGTCCGGCCGGCGGCCCTGATCGTACCTGCACGCGAGACGGGAGCGGATCGCCCCCGGCTTCGCCCGTCAGGCTAGTTCGCGAGGCGGCGCAGGAAGCTCGGGATCTCGAGGTCTTCGTTGTCGTCGACCTGGGGTTCCTCGACCGCCTGCGGCTGGGCCGCGGCGCCGCCGCGGCCGAGGGCGCGCGGCATGCCGCCCGATCCCGCGTCGTAGCGCGGCTGCTGTTGCTGCGGACGGCCGCCGAACAGGCTCAGGAAGCCCTTCCGCTGCTGGCGGGTGTCGGCGTAGTGCGGCTCGGCGTAGAGCGGCGCGTCGTGGTCGGCGTCGTCGGCGACCAGCGGGTCGACGATGACGGTGCGCTGGACCGGCTGCTGGATCACCGGCTGCTGGATGACCGGCTCCGGCGCCGGGGCGGCGGCGGCGAGCGGCGCGGGCTCGTCGAAGCCGAGATCGGCCTGCTGGGCCTCCAGCGGCGCCGGCCGGATCAGATCGGGCTCCGGCGCGGTGTGCGCGACCGGCTCGGGCGCCGGGGCTTCCACGACCGGGGGCTCATAGGCCGGCGCCGGGGCCGGGGCGGCCTGGTCGACGATGAGCGGCTTGGCCGTGGCGTTGACGCGCGAGGTGCGGTGCGGCTCGATGGCGGCGATCGAGGCGCCGTCCATGCCGGTGGCGACCACCGACACGCGGATCATGCCCTCCAGCGCGGGATCGAAGGCCGCGCCGAAGATGACGTTGGCTTCCGGGTCGACCTGGTCGGTGATGGCGTTGGCCGCCTCGTCGACTTCCAGCAGGGTCATGTCGAGGCCGCCGGTGACGTTCACCAGCACCGCCTTGGCGCCCTTCAGAGAGACCTCGTCGAGCAGCGGGTTCTGGATGGCGTTCTGCGCCGCCATCAGGGCGCGGTCGTCGCCCGAGGCCTCGCCCGTGCCCATCATCGCCTTGCCCATCTCGGTCATGACCGTGCGGACGTCGGCGAAGTCGAGGTTGATCAGGCCCGGCAGCACCATCAGGTCGGTGATCGAGCGGACGCCGGAGTGCAGGACCTGGTCGGCCATGCCGAAGGCTTCGGCGAAGGTGGTCCGCTCGTTGGCGACGCGGAACAGGTTCTGGTTCGGAATGACGATCAGGGTGTCGACGTAGCGCTGCAGCTCGGCGATGCCGGCGTCGGCCAGCCGCATCCGGTGGCGGCCCTCGAAGTGGAACGGCTTGGTGACCACGCCGACCGTGAGGATGCCGCGCTCGCGGGCGCACTTGGCGATGATCGGCGCGGCGCCGGTGCCGGTGCCGCCGCCCATGCCGGCGGTGATGAAGACCATGTGGGCGCCGTCGAGGTGCTCGCCGATCTCGGGCGTGCTCTCCTCGGCCGCGCTCATGCCGACCTCCGGGTGGGCCCCGGCGCCGAGGCCCTGGGTGACCTGGACGCCCAGCTGGATGCGCCGCTCGGTCTTAGCGAACTGGAGCTGCTGGGCGTCGGTGTTGGCGACGACGAACTCGACGCCCTCGAGACCCGCCTCGATCATGTTGTTGACCGCGTTGCCGCCGGCGCCGCCGACGCCGAACACGACGATCCTGGGCTTCAGTTCGGTGGTTTGAGGCGCGTACAGCTTCATTAGGGACCCCGTGTCCTGGCGTTCTTTCGAACCTTCCGGCGACCCGCCCGCCGGCAATGCCTTACGGCGGGGTTAACCATCGGACCCACATCGTTAATCGGCAGTTAACCGCATAATATGAGTCGGCCGCCGGTCGAGCGGGCGCCGGAGCATTTTTCTTGTGCAGTAAGGCGTTGCGCGAATCAGACCGCGAAATTGCGGCTACAGATTGTCGCGCAGCCAGGCGGCGACCTTGGTGACCGCGCCGGCGCCGGGATCGACCGGTTCGCGGCGCTTGCCCGCCCCGGCGAGCACCTTGGCCGAGACCGCTTCGCGCGGGCCGAAGGCGGCGCGGTGCAGGATGCCGGCCGCGGCGCAGAAGGCCGGGCCGGTGACAGCGTCGGCCAGATGCGGCACGCGGCGTGGACGGCCGAGGCGCACCGGGCGGTCGAACACCCGCACGGCGACCTCGCGCACGCCGGCCAGCTGGCTGGCGCCGCCGGTCAGGACGATGCCGGCGCCCGGCTCGATCGGCGCGCCGGAGTCCTTCAGCCGCTCGCGCAGGAGCTCCAGGGTCTCCTCCACGCGCGGCGCGATGATGCCCTTGAGCAGCGAGCGCGGCGCGATCACCGGACCGGCGCCCGGGTCGTCGCCGCGCGGCGGGGCCTCGATCATCTCGCGGTCCTCGTTGGCCGAGGCGATGGCCGAGCCGTGCAGGGTCTTGATGCGCTCCGCCCCGGCGCGGGAGGTCGACAGGCCGCGGGCGATATCCTGGGTGACATGCTCGCCGCCGACGGCGAGGCAGTCCACGTGGACGAGGCTGCCGCCGCTGAACACGGCGGCCGAGGTGGTGCCGCCGCCCATGTCGATGCAGACGGCCCCGAGGTCCATCTCGTCCTCCTCCAGTGCGGCGAGGGCGGAGACGAACGGGGCGGCGACCACGCCCTCGAACTGCAGGTGCGCGCGTTCGACGCAGTGGCCGAGGGTCTGGAAGATGGTCTCGGCGATCGACACCACCAGCAGGTCGACGCCGACGCTCTTGCCGAACATCGAGCGCGGGTCGCGTACGCCGCGCTGGCCGTCGACCGACCAGGCGATCGGCAGGATGTGGAGCGGGCGGCGGCCCGGCAGGCGAACCTGGGCCAGGGCCGCGGCGAGCGCCCGCGAGCAGTCGTTGTCCGAGATCGGCCGGGCGCCGATGGACACCCGCGCCGACACGCGATGGCTGGCCAGCTGGCCGCCGGCGGTGGCGATGGTCACGCCCTGGACGCTGACGCCGGCCACGGCCTCGGCGCGCTCGACGGCGAGCGCGATGGCCTCGGCGGCCTCGTCCATGCTGGCGATGGTCGCGCCCTTCACGCCGCGCGACTGGACGTAGCCGACCCCGGCGGTGGTCAGGGTGCGGTCGGCGCGGCGGACGCCGTCCGGCTTCATCACGAAGCAGGCGACCTTGGACGCGCCGAGGTCGACGGCCGCGATCACCGGCTGACGCGCGAGCGCCGCCTTCAGGCCGTCCCGAGCCTGCTTGCGATCATCGGTGCGAGACATCGACTTGAGCACCCCTGCCCCTCTGACTGCTAGACGCCGGCCGACGCCGGCGCCGGTTCGGCGGCCGGCAGCGGCGTTTCACGCGGACGCAGGGCGATCAGCCCCGGCTCGCGCAGATCAATTCTCTCGAAGCCCAGCTCCAGGATCCGCTGGCGCTCGTCGAGCTGGTCCAGCCGGATCAGGGCGGACTCCTCCTCCACGGCCGGCAGCTGGACGATGCCGCCGTCCTTCAGGCGAAGGTCCCAGCGCCGGCCGTCGACGCGCACCAGCGCCTCGAGCCGGTCGCGCAGCCGCGGACGCGACTGCACCGCCGGCAGGATCGCCGCGGCGGCCTCGTTGGCGCCCTCGCCGACGATCAGCGGCAGCTGCGGGAAGCGACCCGGGTCCGCCTCCGGAATGGCCGCGCCGGCCCCGTCGATGACGAAGGTGCGGCCGCGGGTCTGCCAGACGGCCAGGGTCTCGCGCTCCTTGACCGCGATCACCAGGGTGTCGGGCAGCAGACGGACGACCTGGGCCTCCTTGACCCAGCCGACGCGCGACACCGACTGGCGCACCTGCTCGAGGTCGACGTCGAGGATCGGCTGCCCCTTGTAGAGGCCGGTGGCGTCGAGCACCGCCTGCTGCGCCATCGGCGAGGCGCCCTGGATGTGCACCTTGTCGAGCCTGAAGCCGAGGCCGGAGCTGCCGCTCGCGACCGTGGCGTGGACGAGCCGCTCGCCGCGATGGCCGGTGGCCAGGGTGACCGTCAGGCCGACGACCAGGACGGCGCCGACGACGCCGAGGGCGACCCTGGGCGGCAGGACGCCGCGCGCGGCGCGCAGCTTGGCGGCCGGCCGCGGGGCCTGGGAGGCTTTCCGGGGTCCCGTCCCCCGGCTCGCGGGCGCTTTGGCCCGGGGCTTGGCGCTACCGCGTCCCGCCCCCCGCACTACCGCGGGCATACGCATCCTCCACGATCCAGAGCACCAGTTGGTCGAACGACGTGCCCAGATGGGCCGCCTGCTCCGGAACGAGGGAGGTAGGCGTCATGCCGGGCTGCGTGTTGACCTCCAAGAGGACCAGAAGACGCTTAACAGGGTCATAACGAAGGTCGCTCCGGGTCACGCCTCGGCAACCAAGCGCGGCATGCGCGAGCTCCGACATGCGCAGCGCGCGCTCGAAATCCTCCGCCGGCATGCGGGCGGGCACCACATGCTCCGACCCGCCCTCGGCGTACTTGGCGTCATAGTCGTAGAAACCCGTCCGGGGGACGATCTCCGTGACCGTCTGGGCCTTTCCGTCCATGACCGCGACGGCCAGCTCCATGCCGGCGATGTAGGGCTCGACCATGACCTCCTCGCCGAAGGTCCAGGACGGGGCGACGACCTCCTGCGGCGGGCTGTTGGAGCCTTCGAAGACCAGGAAGACGCCGACCGAGGACCCCTCGGCGTTCGGTTTCACCACATAGGGCGGCGCGATGACGTGGCGGGCGGCGACGTCATGGCGGCTGAAGAGGCCGCCGCCGGGCACCGTCACGCCCGCCGCCGCCAGCACCGCCTTGGCCTTGGCCTTGTCCATCGCCAGCGCCGAGGCGAGCACGCCGCTGTGGGTGTAGGGGATGCCCAGAGTCTCCAGCACGCCCTGGACGCAGCCGTCCTCGCCCCACTCGCCGTGGAGGGCGTTGAAGCAGACGTCGGGCTTGAGGGCGGTCAGCACCTGGGCGATGTCGCGGCCGGCGTCGACGCGGCTGACCCGGGCGCCGAGGCTCTCCAGCGCCGTCGCGCAGGCGGCGCCGGAGACGAGGCTGACCTCGCGCTCGGACGAGAGGCCGCCCATCAGGACGGCGACGTGGTGGCCTTGGAGCGGCAGGCTCATTGGGCGTCCTTCAGAGCGCGGAAGTCGACGTCGGAATCGGCGACGAGATAGAGGAAGGCGGCCCAGGCCGCGACGTTCTGCTGCAGGTCCTGCGGGTCGACCTTGTCGAGGGTGTCGTCCTCGGAGTGATGCAGGTCGAAATAGCGGGTTCCGTCCTGGCGCAGGCTGAAGGCCGGGACGCCCGCCTCCTCCATGCCTTCGGTGTCGGCGCCGCCGCCGCGGGCCGGCTCCCGCGACACGATGACCTTCAGCGGCGCCATGAGACCGGGCAGCGCCGCCAGCGGCGGGGCTGTCATCGCGCGAGGCGGCAGCATCAGCGCATAGATGCGTCCGGCGCCGAAATCGCTCTCGCCGGCCAGCACGATGTCGGCCATCTCGTCCTTGCGGGCGGCGGCGTAGGCCTCGCTGGACCCGCCGGTCTCCTCCGATCCCCACATCACGACCCGGATCGTGCGGCGCGGATGCCGCGGCAGGTCGCCGATCAGCTTCGCCGCCGCCGTGGTGATGGCGATGCCCGAGGCGTCGTCGACCGCGCCCGTCCCGACATCCCAGCTGTCGAGGTGGCCGCCGATGATGATCATCTCTTCCGGCTTGCCGCTGCCGGCGATGTCGCCGGAGATGTTCCAGGCGACCGACGTCTCGTCGACCGTCGACGCCATGCTCAGCCTGATCCGGACAGGGCCCCGCGCGGCCAGCCGCTCCAGCAGCTCGGCGTCCGGCACGCCGAGGGCGGCGGCGGGAATCTTCGGCGCGCCGTCGGCGTAGCGCATGATGCCGGTGTGGGCGAGGCGCGAGTCCGACGTCGAGACCGACCGGGTCAGATAGGCGATCGCGCCCTTGCGCCCCGCGATCGAGGGGCCCGTCCGGCGGACCGCGCCGACGGCGCCGTAGCCTTCGCCCGACTGCGTCCGGACCATCGGCGTGGTGACGACGGCGATCTTGCCGGCCAGCGAGCCGTCCGGAACCGCTTCCAGCTCGGCGAGGGTCCGGAAGATGACCACCTCGCCCTCGACGCCCCTGGCCGGGGTCGGGACGCTGCCGCCGAGACCGATGATCGACAGCTTCAGCGGATAGGGCGCGATGATCGAGGCCGACTCCGCCCCCCGATGCCAGGACGGCTTGGCGAACGCCTCGACCTTGATGTTGGTGAAGCCGTAGGCCTTCAGCGTCTCGACCGCCCAGTCCCGGGCCCGGGTCATGGCCGGCGACCCGACCGGGCGCGGCCCGATCTCGGTCGTCAGGTCCTCGAGGATGGTCCAGGCCGTGTCGTCGCCGAGCGCGCGGTCGCGCAGCGCGGCGGCGGTGTCGGCGGGCTCGGCGGCGAGAACGGACGACGACAGGGCGAAAGCGGCCACGAGGGCGAGCATCGGAATACGCATGCCAGCCGGATGCGGCGCCCCGGGAGGAAGGTCAAGCGGAGGGCGGTGCTGATGCGATGGAGATTTGGTGAGGGGCGCATACCCCCCCCTCCTCATGACCCGGCTCGTCCGGGCCATCCACGCGTAGTGAGCCGGAAGGCGGCGTGCGTGCTTCGACACGCGCTCTTCGAGCGCTGCTCAGCATGACGTAGGTGGATAGCCTTCTGACTAAGTCATCCTGAGCAGCCGCGCAGCGGCGTGTCGAAGGACGCACGGCCTACACGGTGGTCATGGGTGGCCCGAACAAGTCGGGCCATGACGGGTTTGAAGGGTGGGCGATCTACGCCGGCTTCCCGATCCGCTTGATCTCCCATTGCAGCTCGACGCCGGTCTTCGCCTTCACGTCGGCGCGGACGGCCTCGCCCAGGCCCTCGAGGTCGGCGGCGGCGGCTTCGCCCGGATTGATCATGAAGTTGCTGTGCAGCTCGCTGAACATCGCGCCGCCGCCGGTCGCCTTGAACAGCTTGCCGCGCCAGCCGGCCTCGTCGACCAGCTTCCACGAGGAATGGCCTTCCGGGTTCTTGAAGGTCGAGCCGCCGGTCTTCTCACGGATCGGCTGGGTGGTCTCGCGGCGGGCGGTGATCTCGTCCATGCGGGCGGTGACGGCGGCGGGATCGTCGGGCGTCCCGCGGAAGGTCGCCTCGACCCAGAACATCGCGTTGTCCGGCACGACGGTGTGGCGATAGGTGAAGCCGAAGTCGGCGTTCGACCACTCGCGGCGCTCGCCCGAGCGGTCGTAGCCCCAGGCGCTGACCAGCACGTCCTTCGTCTCGCGGCCGTAGCAGCCGGCGTTCATGGTCAGGGCGCCGCCGACAGTGCCGGGCACGCCGACGAGGAACTCCAGGCCCGCGAGGCCCGCTTTCGCGGCCGCCTTCGCGACCTGGGAGTCGAGCGCGGCCGGGCCGGCGCGGATCAAGTCGCCGTCGACAGAGACCTCGCCCCAGGCGCGGCCGGCGCAACGGACCACGACGCCCTCGACGCCGCCGTCGCGGATGATGACGTTGCTGCCGACGCCGAGCGCGATGACCGGAACCTCGGCCGGCAGGGCCCTGAGAAAGTCACGCAGGTCCTCCGGATTGGCCGGCAGGAACAGCACCTCGGCCGGTCCGCCGACCCGGAACCAGGTGAACGGCGCCAGCGGCTCGTCGAACAGCAGCCTGCCGCGGACGGCGGGAAGGTTGGCTTTCCAGGTCATTTCAGACGCCTTGCGTGGTTCGACACGCGCCTTCGGCGCTGCTCACCATGACGTACTCTGAATACGTCATCCTGAGCAGGCCCGAAGGGCCGTGTCGAAGGACGCACAGCTTCACTTCGCCAGCGCCTCGAGCTGCCCCGGCAGGGCGTAGGACCAGCTGGTGATGTCGCCGGCGCCGAGGAGGACGACGATGTCGCCGCTCTTCGCCTCTTCCGCGATCATGCCCGCGAGCGCTGACGGCCCCTCCAGCGGCAGGGCGCGGCGGTGGCCGAAGCGGCGCAGGCCTTCGACCAGGGCGTCGCGGTCGACGCCCGCGATCGGCGCCTCGCCGGCCGTATAGACGTCGGCGACGATCACGGTGTCGGCGTCGTTGAAGCAGGAGGAGAACTCCTCCATCAGGTCGCGCAGGCGGGTGTAGCGGTGCGGCTGGACCACCGCGATGACCTTGCCGTCCGGCGTCACTGCGCGGGCGGCGGAGAGGACGCTGGCGATCTCCACCGGATGGTGGCCGTAGTCGTCGATGATGCGCACGCCGTTCACGACGCCGGTGGTGGTGAAGCGCCGCTTCACGCCGCCGAAACCGGCGAGGCCCGCGCGGATGGCGTCCTCGCCGACGCCGAGCTCGCGCGCCACGGCGATGGCGGCGCAGGCGTTCAGCACATTGTGGTGGCCCGCCATCGGCAGCTTCAGGCCGCTGTAGCGGACCGGCTCGCCGTCACGCGGCGTGATGCGGACGTCGAACTCCGCGCCCTCCGGCCCCATGCGCTCGTTGAGCAGCCGCACCTCGGCCTGGGGGTTGGTTCCGTAGGTGACCAGGCGCCGGTTCTCGATACGCGCGGCCAGGGCCTGGACCTCGGGGTGATCCACGCAGACGGCGGCGAAGCCGTAGAAGGGGATGTTCTCGATGAAGTCGCGGAAGCCCTTCTTCACGGCCTCGAAGTCGCCCCAGTGGTCGAGATGCTCGGCGTCGATGTTGGTGACCACCGCGCAGGTGGACTTCAGACGCAGGAAGCTGCCGTCGCTCTCGTCGGCCTCGACCACGATCCAGTCGCCCTCGCCCACCTTGGCGTTGGTGCCATAGGCGTTGATGATGCCGCCGTTGACCACTGTCGGATCGAGGCCGCCGGCGTCCAGCAGGGCGGCGATCATCGAGGTGGTGGTGGTCTTGCCGTGCGTGCCGCCGACGGCGACGGAGAACTGTAGCCGCATCAGCTCGGCCAGCATCTCGGCGCGGCGGACCAGCGGCAGCCGGCGCTCGCGGGCCGCGACCATCTCGGGATTGTCGGCCTTCACGGCGGTCGAATAGACGACGGCCGAGGCGCCCTCCACGTTCTCCGCCTTCTGGCCGATGAAAATCCTGGCGCCCAGCTTCTCCAGCCGCTCGGTGTTGGCGCTGGCCTTCAGGTCGCTGCCCTGCACCGTGTAGCCGATGCGGATCATGATCTCGGCGATGCCGCTCATGCCGATGCCGCCGATGCCGATGAAATGGACGGGACCGAGTTCGAAGGGCACGGGGCGGCGGCGCTGGATCATGGGATGACGGCTTAGACGATTTGCGGGGGCGCCGGAATACGGGAGCGCGGGCGCAACGTCACGACTAACCGGCACCCGGCGGCGCGCAGTAGGACCGTCCCACCTGGTCCCATCAACATCGCCTGCCCACATCGGGAACACAACTTAGAGATATATTTCTAGAAAAAACCCCTTCCGTTTGTGCCGGCTCCATGCTCTCCTTTAGCGAGCATATGGAGGGTGGAACAATGAAAAGGATTATCGCCCTAGCACTCGCCGCAGCGGTTCTGGCGCCGGCGAGCGGGAGTGCAAACCCTCACCGCGACGCGCAGACGGCGAGGTCCTCCCCAGCCGCGCCGATGAGCAAGATACCAGCTCGATTCCAGGGGGGAGGGCTGGAATGCAGCGACGCCTATGCGGGAGGTAGTTGCCCAGGACTACAGAGATGCCTCCGGGGGTGCGAAGCGATGTTCGACCTGGAGTCGACCGCTTGTGTCCTGCTGGGTGCTGCGCTCTTCTCCCAATGCTTTTCCAACGCATCGACGAGGTGGACTCAATGCCGACGCGAATGCTTAGGGGAGTTCCCAACCTGATCGGAAGTTCGAGAGTGTCGCACTCCTTTGAAATGAACTTCATCGCAGTCTCAAAGAGCAGTGGCCATAGCATCCCCTGCCGGATTGCAATCGGTACCCCGCGGAAGATGGCGGGACTCAGCGGAGCCTACGAAGCGTCGTTGATACTTGAGGGCCCAGAGGCTCTCTCTCGAGAAATGAAGGGTGCCCATCCCTTCCAAGTTCTGGAGTTGGCGATGTTCGCGGTCAGAACCGTCCTAGCTTTCAACGCGACTGAGTGGACGTACGAAGGCACTGAGGGTCAGCCCTTGGACTTCAGCTACAGCTGGCCAGATACGGATTGAGCGCTTCGGGAGCCAGCCCACGGCTCCAGTTCGGATCGACACCTACCCCGCCAGCGCCGTCCGCTCTACGAGGTCGGCCAGCTTTTCGGCGGCGTCAGGCCTGGCGACCGAGCGGGCGCCCTTCGCCATGTTTTCGAGCCAGGCGGGATCCCTGAGCAGGGCCTTCAGCGCGCCGGCCATGGTGTCGACGGTCAGCTCGTCCTCGCTGGCCACGGCCGCCGCGTCCGCGTCGGCCAGCAGGCGGGCGTTGAAGGTCTGGTGGTCGTCGGCGGCGATCTTCAGCGGCACCAGGAGCGACGGCTTGCCCGCCACCGCCAGCTCGCAGACCGTCGAGGCCCCGGCCCGGCCGATGACCAGGTGCGCGTCGCGCAGACGGCCGGCCATGTCGCGGAAGAAGGGCGCAACCTCGGCCTTGACCAGGGCGTCGGCGTAGATCCGGCGGGCGAGGTCCATCGACTCCTTGCGTGTCTGCTGCTGGACCTCGAGCCGGGTGCGGATGTCTTCCGGCAGCTTGAGGATCGCCTCCGGCGTCAGTTCCGACAGCAGGCGGGCGCCCTGGCTGCCGCCGGTGACGAGGATGCGGATCGGGCCCGTCGCGCCCGGCGGCGCGTAGGGAACATCCGCGAGGGCGCGGATTTCGGGACGGACCGGGTTGCCGACGACCACGGCGCGGGCCTTCACCTTCGGGCTCGCCTTCTCCAGCGTCGGGAAGGCGCAGGCGACTTCCTTCACACGGTCGGCGAGGAAGCGGTTCACTCGACCGAGGACGGCGTTCTGTTCGTGGATCACGGTCGGGCGCTTCTGGCCGATCGCCGCCAGAAGGGCCGGCAGCGACGGATAGCCGCCGAAGCCGACGACAACCGCCGGGTCCATGCGCCTGAAGACGCCCCGCGCCTGCATCACGCCCCGGAAGACGGCCACGCCCGCCTTGAGCATGCCGACCGGGTCGCCCGGCCGGGCGGTGGCGGCCGACAGGCTGATGCGGATGTCGGCGGGGAACTTGTCGGCGTAGAGGGCGCCGCGCTCGTCGGTGGCCAGGATGATGCGCCAGCCGCGCGCGGTCAGCGCCTCGGCCAGGGCCTGGGCGGGGAACATATGGCCGCCGGTGCCTCCGGCGGCGACCACTGCAACGCGCGATGCCATGGCCGCCCTCTTAGGCGAAGGCGCCGGCGCGGGCGAGACCCTCGTTCGCCGCATAGGCGCCGGGCCGCTTGCGCGTGAGGCCAAGCGCCATGCCGAGGGTCAGGCCCATGGCCAGCATCGAGGAGCCGCCGTAGCTGATGAACGGCAGGGTCATGCCCTTGGTGGGGATCATGTTCAGGTTCACCGCCACGTTGATGAGCGCCTGCTGGCCGACCAGCACGAACAGGCCGGCCGCGGCCACCTGCTCGAACGGATCGCTGAGACGCAGCGACTTGTAGAGCCCGCGCACGACCAGGAACGCGAACAGCGAGATCAGCGCCAGAGAGAAGATCAGGCCGTACTCTTCCGCCAGCACGGAATAGGCGAAGTCGGTGTGCATATCCGGCACACCCCGCTTCATCACCCCCTCGCCGGGACCTCGGCCGAACAGGCCGCCCTCGGCGATGGCCTGCGAGGCCTGGCTGATCTGGTGCTTGTCGGCCTTGTCGGGGCTGAGGAAGGTGTCGACCCGCGCATGGACGTGCGGGATCAGGAAGTAGGTGCTGCCCAGCCCGACGATCGCGGCCACGCCGAGGCCCATGATCCAGCTGATCGGCACGCCGGCCATCCAGAAGGCGGCGCCGAAGGCGACCGTGATCAGCACCGTCTGGCCGACGTCCGGCTGGATCAGCAGCAGGGCGACGGCGACACCGTAGAGGCAGAAGGCGATGAACACGCCCGGCACCCCCTCCCCCTTCTGGCCCTCGGCGAACATCCAGGCGACCAGCACGATCAGCGCCGGTTTCATGAACTCGGACGGCTGCAGCGTGAAGCCGGCGAAGTTGATCCAGCGGGTGGCGCCCTTGGCCTCGTGGCCGAGGAAGGGCAGCGCCGCCATCAGCAGGATCATCAGCACATAGACGATGAAGGCCGTCCGCCGGATGCCCCGCGCCGACAGCATCGACGTCGCCACCAGGATGACCAGCGCTCCGACGCCGAACACGCTCTGCCGGATCGCGAAGTGGAAGCTGTCGTCGTAGTGCAGCCGGGCGGCCGCCGCCGGGCTGGTGCCGAACGAGAGCAGCACGCCCAGGGTGATCAGGATGGCCACCGCGCCGAGCAGCCAGTGGTCGGTGGTCCACCACCAGTTGCCGAGCGCCGTGCGGTCGGAGCGGGCGAAGGGGTGGACGCTTCCGGTCATGCGCGCGCTCCCCTGAGGGCGGGCTTGCCGAGGCCTTCGACGGCGGCGCGGAACGCCTCGCCGCGGGCCTCGAAGTCGCTGAACTGGTCGAACGAGGCGCAGGCCGGCGACAGCAGGACGATGGCCTCCTCGCCGCTGGCCTCGGCGTCGGTCCAGGCGGCCTCGACGGCGGCCTCGATGGCGCCCGACTTCACGTAGTCCGCCTTGCCGTCCAGCGTCCGGGCGAAGGCGTCCTGCGCCTCGCCGATCAGGTAGGCGCGGGCGACGCGGGGGAACAGGTCCTCGAGCGGGGCGATGCCGTCCGACTTCGCCTTGCCGCCGGCGATCCAGTAGACCTTCGGATAGCTCGACAGGGCCTGGCGGGCGGCGTCGGCGTTGGTGGCCTTGGAGTCGTTGACGAAGCGGACCAGGCCGCGGGTCGCCACCGTCTCCATCCGGTGGGCGAGGCCGGGGAAGGTCATCAGCCCCTCGGCGGCCAGTTCGGCCGGGATGCCGATGGCGCGGGCGGCGGCGTAGGCGGCGGCGGCGTTCTGCCAGTTGTGGCGGCCGGGCAGCGACCGCGCGCGCAGCAGGTCGGCGACCTCGATCACCCGGTCGCCGGTGGCGTCGTAGAGGACGCCCTGGATGGCGTAGACGCCGCGGCCCATCGACCGGCTGGCGCTGACCGGCCAGATGGTCCGGCGGTTGGCGGCGGTGATCTCGGTGCAGATGCGCTGGCACCAGGGATCGTCGACGCCGATGATGGCCGTGTCGCCCTTGCCCTGGTTGAGCAGCACGCGGCGCTTGGCGGCGATGTAGCCGTCCATGCCGCCGTGGCGGTCGAGGTGGTCGGGCGAGATGTTCAGCAGGACGGCCGCGTCGGCCTTGAGGCTGGCGGTCAGGTCGAGCTGGTAGGACGAGGTCTCGAGCACATAGACGGCGCCGCCGTGCATGTCATCGAGGCCGAGCACGCCGAAACCGATGTTGCCGCCGATGCGCGTGTCGCGCCCGGCCGTGGCGCAGAGGTGGCCGATCAGGGCGGTGGTCGTCGACTTGCCGTTGGTGCCGGTGACCGCGATGACCTTCGGACGCTTGTGGGCCGGGGCGGCGTTCACGGTGCGGGCGAACAGCTCGATGTCGCCCAGGATCTCGACGCGGGCCGCGTTGGCCTTGAGCACCGACCAGTGCGGCTCGGGGTGGGTCAGCGGAATCCCCGGCGACAGCATCAGGGCGGCCAGCCCCGACCAGTCCGCGTCGCGCAGGTCCTCGACCGCAAAGCCCTCGGCCGCGGCCTTGGCGCGGCTTTCGGGGTTCTCGTCCCAGAGGACGACCTCGGCGCCGCCGGCCACAAGGGCGCGCGCGGCCGTCAGCCCGGTCCGGCCCAGACCGAACACGGCGACCTTGCGTCCCTCGAAACCGCGAACCGGGATCATGACCTGAGCCGCCCTCCCCTACCGCAGCTTGAGGGTGGCGAGGCCGATGGAGGCCAGGATCAGGGAGACGATCCAGAAGCGGATTACGACGGTCGACTCCGCCCAGCCCAGCTTCTCGAAGTGGTGGTGGATCGGCGCCATCAGGAAGATGCGCTTGCCGGTCCGCTTGAAGTAGAAGACCTGGATCATCACCGACAGCGCTTCGGCGACGAACAGGCCGCCGACGATGGCCAGCACGATCTCGTGCTTGGTGGCCACCGCGACCGCGCCGAGCGCGCCCCCCAGCGCCAGCGACCCGGTGTCGCCCATGAAGATCTTCGCCGGCGGCGCGTTGTACCAGAGGAAGCCCAGGCCTGCGCCGATGATGGCGCCGCAGAAGACCGCGATCTCGCCCGTGCCCGGCACGAAGTGGACCTGCAGGTACTGGGCGAAGTTGTAGTTGCCGACCAGGTAGGCGATCAGGCCGAAGGTCGCTGCGGCGATCATCACCGGCACGATGGCGAGGCCGTCGAGGCCGTCGGTCAGGTTCACCGCGTTCGAGGCGCCGACGATCACGAAGGCCCCGAAGACGATGTAGAACAGGCCCAGATTCAGCAGCAGGTTCTTGAAGACCGGGAAGGCTACCGACGTGCTGAGCGCCGGGTTGTCGGGCGACGCCTGGCCGTAGAAGACCAGGATGGCCACCGCGGCCAGGGCGACGCCGCCCTGGATCATCAGCTTCATCCGGCCCGAGACCCCGGCCGTCGTCTGTTTGGTTACCTTGTCGTAGTCGTCGAGGAAGCCGAGCACGCCGTAGGCCAGGGTGACCATCAGGACCACCCAGACGTAGACGTTGGCGAGGTCGGCCCACAGCAGGGTGCCGCCGACCATGCCGGCGAGGATCATCAGACCGCCCATGGTCGGGGTGCCGGCCTTCTCGATCACGTGGCGCTCGATGCCTTCCTTGCGGATCGGCTGGCCCTTGCCCTGGCGCGCGCGCATCCAGGCGATGAAGCGCGAGCCCATGGCCACGGCGATGATGTAGCCGGTCGCGGTCGCCATCAGCGTCCGGAAGGTCAGGTACTTCAGGAGGTTGAGGATGGGGAGCGCGTCCCGCATCTCCGACAGGTAGTGGAGCATCGGCCTAGTTCCCCCCCTGATCGAGCGCGGCCAGCGCGGCGGCGATCGTGCTCGCGCGGCTGCCGTTCGATCCCTTGACCATGACGAGGTCTCCCGGCCGCACCGCCCCCGCGATGACCGGCGCGATCCCCGCCGCGCTCTCGGCGTAGCCGCCCCGCCGAGTCGGCGGAAGGGCGTCCCACAGCGATTTCATCATCGGACCGGCGCAGTACACCTGGTCGATCCCCGCAGCTTCGATCGGCGCGGCCAGTCCGGCGTGGAACGCGGCGGCCTGGTCCCCCAGTTCCAGCATGTCGGTCAGCGCGACGATCCGCCGCCCGCTCGCCGCGCGGGCGCCCAGGGTGCGGAAGGCGGCGTTCATCGAGATCGGATTGGCGTTGTAGCTCTCGTCGATCAGGGTGAAGGCGCCCCCGGCGATGCCGACGGTCTTCTCGGCGCCCCGGCCGGCCAGCGGCGCGAAGCCCTCCAGCGCCGCCAGCGCCGTGCCCCGCGCGACGTCCATGGCCTCGAGCACCAGCAGCACGCAGAGGCTGTTGAGGCCCCAGTGATGGCCGGTCTGCAGCAGCGGGAAGCTCAGGGCCTCGCCGTCGAGCACGGCATGGACCATGGCGTGACCCTCGCGCGCTTCGAAGCCCGTCAAACGGGCGTCGGCGCCGGCGCCGCTGCCGAAGGCGCGGACCCTGGCGCCGACCTTGCCGGCCTCGGCCTTCAGCAGGTCGAACCACGGGTTGTCGGCGTTCAGGACCGCGACGCCGCCGGGCTCGAGGCCGGCGAAGATCTCGGCCTTGGCCCTGGCGACCCCGGTCTCGCCGTCGGGGAAGTTCTCGATGTGGACCGGGCCGACGGTGGTGACCGCGGCGACGTGCGGGCGGACGAAGCTCGACAGCGGCGTGATCTCGCCGGCGTGGTTCATGCCGATCTCGAACACGGCCCGCTCGGTGTCGCGCGGCATGCGGGCGAGGGTCAGGGGCACGCCGATGTGGTTGTTGTAGGACTTCACCGACGAGTGCCAGCGGCCGGCCAGCGCCAGGCCCGCGGCGACCGCCTGGGTGACGCTGGTCTTGCCGACCGAACCGGTGATGGCGGCGCGACGGCCGTTGTTGCGCCGGCGCGCGGCGACGCCGAGCTTCTCCAGCGCCGTGAACGTGTCCTCGACCAGCACATGGGGACCGTCGACCGGACGGCTGGCCAGGACGGCGGCGGCGCCGGAGGCCAGCGCCCCGGCCGCGAACTCGTGTCCGTCCCGGACGCCGGCGAGGGCGACGAACAGGTCGCCGGGCGCGATGTCCCGGCTGTCGATCGAGACGCCGCCGACCGCGAACGGGCCGCCCACGACAGCGCCCCCGGTCGCCGCGGCGAGTTCCCCGGAGGTCCAAAGGGGCTCAGGCATGCGCGGCCTCCTGGCCGAGCGCGGCCGCGGTCTCGACGACGTCGTCGAACGGATGGGTGACGCCGGCGACGGTCTGGCCCTGCTCGTGCCCCTTGCCGGCGACGACGAGCACGTCGCCGGGACCCAGCAGCGACACGCCGTGGCGGATCGCCGCGCGGCGGTCGCCGATGTTGAGCGCCGACGGCGCGCCGGCCTGGACCTCGGCGCGGATCGCGGCCGGATCCTCCGAGCGGGGATTGTCGTCGGTGATGATGGCGACGTCCGCCAGCCGGGCGGCGATTCCGCCCATGATCGGCCGCTTGGTGCGGTCACGGTCGCCGCCGGCGCCGAAGACGACCAGAAGGCGACCCTCCGTATGCGGACGAAGCGCCTTCAGCACCGTCTCGAGGCCGTCGGGGGTGTGCGCGTAGTCGACATAGGCCTCGCCGCCGCCGGGCCGGGCGCCGACCCGCTGCAGACGGCCGGGCGCGCCCTGCAGGCCGCCGAGGGCGGCGAACACGGCCGCGGGCGCCTCGCCGGCCGCGATGCAGAGGCCGGCGGCGACGAGGGCGTTGTCGGCCTGGAACACCCCCGCCAGCGGCAACCGCACGGCATAGGTCGCGCCGGCGTGTTCGAGGACCAGGCTCTGGCCATCCGGCTCGAGGACCCGCTCGACGACGCGGACGCCCTGCCCCGCCGACCCCGTCGACAGGACCGTCTGGCCGGCGGCGGTCGCGGCGGCCGCGAAGACCTCGAACTGGTCGCTGTCGGCGTTGAGCACGGCGGTCGCGCCCCGCGGCAGCAGGGTCTCGAACAGGCGCAACTTGGCCGCCCGGTAGACGCCCATCGTGCCGTGGTAGTCGAGGTGGTCCTGGGTCAGGTTGAGGAAGCCGGCGGCGGTCAGCCGCACTCCGTCGAGGCGGCGCTGGTCGACGCCGTGGGACGACGCCTCGAGCGCCAGGTGGGTGACGCCCTCGCCGGCCAGGCGGGCGAGCAGTTCGGCGACGTCGGCGGCGTCCGGCGTGGTCAGGCCGGGCGGGGTGACGGCCACGTCCGGCCTGCCTGTCTCCGATACGACGACGCCCAGGGTGCCCATGCTCGCCGCCTTGCGGCCGAGACGGGCGAAGATCTGGCGGCAGAAGGCAGCCACCGAGGTCTTGCCGTTGGTGCCGGTCACCGCGACGCAGACCGCCGGCTGCGCGCCCCAGAAGCGGGCGGCGGCGAGCGCGTAGGCCCGGCGCAGGTCGGCGGCGTGCACGACGGGGACGGACAGCCCGCCGACGTCGTCCGGGGCCAGCACGGCGGCCGCCCCGGCCGCGATGGCGCCCGGGATGAAGCCGCGGCCATCCACCTTCGACCCCGGCAGGGCCGCGAACAGGAAGCCCGGCTTCACCCTGCGGCTGTCGGCGGTGACGCCGGCGATGTCCGGATCGGCCGGCGCCCCGGCGTCGACGAGCTGGGACAGGCGCATCAGCGGGCCCCTCCCGGCGTGGCGAGGCGCGCGGTGGCGACGTAGGTCGGCGTCTGCATCAGGGCCGGGTCGGGCTGGCGACGCTTGACCCCGAGGAACGGCGCGATGCGGTCGACGATGCGGCCGACCGCCGGGGCGGCGACCCAGCCGCCGGTGCGGACGCCGCCCTGCGGCTCGTCCATCAGGATCAGCACGAAGTAGCGCTCGGCGTCGACCGGCCCGTCGGTCGGAAACACCGCCGCGAACGAACCGACCTGCTTGTAGTTGGAATAGCCGCGGATCTCGGGGTCGTACTTCTCGCCCGTGCCGGTCTTGCCGCCGACCATCAGCCCCGGCGCGTCGGCCTTGCGCCCCGTGCCGTTGACGACGTTGTCGCGCATGATCTGCAGCATCGACATGGTCGTCTGCTCCGACATCACCCGCTCGCCCTTCGGCCTGTAGCCGGGGACCTGCTTGCGGATGGTCAGCGGGACGAGCTCGCCGCCGTTGAGGATGGCGCCCATCGCCTGGGCCAGGGCCAGCGGCGAGACGTTGATGCCGTGGCCGAAGGACACGCTGGCCATGTCGTCCTCGTCCCACTTCTTCGGCGTCAGCGGGCGGGTCGACTCCAGCAGCTCCACCTGCGCCCGCTTCGTCAGCCCCAGGGCGTGGAAGTAGCGGGCCATGCGGTCGGCGCCGACCGCCAGCGCCAGCTTGGCCGTGCCGATGTTGGACGAATGGTTGAACACCTCGCGCAGGGTCAGGATGCGGTTGGTGCCGTGGAAATCGTGGATGGTGCGGTAGCCCATCTTGAGCGGCTGCGTCGCGTCGAACGTCGAGTCCGGCGTGGCGACGTGGGTGTCGAGGCCGATGGCGACCGTGAAGGCCTTGAACGTCGAGCCCATCTCGAACACCGAGGCGGCGGCGCGGTTGCGCAGCTGCTCGGGCGTGGCCCGGCCGGGATGGTTCGGATCGAAGTCCGGCCAGCTGGCGACGCCGAGAATCTCGCCGGTGTGCACGTTGGTGATGACGCCGACCGCGCCCTTGGGCTGGAACTCGGCGGCGGCCAGCGCCAGCTCCTCTTCCAGCGCCGCCTGGACGCGGACGTCGATCGACAGGGCGACCGGCCTGCCCTCGTCGCCGGCCTTCAGGATCTCGGCCTCCAGCGCCTTTTCGGCCCCGGCGACGGGCGCGCCGCCCTTCTCGTCGTAGCCGAGCAGGTGCGCCGCCAGCGCGCCGAGCGGATAGACGCGGCGCTGCTCGGGATCGAACACCACCCCGGGCAGGCCGAGCGCGTGGATGCGCTCCTTCTCGGCCGGCGTCAGGCCGCGCATGACCAGACCGCGTTTCTCGGCCTTGAGGGCGCGGTCGAGTTGCGAGGGTTTCAGCCGCGGCAGCGCCTTCAGGAGGGCCGCGCGGGTTTCGCGACGGCTCCACACCTCGCGGGTGTCGATCGACAGCGTGTAGTGGGTGAGGTTGGCGGCGAGCAGACGCCCCTCGCGATCGACCAGGTCGGCCCGCTTGGGCGCCCCGGCGTAGGCCCGCCCGCCCTTGCCGGCGTCCGACAGGGTCGCGGACCAGACCGCGCCGGCGGCCATGACGACGAAGCCCAGCGAGAACACAGCGGCGACCACCAGGATGCGGATGCGGGTGTCGTTCTCCGCCCGGCCGTCGGCCTGGGCGCGCTCGAACGCGTGCTCGATGCGCCAGACGTGCTCGATCACCCAGCGCCAGAGGAAGGGATAGCGTTGCGGCGTGAGGTCGGAGAGGCTCATTGGCCCTCCTCGCCCGGGGCGTGGCTGTCGCCCGGCGCGGTCGCGACAACCGGCGCGCTGGCCGGGATGGCGACCGGCTGGGGCGCAGCCCCCGGCCGGCGGCTGGCGACGGCGATCAGATCGTCGGCCGTCGTCTCCTGCTTCGCCGTCACCGGCGCCATCGCCAGGAAGGCGCGCGACAGGCGCTCCAGCCGCTCGGGCTGTTCCAGATGGGCGACCTCGGCCTCGAGGACGCGGATGCGGTCCCTTTCCCGGGCGATGTCGCGCTCGGCGCGGCCGATCTCGGTGCGCTCCTTGCCGGCGACGGTCTTGGCCAGGTTGACGCCGACGGCGGTGACCAGCAGCACCGAGGCCAGCACGACGTTGAGGGTCCGGAAGCCCCGCGTGCGATGGGTGAACAGCCGGGAGATCATGCCGCGGCCCTCCAGGCGGGCGCGTCGGTGCGGACGCCGGCCCGCAGGCGGGCCGAGCGCGCGCGCGGATTGGCGGCGATCTCGGCGTCGGACGGATCCTTCGCCCCCTTGAACACCAGGTCGAAGGTCGGCGCCGGCCCGTGCGCCACCGGCGGCGCGTGGCGGGATCCGGCGGGGAGGCGGCCGGCCCGCTCGGCGAAGAACGCCTTCACGATCCGGTCCTCGAGGGAGTGGAAGGTGACAACGGCCAGACGACCGCCCGTCTTCAGGATGCGCTCGGCGGCGGCGAGGCCCTGCTCGAGCTCGGTGAGCTCCTCGTTGACGGCGATCCGCAGCGCCTGGAACACGCGGGTGGCCGGATGCACCTTGGCCCCGCGGCGACCGCCGAGCGCCCTCTCGACCACTTCGGCCAGGTCCAGCGTACGCTCGAACGGACGCTCGGCGCGGCGACGGACCAGAAAGGAGGCGATGCGGCGGCTCTCGCGCTCCTCGCCGTAGACCCAGAAGATGCGCGCCAGCTCGGCCTGCTCGGCGGTGTTGACGATGTCGGCGGCGCTGGGAACGTCGCCGCCCATGCGCATGTCCAGCGGCCCGTCGCGCATGAAGGAGAAGCCGCGCTCGGCTTCGTCGAGCTGCATCGAGGACACGCCGATGTCGAGGGCGACGCCGTCGACGCCGCCCGCATCGATGTGATCGGCCATCTCCGAGAAGCGCGCCTCGATCAGGCGAAAGCGGCCGGTCGCCTCCAGCGGCGCGGCGAAGCGGCGGGCCGAGGGGTCGCGGTCGAAGGCGATGACGGTGGCGCCCCGGTCGAGGAAGGCGCGGCTGTAGCCGCCGGCCCCGAACGTGCCGTCGACGATGGTCTGGCCAGGCCGGATGGCCAGCGCTTCGACGACCTCGTCGAGAAGGACGGAAAGATGCGGCGCGGCGCTCATTCCGCGGCCCCGGTCAGGCGGCCGCGCTGGGCGAGGCGCAGCTCGGCGAGGCCGGCGCGGGCGGCCTCGCGAGCGGCGGCGCGATGGGCCTGGAACGCCTCGCGGCCCCAGATCTGGAAACGGTCGCGCAGGCCGACCACGGCGATCCAGTCGCCGGCGCCGAGGCCGAACATGTCGCACAGCGCGGGCGGCAGGGTGATGCGGCCGGCCTCGTCGAACGACAGGCGGGCCATGCCGCCGTAGACGGTGGTTTCCAGCGCCGAGCGGAGCGGATCGCCGAACGGCAGCTCCTCGATCAGGCCGGCGTAACGATCGAACAAGGCTTTGCCGCCACCTTCCAGGCAGTCGGCCTCGATCGACGGGAAGCAGAAGACGCGCTCGAAGGGCTGACCGACGGCGGCGCGGAATTCATGCGGCACAACGATGCGCCGCTTGCTGTCCAGCTGCTTCTCGAAGGTCGAGAGGAACACCTGAAGCCCCGTCCCCTGCCCGTTGCCGCCGACCCCTTCGACGACATGATCTGGGTTAACATGGGATGAAATGGGACGCAACGACACTACCGGCCGTTTCTACATGAAAACAATAATGTCGCAGGCCGAAGGGGTTAACGTGCGTAAACACTCCACAGAACATACATGGAACGCGTTAAGTATAGTGGGGATAACCGCGTAAATGGTCCCGGCGCAGCCGGGGAGGATCGATGGAGAAGAGATCAGACGGCCTGTAAGCCGGGTTCTGTCCGCGCGAGCGCGTGACGGTCATTCCTCTGGACCGGCCATTGCTGACCGGTTCTCGCGACCAACCCGGATCCCTCGGGCCGGCGACGGCCCTGCCCCTTTCGGGGCGCGGGATCCCTATTCGGTCTTGCTCCAGGCGGGGCTTGCCATGCCGTCCCTGTCACCAGGTCCGCGGTGGGCTCTTACCCCACCCTTTCACCCTTACCCTGCTTCGCCTTCGGCTTCGAAGGGCGAGCCCTGCGTAGCTTTATGCGGAGCAGGGCGGTTTGCTTTCTGTGGCGCTATCCCTCGGGTCACCCCGGGCGGGCGTTACCCGCCGCCTTTTCGCCGTGGAGCCCGGACTTTCCTCGACGCCGAAACGCCGCGACCGCCCGGCCGTCTGATCCGGGGGCAGACATGATCGCTGGGAGGCCGAAGGTCAATGCGTCCTTCGACACGCCGCTCCGCGGCTGCTCAGGATGACGTGCTCAGCAGGCTACCCACCAACGTCATGGTGAGCAGCGCCAAAGGCGCGTGTCGAACCACGCAACGCCTACGCGGCCGCCCGCAGCACCGCCATCAGCGTGGCTCGCGTCCGGCCGTCGGCGACGCCGTCCCACCGGCTCTGCACCCAGTGGCGCTGGAAGGCCTGGACGATGTCCTTCGTCTTCGCGTCGAACTGGCCGGACGGCGCGCAGTCGTAGCCCAGCCGCGTCAGCCCGGCCTGCAGCGCGAACACCCCGACGCCCTCCGCCCCTTCCGACAGCGGCTCGCCCGGCGCGGGATCGGCCTCGGCCCAGACGCCGTGACCGGCCTCGGCCAGCGTTTTCCAGGGGAACAGCTCGCCGGGATCCTGCTTGCGGCCCGGCGCGACGTCCGAGTGACCGAGGATGCGGTTGTCGTCGATGCTCCAGCGGGTGCGGATATCGGCGATCAGCGCGATCACCGCCGCGATCTGGACGTCCGGGAACGGACGGTAGCCGAACTCGTGGCCGGGATTGACGATCTCGACGCCGATCGAGGCGTGGTTGACCCCCTCCTCGCCCTTCCAGAACGAGACGCCGGCGTGCCAGGCGCGGCGTTCCTCGGGCACGAGGCGGAAGATGCGGCCGTCTTCGTCGACCATGTAGTGGGACGACACGCGCCCCTCGCGCTCGCCGTTGCGCAGCTGCTCCAGAGCCGCCTCGCCGGTCTGCATGCCGGTGTAGTGCAGCACCAGCATGTCCGGGACCTTGTTGCGGGCGTCGAAGTTGGGCGACGGCGCCTCGATGAACTCCAGCGTCATTGCGAGCGGTTCCGGATCGACATCAGCAGCGGCATCACGCGGTTGGGTCGCAGCGCGATGATCAGCACCCCTAGCAGCGCCAGCGCGGCACCGACAGCCATGCGCCCGTCGAAATGGTCGTTGGTGATCAGCACGCCCATGATGATGGTGAACAGCGGCGTCATCAGGGTCAGCGGCGAGATCAGCGTCGCCTCGTACTTCTGGATCAGGCCATAATAGAAGGTGTGGCCGAGCACCGACACGACGATGGCGGAGAAGACCACCGCGCCGAGGAACGGCCAGCCGGCGCCGGTCGCAAGGCTCCACTGGTCCTGTTCGGTGAACGCGCTCAGCACGGCCAGCGGCCAGAAGGACGAGAACCCGACCCAGGCCTGGAACTGGAGCGGCTTGATGCCCTCCATCTGCTTCATCATCACCGCGCCCAGCGAGCCCGCGAAGGCGGCGGCGGCGACCAGCCACAGGCCCAGCGACATGCTCATTCCGGTCGGATGCCACATCACCACCACCGCGCCGGCGAGGGTCAGGGCGATGCCGATGCCCCGCCGCCAGCGCACCCGCTCGCCCAGCATCAGCATCGACAGCACCGTGGTGATCGGCACCCCGAGCTGGACCACGATCGAGGCCGCCGACGGGCTGGCGGTCTTGAATCCGATGAACAGCAGGGCGAAGTTTCCGGCCCCCATCAGCATGGCGACCGTGACGATCCGCCAGGTCGGCCGCGGCCGGGGCCACAGCCAGGGCAGGGTGACGAGCGCCACCAGCGCGAAGCGAACCGTGGCGTAGAACAGCGGCGGCACGCCCCACTCGGCGACCACGATCTTGCTGACGATGTTGTTGGACGCCCAGACGACGCAGACGAACAGGAGGATGCCGAAGTCGCGCAGGGACATGCGCCTGCTCTAGCCGCGTTTCGTGACGGAAGGCGACCGAGAATTCCTCGCGCGTTTGTCGCAGAAGATGGCGCCTCCGAAGCCCTCCTCCTCGATGGAGGAGGGTTGGGTGGTGGTGTGGCCGCTGCGTTAGGCGGAGTGTGCCGCGGGGGTCGGAGCCCCATAGCGCCAATCCGTAGCCTCAGCACTCGCACCACCATCCCCGGCCCTTCCTCCATCGAGGAGGAAGGGAGAGGCCAACTCATCCCCGTCGTCGCGTGAAGCGCAGGGCCGTCCGCGTGTCCGAGAACGAACACACCTTGCTGTCGACCAGGCCGGCGGCTCTGGCGGCCGCCATGACCTCGACGTCCTTCACCTTCAGCAGCTTGCCCTTCAGCGAGACGATCCAGAGCGCGCCGCGGGCGGCCAGCGCCGGGACGAGATCGCCGATCCGGGCGAGGGCCTGGGCGCTGTCGGCGCCGTAGACCAGGATGTCGAGGCCCGAGAGGTCGTTCACGACGCTCGCCCGAAGGGCCAGCTCCGCCGCGAATTCGGGATCCTCGAGGTTCAGGATGGCCGCCCGCATCCCGGCCTTCACCCCCAGCTTGTCGAGCCGGCCCGGCGGGTTGGCGATGGCGTCGGCCCATCTGGCCGCCTGGGTCTCGCCGAGCGCGAAGCGTTCGCCGCCGGCCAGCACCAGCGCGCCGGCCTCGGCCCGGACGCCCTTCAGCGCCTCGCCTTCGAACACGCGCCGGACGGCGCCGCGGAAGACCAGCTTCGGCGCCTCCCACTGCAGGCGGCCGACGTCCTCGCCGTCGGGAAGCGTCGCGCGCACGTCGAACGCTTCCTTGCCCATCAGACCTCTCCGCGGGCCCGCAGCTTTCGGCAGCTGTCAGCGAAGGCGCGACGCAGGGCGGCGGGCGGTTCGAACGGTCCGGCGTTCTGGTAGCCGTGGTTGACGCCGATCGGCTCGGCGCTCTCGAACACCGCCAGCAGTTCGTCGTCGATCGGACCGGTCGCCTGGACGCCGGTCTCGGCCGCCGTGGCGACCAGGCCGTGGGCCACCGCGCCGGCGCCGAGGGTCAGCCGCTCCTCGCTGCCGACCGGCTGCAGCCCGGGAAGCAGGACCAGGAAACCCTGGCCGACGGCGCAGACCAGCCGCAGGTCGGGATTGCGGGCGTCGCCGCCGACGAGATGGACCATCTCGACGCTGTTCTTCCCCATGCCGAAAGCCCACTCGCTGGCGGGCTCGGCGGCCGGCTTCGGCGCGGGCGGCGGGACGGGGGCGCCCCCCCGATCGCATCCCGCCAGGCCGAGGGCCAGCGTGACGGCCAGGGCGATCCGCACGATCAGGCGCCCTTGAAGGTCGCGGGCCGCTTCTCGAGCAGGGCGGTGACGCCTTCCATGTGGTCCTCGGTCAGGTGGCTGATCGCCTGGGCGGCCGCGCTCATCTCCATCAGCGTGTCGTAGCTGGTGGTCTGGCCGTGCTTGAGCAGGCTCTTGGCCAGGCGCAGGGCGTGCGGCGGCTGCTGGGCGATGCGCTCGGCCAGGGCGACGGCCTCGTCGAGCAGGCTCTCGGCCGGCACGACCTTCGAAACCAGGCCCCACGTCTCGGCGGTGGCGGCGTCGACCACGTCGCCGGTGAACAGCAGTTCGGCCGCGCGGCTCATCCCGATCGTGCGCGGAAGCAGCCAGGCGCCGCCGTCGCCGGGGATCAGGCCGAGCTTGAGGAAGGTGACGCCGAACTTCGCGCCCTCGGCGGCGATCCGGATATCGGTCATGCAGGCGACGTCGCAGCCCAGGCCGATGGCCGGGCCGTTGACGGCGGCGATCGAGGGGACCTCCAGGCCGTAGATCGAGCGGACCACACGGTGGATGTTGTTGCGGTAGCCGTCGCGGAGCTCGACGCCGTTGCCGGCGAAGGCGCCCTCGCGGGCCTTCATCGCCTTGACGTCGCCGCCGGCGGAGAAGGCGCGGCCGGCGCCGGTCAGCACCACGGCGCGGATGTCCCGGTCGGCGTTGATCGCCGCGCAGGCCTCGGCCACCTGGTCGCCGTCGCCGGGGGCGCCCAAGGCGTTCATCGCGTCCGGCCGGTTCAGGGTCAGGATCGCGACGTGGCCGCGCTTCTCGGTGAGGATCAGGGACATGGGCGGTTTCCTGCGCGTCTTGGTGTGGGTTCAGAGCCCTCTTAGCGGCGAGCAGTGGCGCTGTCCTCCCCGTGAACGGGGAGGAAACGCGAGGCTCCGACTTTGCTGTGGATAAGCGCAAGCCTCTGCTTAGACGGAAAGATTTCGCATTTGCCCACAACTTGTCCACAGGCCTTCAACCGAAGGCGGGGCAAGGATTCACATGGCGGGAATTCTGGGCGGTTGCTTCATAGCGGGCTCGGTCGCACAGTCAACCCGTCGAGAGGAAACGCAGCGCGGGCGAGACGGGAAACCGGAAGGCCAGGCGGGCGGGACGCTCCAGGAACCCAGGACCGCGGGGAGACCCGGGGAGACCGGACCAGGAGCGGATCAGCGAAGACCGGGCGCAATCCCGGACACCCGCGGATCCATGACCTCCAGACCGCAGGACCCGCAAGGGTTCTGGGTGAGAGGGCGATGCGGCCGGGCGACCGGAAGTATCGTCCTCTTGCTCATTTGGGGCGCTGTCTCCTCGTTCCTCCCCGCTTGCCGGGGAGGGGGACCGCTCGGCGGAGGGGCGGCGCCGGCATTGCACGATCAGCCGCCGTGCACTGCGCCCAATCCTGTCACCCCAGCGCCGCCCCCTCCGGCCTGGCGCTGCCAGGCCACCTCCCCCGCGCTGCGCTCCGGGGAGGCTCGAGACGCCTCGACGAACACCGCTATCGCCCCTACCTTCCCCTCCGCTCGCGGGAGGTCTCCATGCTGTCACGTCGCCTTATGCTGTCTTCGGCCCTCGCGGCCTTCGCCGCGGCCTGCGCGCCCAAGCCCGAGAAGGCGGCCGACGGCGGCCCGACCGAGATCCGCTTCGCCACCGACTGGCGCGCCCAAGGCGAGCACGGCGGCTTCTACCAGGCGCTGGCCGACGGCGAGTACGAGAAGCGCGGCCTGAAGGTGACCATCATCCAGGGCGGGCCGAGCGTGAACGTGCCCCAGCTTCTGGCCGCCGGCGCCATCGAGCTGGGCATGGGCTCCAACAGCTTCATCGCCCTGAACCTGGCCAAGGAGAAGGCCCCGGTGAAGGCGGTGGCCGCCTTCTTCCAGAAGGACCCGCAGGTCCTGATCGCCCACCCGGACACCGGCGTGAACAGCCTCGCCGACATGAAGGGCCGGCCGATCCTGCTGGCCGACGCCTCGGTCACCGCCTTCTGGGTCTGGCTGAAGAGCAAGTACGGATTCACCGACAGCCAGGTGCGCAAGTACAACTACAGCCTCGCGCCGTTCCTGCAGGACCGGCAGGCGATCGTGCAGGGCTATCTGTCGAGCGAGCCGTTCACGATCGAGAAGGAAGCGGGCTTCAAGCCCGCGACTTTCCTGCTGGCGGACGAGGGATACCCCGGCTACGCGACCATGGTGTTCGCGCCGACCTCGCTGATCGACGGCAAGCCGGACGCCGTGCGCGCCTTCGTCGAGGCCAGCGCGGCGGGATGGAAGTCCTACCTGCACGGCGACCCGTCGAAGGCCGACGCGCTGATCCTGAAGGACAATCCGGAGATGACCGCCGAGCTGCTGGCCAACGCCCGCGAGCAGATGCGCAGCCACGGCATCGTCGAATCCGGCGACGCCCTGACCGGCGGCCTCGGCGCGATGAGCGACGCCCGCTGGGCCGAGTTCTTCCGCGTCGCTTCCGAGCAGGGCGTCTACCCGAAGGACATGGACTACCGCAGCGCCTACACGCTCGAGTTCGTGACCCCGAAGGCCTGACGCGCCCATGATCGCGTCCCTCTCCGGCGTCGAGGTCGACTACCGCGGCCGGGGACGGGCGCTCGGCCCGTTCGACCTGCAGGTCGGCGAGGGCGAGATCATCGCCCTGGTCGGGCCGTCCGGCTGCGGGAAGTCGACGGCCATGCGGCTGCTGGCGGGGCTGGAGCAGCCGTCGCGGGGGACCGTCACGCGGGCTCCGGGTCGGGGCGAGACTTCGCTGGTGTTCCAGGCCCCTACCCTGGCCCCGTGGATGAGCGCGACGGCCAATGTGGCCCTGCCGCTGGAACTGGCCGGCGCCGACCGCCGCACCGCGCGGGCCCAGGCCTCCGAAGCCCTGGCGCGGGTCGGCCTTTCCGGCGTCGAGGCGGCGCGGCCGGCGCAGCTGTCAGGCGGCATGGCGATGCGGGTCTCGCTCGCGCGGGCGCTGGTGACGCGGCCGAAGCTGCTGCTGCTCGATGAACCGTTCGCGGCGCTGGACGAGATCACGCGCCGCACCCTGGCCGACGACGTTCTGGCGCTGTGGGCCGAGCTGAAGCCGGCCATCCTGTTCGTGACCCACAATGTCGAGGAGGCCGTCTACATGGCCTCGCGGGTGGTCGTGATGACGCGGGGACCGGGGCGGCTGGCGGGCGAGGTCGCGGTCGAGGGCGCCCTGCCCCGGCCCGCCGGCTTCCGGGTGACCGAGGGCTTCCGCCGCGCCGCCGAGACGGTCTCGACGCTGCTGGCGCGCGGCATGGAGGCGGCGGCGTGAAGCGGCTGGCCGACCTGCTGGCGCCGGTGGTCTTCGTCAGCCTACTGCTGGCGGGATGGGAGCTGGCGTGTCGGGCCTTCGAGGTGCCCAGCTACCGCCTGCCGCCGCCGTCGGCGATCGGCGAAGCCCTGCGCGAATCCGGATTGCTGCTGCTGTCGTCCGGCTGGAACACGCTGTCGACGGCCCTCATCGCCCTCGCCGTGGCCAGCGTGCTGGCCAGCGCGCTGGCGCTGCTGGCGGCGCTGAGCGGCCTGATCGAGCGTGCCATCCAGCCGGTCATGGTCACGCTGCAGGTGACGCCGGTCATCGCCATCGCCCCGATCGTGCAGATCTGGGCCGGCCTCGCCCATCCGGAGCGGGCGGTGATCGGACTGGCCGTGGTGGTCGCCTTCTTCCCGATCTTCTCGGGCGCCCTGACCGGACTGAAGTCCGCCGACCCGGACCTGGAGCGCCTGTTCGACCTGTATGGCGCGACGCGTCGGCAGAAGCTGCTGCGCCTGCGCCTGCCGACGGCCACGCCGTTCCTGCTGGCAGGTCACAAGGTGGCGGCCGGCCTGGCGCTGATCGGGGCGGTGGTCGGGGAGTTCGCCGCGGGCTCCGGCGGCTCCCAGGGCCTGGCCTGGCGGATCATCGAGGCCAGCAACCGGCTCCAGACGGCCAAGGCCTTCGCGGCGCTGTTCGTGCTCGCGGTCATGGGGGCGGCGCTCTACGGCCTGCTGCAGCTCGCCGAGCGCCGGGCGCTGGTCTGGTGGCGCGGCCGTTAGGCGGCGATTAAGCGGTGGGCGTTAAGCATCGCGGGCAGTCCCAGCTGGATCCCGCATGCGTCTCGTCCTCGCCCTTTCGATCCTAGCGGCCGGCGCCGTCGGCGCGCAGGCCGCCGAGGACCGCTATGGGCCGCCGCGCACGCCCTCGGCGCAGGGCGCGCCGGGCGCATCGCCCGCCGGTCCGGGGTCCTACGGGGGCCCCCTGCCCAGC
>CALKHU010000053.1 GCA_937991555.1 uncultured Caulobacter sp.
CTCCTTCCACCGGGCCTGCAACTGGCCGGGGCCCTGGCCGAACCGCGCCTCCAGCGCCTTCAGCACCGGTGCCAGCGCCCGCCCCGCCGGCGGCGCCGGCCGCGGCGCCGGCCGCGTGCGGCGACGGGCGAGGATCTGGATCGTCTCCTCAAGGGTGGGCAGGCGGCGGCGCATGGAAGCACTTTAGCGGTCATCGAAGGGCGGGCGAACCCCTCCTCCTCGATGGAGGAGGGGCAGGGGTGGTGGTGTGGCTACTGATCTGAAGGCGCGGGCTCAGAGGGCTCAGAGCCTGTCGCGCCCTTCCTGAATGGTCGTGCGCGCACCACCATCCCCGACCCTTCCTCCATCGAGGAGGAAGGGAGAAGAGGCGCCTTCGCCGGGAAGACGGGAAGTGGTAGCCGAAGGGGGATGACCACCCCCGCCATCCGGTCCGCGCTGCTCGCCTGGTACGACGCCGCCGCGCGGACGCTGCCGTGGCGCGCGCCGCCGGGCTCGGGCGCCCGGACCGACCCCTATTTCGTCTGGCTGTCGGAGGTGATGCTGCAGCAGACGACGGTGCCGCACGCGACGCCCTACTTCCTCGCCTTCACCCGGCGCTGGCCGACCGTCTCCGATCTCGCCGCCGCGCCGGACGCCGAGGTCATGGCCGCCTGGGCGGGGCTGGGTTACTACGCCCGCGCCCGCAACCTGCTGGCCTGCGCACGGGCCGTGGCGAACGACCACGGCGGCGCGTTTCCGGACACGGAGGAGGGGCTGCGCGCGCTGCCGGGCGTCGGCGCCTACACCGCCGCCGCCGTGGCCGCCATCGCCTTCGACCGCGAGGCCAACGTCGTCGACGGCAACGTCGAGCGGGTGATGTCGCGGCTGTTCGCCGTCGATACGCCGCTGCCGGACAGCAAGCCGGAGCTGAAGGCGCTGGCCGGCTCGCTGGTCACCGACGACCGCCCCGGCGACTGGGCCCAGGCGCTGATGGACCTGGGCGCCACGATCTGCCGTCCAAAGGCGCCGTTCTGCGACCGCTGTCCGGTCTCCGCATTCTGCGCCGCCTTCGCGCGCGGCGATCAGGAAACCTTCCCGCGCAAGACGAAGAAGGCCGACCGGCCCCGGCGGTATGGCGTGGCGTACCTGCTGACGCGGGGCGCGGAGGTGGCGCTTGTCCGCCGTCCGCCCAATGGCCTGCTCGGCGGCATGCTGGCCCTGCCGACCAGCGACTGGCGTTCTCATCCGTATGCGGACGAAGAAGCTGTCGCCGCCGCGCCCGTCGCCGCCGACTGGCGCGACGCCGGCGAAATCGACCACGTCTTCACCCACTTCGCCCTGACCCTGCGCGTCTTCCGGGCGGAGGGAACGATGGACGCGGAATGGGTCGAGCGCGCTGGCCTGGACGCAATGCCCAGCGTGTTCCTGAAGGCGGCGAAGGCGGGGCTGGGATAACGGTCCTCTCCCTCTTGGGAGAGGGGGACCGCCCGGAGGGCGGTGGAGAGGGATGCACCGCCGTCAGCCGTCAAGGCGCGGGTGTTCGGCTTCAATCTCTTCCCGGATGGCCGCCAGCCCGAGCGCTTCCCGCTCCACCATGCTCCGCATGGTCCCCCTCTCCCAAATGGGAGAGGAAGGGCTTGGGCTAAGCCGCCATCTCCGCCCGGACCTTCGACCGCAGCACGTCGATCGGCGCCAGGCCCTTGTCGGTCTTGAAATGCCAGTAGGTCCAGCCGTTGCAGGCGGGCTGGCTCTGCACCATCGCCCCGACCTTGTGGATCGAGCCGGTCAGGTCGCCGACCGCCAGGCTTCCGTCCGCCCGAACCTTGGCCGCGCGCTGGCCCTTGGGGCACCAGACGGTGTCGCCGGGCTGCAGCAGGCCGGCCTCGACCAGGGCGCCGAACGGCACGCGCGGCTCGGCCTTCTTGCTGCCCATGACCTCCAGGTCCGCCGGCGCCACCGGGATGACCTTGCGGATACGCTCCCTGGCGTGGGCGACGTACTCGCTCTCGCGCTCGATGCCGATGAACCGGCGGCCCAGCCGCTTGGCCGCCGCGCCGGTGGTGCCGACGCCGAAGAACGGGTCGAGGATCACGTCGCCCGGCCGGGTCGAGCTCAGGATCACCCGGTGCAGCAGCGCCTCGGGCTTCTGGGTCGGATGCGCCTTGGCGCCGTCGGCGCCCTTGATGCGCTCCTCGCCCGTGCACAGCGGCAGCGTCCAGTCCGAGCGCATCTGCACATCGTCGTTGGCCGTCTTCATGGCGTCGTAGTTGAAGGTGTAGCGCCGCGCGCCCCGGCTCTTGGCGGCCCAGATCAGGGTCTCGTGGGCGTTGGCGAAGCGCGTGCCCTTGAAGTTCGGCATCGGGTTCGACTTGCGCCAGATGACGTCGTTCAGCACCCAGAAGCCGAGGTCCTGCAGCACCGTGCCGACACGGAAGATGTTGTGGTAGCTGCCGATCACCCACAGCGCGCCGTCGTCCTTCAGGACGCGCCGGCACTCGCTCATCCAGGCGCGGGTGAACTCGTCATAGGCCTTGAAGCTCTCGAACTGGTCCCAGTGGTCGTCGACCGCGTCGACCCTGGAATTGTCCGGCCGCAGCAGGTCGCCGCCGAGCTGCAGGTTGTAGGGCGGATCGGCGAACACGAGGTCGACGCTGCCCGACGGCAGCTTCTTCAGCTCCTCGATGCAGTCGCCGAGAATGATGGTTTCCGACCCGAACGCCATGTGCAGCCCCTGAACACGAGAGAGTCCAAGGAATCTCGGGGATTCACGCTTAACAGCGGATTCACGGACATGGTTAACGGCGCCGCCGGCCGCACCTTTCGCGATGCGCCTTCAAGATAAGCTGGCGCCGGACACGCCGCCGGCTCTGCTATCGCCGCGGGCGATGGTGAAGCGTTTCCGCATCTTCTACCCGCTGCTGGCCGGAGCGACGCTTAGGGACCGGATGGTCGCCTGTCTCGGCGCCATGGCCGGGCTGGCGCTGACCGGCCTGGTCGCGCGCCAGATGCTCGGCGGCGGCGACACCCTGACCTCGCTGATGCTGGCGGCCCCGATCGGGGCCTCGGCGGTGCTGCTGTTCGCGGTGCCGGCCAGTCCGCTGGCCCAGCCCTGGTCGATCGTCGGCGGCAACACGCTGTCAGCCCTGGTCGGGGTCGCGGTCGCCGGGCTGGTTCCGGACCCGATGCTCGCCGGGGCGGTCGCGGTGGCGCTGGCGATCGCGGTGATGAGCCTGGCCCGCTGCCTGCACCCGCCGGGCGGCGCCATCGCCCTGACCGCGGTGATCGGCGGGACCGCGGTGCGGGACCTGGGTTTCTTCTACGCCCTGGCGCCGGTGGCCGTCGACGCCGTGATCCTCGTCGGGGTCGGCTGGCTGTTCCATCGCCTGTCCGGCCACAGCTACCCGCACCGGCCGGCTCCCGCGCCGGCGCACCCGCCCGCGCCGCTCGCCCTGACAGCCGCCGACATCGACGCCGCCCTCGCCGAGGTCGGCGAGCCGCTCGACATTTCCCGCGAGGACCTCGACGCGCTGATCGAGATCGCCACCGCCAAGGCCCTCGAGCGCACGGGCGTTCCGGCGGCCTGACCCCTCGACTGCCGCAACGGAACGGCTGACAGATATCCGGCGAAGCGTCCGCCCAGAGACGCCGCAGGAGACGTCCATGCCCGATCCGCTCGCGCCGCTGACCGAGAGCCGCCTCAGCCCCTTCTACCAGGAGCATCACCGCGCCTGGCGCGACACCCTGCGCCGGTTCGTCGAGGCGGAGATCATGCCCTTCGTCGATGCGTGGGACGAGGCCGGGACCTTCCCGCGCGAGCTGTACAGGAAGGCGTCGGAGGTCGGGCTGCTGCGGCTCGGCTGGCCGGAGGAGTACGGCGGCGTGCCGTCCGACCCCTTCATGTCGATCATCACCAGCCAGGAGATGGCCCGCCACGGCGCCGGCGGGGTCAACGCCAGCCTGATGAGCCACGGCATCGGCCTGCCGCCGATCCGCCGCATGGGCAGCCAGGAGATGAAGGACCGCATCATCCCGGAAGTGCTGTCCGGCGAGAAGATCTCCGCCCTGGCCATCACCGAGCCATCGGGCGGCAGCGACGTCGCCAACCTGAAGACCACCGCCCGCCGCGACGGCGACCACTACGTCGTCAACGGCAGCAAGATGTTCATCACCAGCGGCATGCGGGCCGACTACTACACGGTCGCCGTCCGCACGGGCGGGGAGGGGGCCGGCGGCGTCTCGCTGCTGCTGATCGAGCGCGACCGGGAGGGCTTCACCCGCACCGAGCTGAAGAAGCAGGGGTGGTGGGCGTCCGACACCGCCGCCCTCTATTTCGACGACGTGCGCGTTCCGGTCGAGAACCTGATCGGCCAGGAGAACATGGGCTTCTCCGGCATCATGCAGAACTTCAACGGCGAGCGGATCGGCATGAGCGCCGGGGCCATCGGCTTCTCGAAGGTCTGCCTGGAGGACGCCATCAACTGGGCCCGCGAGCGCAAGACCTTCGGCAAGCGCCTCGCCGACCACCAGGTCATCCGGCACAAGCTGGCCGACATGTACAAGCGCATCAGCGCCACCCAGGCCTGGCTGGAGACCCTCGCCTGGCGGATCGAGCAGGGCGAGTCGCCCATCGCCGAGATCGCCCTGCTCAAGGTCCAGGCCACCGAGACCATGGAGTACTGCGCGCGCGAGGCGATGCAGGTGATGGGCGGCAACGGCTACATGCGCGGCAGCCGGGTGGAGCGCATCTATCGCGAGGTCCGCGTCAACGCGATCGGCGGCGGCTCCGAGGAGATCATGCGCGACCTCGCCGCGCGGCAGATGGGGATTTGATAGGGACTGACACCGGAGGTGTCTGTCCCTAAGGGGCCGCGTCATTAGGGACAGACACCTCCGGTGTCAGTCCCCAGAGAACAGATCCCTGATCGGGCTCCAGCCCCGGCGGTGGATCGGGCTCGGCCCCAGCCGCTTGAGCGCCTCGACATGCACCGGGGCGTGATAGCCCTTGTGATCGGCGAAGCCGTAGCCGGGATAGACGGCGTCCATCTCGATCATCACGCGGTCCCGTGCGGTCTTGGCCAGGATGGAGGCCGCCGCGATCGAGGCCGACAGGCTGTCGCCCTTGACCACGGTCTTGATCTCGCACGGCAGGCGGAAGCGGTAGTTGCCGTCGACGAGCGCGAACGCGGCCTTCGTCGACAGCCCCTCCACCGCCCGGCGCATGGCCAGGCCCGTGGCCTGCAGGATGTTGTACTCGGCGATCTCCTCGACCGTCGCGAAGGCGACGCTCCAGGCCACCGCCCGAGACTTGATTTCAAGCTCCAGCGCCTCGCGCCTCAGCGCCGTCAGCTTCTTGGAGTCGTCGAGGCCCTCCGGCGCGGCGTCGGGATCGAGGATCACCGCCGCCGCATAGACCGGTCCCGCCCACGGCCCGCGGCCGGCCTCGTCCACGCCGCAGACGGGACCCGGGCAGGCTTTCTCGAGCAGGAAGTCGGGCATCACCGCCCCATACGCTGAACCGGTCCGTGGCGGAAGCAGCCGGTCAGGTGGTCGTTGACCATCCCGGTCGCCTGCATAAAGGCGTAGACGATCACCGGCCCCACGAACTTGAAGCCTTTCCCTTTCAGCGCCTTGGACATCGCCTCGGCCTCGGGGGTCTTCACGGGCACCTGCGACGTATGCTCCCAGTGGTTCACGATCGGCCTGTTCCCGACGAAGGCCCACAGGAAGTCGCTGAAGTCCTCGCCCCGGTCGCGCATGTCGAGCCAGATGCGGGCCCCGCCGATGGCGGCGTCGATCTTGGCGTTCGACCGCACGATCCCGGCGTCGGTCATCAGCCGGGCCCGGTCCTCGGCCCCGTAGCGGGCGACCTTCTCGGGATCGAAGTTGTCGAAGGCGGCGCGGAAGGCGTCGCGCTTGCGCAGGATGGTGATCCAGGCCAGCCCGGCCTGGAAGCCGTCGAGCACCAGCTTCTCCCAGAGGGCGCGGGAGTCGAACTCGGGCACGCCCCATTCCTCGTCGTGATAGGCGATGTACTGGGCGTCTGTGGCGCCGGGCCAGGTGCAGCGAGTCGGGGCGTCGGTCATGGTCCGTCCTTACCACGCCGGGACGGGATCGCCGCCCGCGCGAAGGGGGTTCAGAACCGCGTGGGTTGGGCTATGGTTAATCCTCGAGCCGGGAGGAGCGCGCACATGGCAGGGTTCGGGACGATCCTTCGCGTCGCCTCGGCGGCCGCGATGCTCGCGGCGACCGGCGCGCCGGCCTTCGCCGCCGGCGAGGACTGCCCGCCCAACCCCGAGCCGGGCAAGTGCTACGAGAAGGTGCTGACGCCCGGCTACTCGGTCTACACCGGCGGCGGCTACAGCGCGGCGCGGGAGTCCAGCTTCGAATGGCGCGAGGTCCCCTGCCGGCCCGGCGGCGGTGGTCGCGTGTCGCAGGCCCGCGTGGCGCCCACCCCCCAGCTGGTTCGCGCGGTGCAGGCGGCCCTGGCCGGCGAAGGCTACTATGCGGGACCGATCAATGGCGAGTTCAACGCCGGCGCGGAGCGCGCGCTGGCCCGCTTCCAGGCCGACCGGGGCCTCGCGGGCGGCTGGAACCCGCAGACCCTGCGCGCGCTCGGCGTCCCCGAGTGACGCGCGGCGAGTCCCAGCATGCGCCCCTGCGCGCCCCCGTCCCGAAGGCCGCTGGAACCGTTCGCCATGGCTGTCGTTAACCGATCGGGCGTCCCGGATACCGTCGTTCATCGGCAGTATTCGCGTGTCGGGAGAAATCTTCCCCCCGCGGCCCGATTTTAGTGAACGATATTCGCCGAACGAGTGAAAGTGAAGTTGCTTCGGGTATCGGGTTGATTAAGGTTAACGCCTGCTCCGACGGGAAGACCGTTTCCCGCTGACGGGCGGTGGAAGACACCAGGGTCTTCGGACCCTATCGAGGGGAGCTGCTGTGAAAACGAAAATTGTCGCCGGCCTGATCGCCCTGGCGGCCGCCAGCGGAGCCGCCGGTACGGCCTTCGCCGGCGGGCCGTACGGTCCGCCTTCTCCGCCGCCCGGGGGCGGCTACAGCCCCGGTGGCGGCTACGGTCCCGGTGGTCCGGGCGGCCCCGGCGGCCCCGGCGGGCCGGGTGGTCCCGACTGCGTCTGCACGCGCGTGGTGACCTTCTACGGCCCGCCGTCGACCTACGGGAACATCACCGTCCGCGCCCCGGGCGTCCGCGTCTACGGCGCGCCGGTCGTGGTGCCGTCGGGCCGCATCGACATCCAGGGCCCGCCGGTCTACGTCGACGCCCCGCCGATCCGCGTCCAGGCGCCGCAGATCTACCTGCACCGCCCCGATGTGTACGTCCGTCCCTCGTCCGTCACGGTCGAGCCGCCGGAGATCCACTTCACGGGCTGCGACGAAGGCGAGCGCTGCGAGCCGGTCCGTCCGTAACGGGCGGCGTCGAAAGACCATGGAAGCGGCCGGGTTCACGCCCGGCCGTTTTTCATTGGCCCGCCACGGGGGCGCGCCGCCGCTGGATCAGGCCGTCACAGGCCGCAGAAGGACCGCACCTCGCGGGCCAGCGCCAGATCGCCGCCGGACAGCGCGGTCTTCACCGCCTCGTCGCAGCGGTTCTCGCTGAGCAGTCCGGTCACCTTGCCGCGCAGGGCGGTCGAGGTCTCGTGCTCGGCCTTCAGCCGCCGGGCCTCCTTGCGTTCGCCCGGCAGGCAGATCGACAGCCAGCCGGCGTCCGCGCATTTGGCGATCAGCCGCATCCGCCGCGCGTCCTCGGCGATCTCCGCCTCGGTCTTCGGTGGAACCTCGGGAAGGGTCCGGCGGGGCGTCACGGAGGGCGCGGGCACGGACTGCGGCGGCTTCGCCTCGGCCGTGCCGACCAGGGTGATGGGCGGCATCTTGTAGGTGCACACCCAGCCGCCCGGAGTCATCTCGCAGGACTGCAGGGCGGCCTGGCCCTCCTGGGTCGGCGGGCTGTCCGCAAGAGCGAGCAAAAGCAACCACATGGCAAACCTCGCTGGCGTTCACCGACCCCCGCACGAACCGTAGGCCGCCCCGGGGTGTCAGGCCACCGGATTCTGCATCCAGGCGGGTTTCTCAACGCGCACGGGGCGCCCCTCGACCGTCAGCGCCGCGCCGTCGATGCGGTCGAGCCGCAGCAGCGCCATGGCCCGGCCGTCCCGTCCGGACAGCACCTCGCCGGCCCGCAGGGTTCCGGCCAGGACCTCGGCTCCCGCCGCGGGCGGCGGACCATCGAACGCGATCGGAAGCATCCGGTTGCGGATCTGGCCGCGCCGCTTCATCCGGCTGGTCGTCTCCTGGCCGACGAAACAGCCCTTCCGGAAGTCGATGCCATTGAGCAGGTCGAAGTCAGCGTCGATGGGATAGGCCTTCTCCTCGCCCCAGTCGGCCGTCGCCGGCACGCCGAGCGCCAGGCGGCAGGCGTCGTAGTCGGCCTCGCTCGCGTCCGTGGGCCGGTCCGCCCCGTAGCCGCGCAGGCCCAGCGCCGGCAGGCGCGGGTCGGCGGCGAAGCCGGCGGCCTCGACCGGGCCGGGGAACAGGGCGCTGACGCCCCGTCCGTCCGCCGCGATGTCCACCTTCGCCCTCAGGCGATACATCGTCAGCCTCTGGATCAGCGCCTCGCGGCGGTCGGCGGCGACGTCCAGCAGGGCGCCGTCGCCCTCGCCGAGCACGAACAGGTCGAACAGCAGCCGGCCCTGGGGCGTCAGCAGCGCGCCGAAGCGGAGCTCGCCGTCGGCCAGCGTCTCGACGTCCTGCGTCAGCAGGCCCTGGAGGAAGGATCGCCAGTCCGGTCCGCCGACGCGGACCAGGGCGCGGCTGTCGAGTCGGGCGTGTCGGGGCGCGTCGGTCACGCTCCGGATATAGGCGCGCCGCGGCGGCTCGACCATGGCCGGCTGCGACCCCTGCGCGCGGGAGGGGCCGAAATCGTCCGCCGGGGCTATAGTCCCGCGAATGACGCCGCGACCGTTCCCGATTCTCTTCATCGGACCGACCCGCATCGGCGACGCCGTGCTGGCGTCCGGCCTGGTGAAGAAGCTGGCCGACGAGGCGCCGGGCGCCCGGTTCACCATCGCCGTCGGCCCCGCCGCCGCCCCGCTGTTCCGCGAGGTCCCGAACCTCGACGACCTGATCGTCATGGAGAAGCAGAAGGGCTCCGGCCACTGGTTCGCCCTGTGGCGCAAGGTTCGCCACAGGAAATGGAGCCTGGTCATCGACATGCGCGGCTCGGGCATCAGCGGCTTCCTGCGCCGCGACCGCCGCGCTGTGCACCGCAAGGCGTCGGGCGAGCCGGTGCACAAGGTGATCGAGGCCGCGCGCCTGCTGACGCTGGAGGACGATCCGCCCGCCCCCTGGCTGTTCACCAGCGAGGCGACCGAGGCCCGCGCCGACGAGCTGCTCGGCGAGGGCGGCCCCGTCCTGGCCATGGGCCCGGCGGCCAACTGGTTCGGCAAGACCTGGCCGATCGAGCGCTTCTCCCGCGTCGTGCACGAGCTGCTGGCCGAGGACGGGCCCCTGCCGGACGGGCGGTTGCTGATCCTCGGCGGGCCGGACGACGTCCGCTACGTCGAGCCGCTCGCCCGATCGCTGCCCCGAGACCGGGTGATCGACCTGACCGGCCAGGTCGACCTGCTGACCGCCTACGCCTGCCTGAAGCGGGCGAGACTGTTCGTCGGCAACGACTCGGGCCTGATGCACCTCGCCGCCGCGGCCGGCGCGCCGACGATCGGCCTGTTCGGTCCGTCGGACGACAGGCTCTACGCGCCCTGGGGCGAACACTGCAGGGCCGTTCGGGGACCGCGCACCTTCGACCAGTTCAAGGCGGTCGATCCCGGCCTGAACCAGACCATCGGCCACATGCTGGACCTGCCGGTCGACACCGTCGTCGCCGCGGCGAAGGTGCTGCTGGCCGAGACGGACGGCCCTGCCGTCGAGATCCGCGTCCCGGCCCCCGAAGACGAACCCGCCGCCGGGTCGGGCGAGGGTCAAATCCAGTCATCCTGAGCAGCCGCGAAGCGGCATGTCGAAGGACGCAGTGAGGCCGTGCGTGGTTCGACACGGCCCTTCGGGCCTGCTCACCATGACTAGGTGATGCAAGAGCCGGCGCCGGGCGCTAGAACGCCTGCGTCCGATCGGAGCGCGCGCCATGCCCAACACCTATGACCTGATCATCCGCGGCGGCGAGGTCGTGAACCACGCCGGCCGGGGGATCGCCGACATCGGCGTGCGGAACGGCAAGACCGTCGCCATCGGCGACCTCGGCCAGGCCTCGGCGGGCGAGGTCTTCGACGCTTCCGGCCTGACCGTGCTGCCCGGCGTCATCGACAGCCAGGTCCACTTCCGCGAGCCGGGTCTCGAATGGAAGGAAGACCTGCAGACCGGCGCCGACGGCGCGGTGCTCGGCGGCGTCACCGCCGTGTTCGAGATGCCCAACACCGAGCCGACCACCACCGACCCGGACGCCCTCGCCGACAAGCTGGCGCGGGCGAAGGGCCGGATGAGCTGCGACCACGCCTTCTATGTCGGCGGCACCCACGAGAACGCGGGCTTCCTCGGCGAGCTGGAGCGGCTGCCGGGCTGCTGCGGCATCAAGGTCTTCATGGGCGCCTCGACGGGCACCCTGCTGATCAAGGACGACGAGGGCGTCGAGGCCGTGCTGCGCAACATCAAGCGCCGCGCCGCCTTCCATTCCGAGGACGAGTACCGTCTCGAGGATCGCCGCCCGCTGGCCCGCACCGGCGACTGGACCAGCCACCCCGAGGTCCGCGACGCCGAGAGCGCCATCCGGTCGACCCGCCGCCTGGTCGGCCTCGCCCGCAAGCTCGGCAAGCGCATCCATGTCCTGCACGTCACCACCGCGGAGGAGGTGGAGTATCTCGCCGCGCACAAGGACGTCGCCTCCGTCGAGTTCACGCCGCAGCACCTGACCCTGGAGGGGCCGGAGGCCTACGAGCGCCTCAAGGGCTTCGCGCAGATGAACCCACCGATCCGCGACGCCGCCCATCGCGCGGGCCTGTGGCGCGGGATCGCGCTCGGCGTGGCGGACGTGCTCGGCTCGGACCATGCGCCGCATACCCGCGAGGAGAAGGCGCGGCCCTATCCGGCCTCGCCCTCCGGCATGCCCGGCGTGCAGACCCTGGTTCCGGTGATGCTGACCCACGTCGCCGAGGGCCGGCTGACGCTGGAGCAGTTCGTCGACCTCACCAGCCACGGCGTCAACCGCGTCTTCGGCCTCGCCGACAAGGGCCGCATGGCGGTCGGCTACGACGGCGATTTCACCATCGTCGACCTCAAGGCCCGGCGCACGATCACCCATGACATGATGGCCACCCGCTCCGGCTGGACCCCGTTCGACGGCTTCGAGGCCAGGGGCTGGCCCGTCGCCACCATCGTGCGCGGCAAGGTCGTCATGCGCGACGACGAGATCGTCCTGCACGGAGCAGGGGAACCGGTGAGGTTCGCGGAGACGCTGGCGGGTTAGGGCGACTTCGCCGGCTTCCGATGCCAGGTCTGGAGCAGGCACCCCAAGCCCGATGCCGCCAATGCGGCCCCGGTCCACGCCCTGTTGCTATCGATTTCCTCAAGCCTTTGAAACGAGAGGCTCTCAAGAACGGCGGCCGCGTCCCAGACGCTTCCGACAAGGGCCCAGAGTCCAGAAGCCGTAACCAGCAACGACAACCCGTACCACATTACGCCGTTGAGCCAGTTCGCCGCCCGGTCTTCGAGCGGCTCTTTGGCCTTCGATGCCTCGCTCATTGGGCTCGCCCTCGCGCCTGCGCGCAACCTGGAATGGTCTGCCCGGATTGTCTACCTTTCGCGGCGAAAGGGCGGCGAGGCCGAGGTCTGGCGCATGCGCAAGCGACGTGGCGGCTGACGTGGAGCACTGACTTTCAAGTTCCGGCATGGCCATGACGTGCGAGGCGGGCTCGACTTTTTTCGCGGACCCTGTCGAATCCCACCCGGCCCGCGCGTCTCTCCCGCAAAGGACGGCGCAGCGGGCGCCGCCGGAACCGGAGACCGACATGCAGTACATGCTCCTGATCTACGAGCCGGAAGAGCACTACGCGAACGCCAGCGAGACCCTGCTGACCGAGATCGTCGCCAAGCACATGGCCCTGTCGGCCGAGCTTCGGGAGCAAGGCGTGCTGCTCGGCGGCGACGGGCTGCAGGGCGTGGAGACGGCGACCACCGTGGTGACCGACGCCGGCGGCGCCCAGAGCCTGCACGACGGCCCGTTTGCAGAGACGAAGGAGCAGCTCGGCGGCTACTACCTCATCCACGTCGCCGACCTGGACGCGGCCCTGGCCGTGGCCCGGCGCATTCCCGTCGTGCCGGGCGGCAAGGTCGAGGTCCGGCCGGTGATGATCTACTAGGCATGGACACAGGCGCGGCGATCGCGGGCTCGAGAAGCCGGGTGGTCGCCGCCCTGGCCGCCCGGTTCCACGACCTCGACCTCGCCGAGGACGCCTTCGCCGACGCGACGCTGGCGGCGCTCGCCGCCTGGCCGGCCGATCCGCCGCGCGACCCCGCCGCCTGGCTGTGGCGCGCCGCCCTGCGCAAGGCCCTGGACGCGAAGCGTCGCGCCCGCACCCGCGAAACCGCGCTCCCCGATGCGCCGCCGCCCCCGCCGACGCCGGAGGACCTGGCCCTGCTGGCCGACACGCCCATTCCCGACGAGCGCCTGCGGCTGATCTTCGTCTGCTGCCACCCGGCCATCGCGCCGGACGCCCGCGCGGCCCTGACGCTGAAGGTGGTCTGCGGCCTGTCGACCGAGCGGCTGGCGCGCGCCTTCCTGGTCGGTGAGCCGGCCATGCTGCAGCGGATCGCGCGGGCGAAGAAGAAGATCGCCGCCGCCGGCGTGCCCTTCGAGGTCCCGGGTCGTAACGCCTGGCCCGAGCGGCTCGGCGCGGTGCTGGCGACGCTGGAGATCGCCTATGCCCAGGCCTACGAGGACGCGGCCCTGGCGGGGGACGCGGCGGACTTCGCGGCCGAGGTGCTGCGTCTGTCTGGCCTGCTGGCCGAGCTGGTCCCGGACGATCCGGAGGTGCTGGCCTTCGCCGCCCTGGTGCGTTTCGCCGAGGCCCGGCGTCCCGCGCGGCTGGACGACGCCGGCGCCATGGCGCCGGTCAGCGAACAGGATGCCGCCGCATGGGACGATCGGCTGATCGCCGAGGGCGCGCGTCTGCTCGATCGCGCGGCGCGCGAAAAAAGTACGGGCCCGTATCGGATGATGGCGGCCATCCATGCCGCCCACCTCTCGCGCGGGGAGAGCGGGGCCACGCCGTGGCCGACCATCGCGGCGCTCTATGACGCGCTCCTCCTGCTGCGGCCGGGGCCGGTCACGGCGGTCAACCGGGCGGTGGCGATCGGCGAGGCCCACGGACCGCAGGCGGGGCTGGCCGCCCTCGCCGCGGTCCCCGCGGCCCGCGATCTGTCGCGCTGGCTGCCCTGGCAGGTCGCCCGCGCCAGGCTCAACGCCTGCGCCGGCCGCCGCACGGAGGCCCTCGCCGCCTACGACGCCGCCCTGGCGCTCGATCCCCCGCCGGCGGAGCGGCTGTACCTGGAGCGACAGAGAGCCAGCCTCACCCAATAGTCCGTCATGGCCCGACTTGTTCGGGCCACGCATGAACGCTGCCGATGCCGTGCGTCCTTCGACACGCCGCTACGCGGCTGCTCAGGATGACGTGTTGTGAAGGCTACACTCCAACGTCATGGTGAGC
>CALKHU010000054.1 GCA_937991555.1 uncultured Caulobacter sp.
GAAAGCCTCGGCCCGGCGGGCACCAACATCCGCGCCCAGTGGGTCTACGACCCGGCCGGCCGCGTGCTGGAGGAGAAGTCCTGGGACGCCACCGCGGCGCTGTGGCGGACGACCTATACCGGCTACTCGATCGCCGGCCGCAAGCTGACCGTCACCGATCCGTCGGGCGATATCTCCCGCACCTGCTACGATGCGGTCGGGCGCGAGGCGATCAAGATGGACGCCGAGGGCAGAGCTACGAAGACCAGCTTCAACCTCGCCGGCGATCCGCTCGTCATTGAGCGCTGGTGGCGCGGCGATCCGGCGAGCGCGGCCTGCACGCTGACTGCCGAGAGGCCCTCAGGCCAGATGACGCACCAATGGCGCGCCTACACCTATGCCGCCACCGGCGTGATGACCTCCGAGGCGGACGCCAAGGGCAACGCCACGACCTTCAGCTACGATGGCCTGGGCAGGAAGATCGTCACGACCTTCCCCGACCCCGACGGCGCCGGCTCCATGCCTGCTCCGACGGAATCGACCCTGACCAACGAACGAGGGCAACTGGTCTACACCCGCCACCGGTCGGACGCGGGCGACGTGCGCTGGAGCAAGGTCTTCACCGACGCCGGGGGCAGGGCGACGCACCTGTGGGAATACACGGCGAGCGACGTGCTCACGAGCACAACGCAGACGGCCTTGTGGCCGAAGGGGCGTGTCACCCGCACCAGCTACGACCTCGGCGGCCGCGTGGTCTGGAAGGACGTCAGCCAGCAGGCCAGCTCGGGAACGTTCGACGACGCCGCCATGCGGGACCGCCGCGCCTACAGCTACGACGCCGCTGGCCGGGTGACGCAGGATGAGGTCAAGCCGGAGTACGGCGTGACCCCGTCGCTGACGCTGACCTACCAGTACGGCTACGACGCGGCCGGCAACCGGACCTCGATCCAGTGGCCGGATGCCTGGGCCGCGACCTATACCTTCGACGCCGCCAACCGGATGGCGACGGTGAACTTCACCGGCGGGTCGGGAACCTGGGCCTACGACAGCCAGTCGCGGCCGACGAGCTTCACCCGCTCGAACGGGACGACGACCAGCTACACCTATGAGACCGACAGCGACCTGGCGACGCTGACCCACAGCTACGGCAGCGGCTCTCCGACGACGGCGACCTTCACCTACTTCAGGGACAAGGCGGGGCTGATCACCTATCGCGGCAATCCGACGGCCTACGACTGGACGCCATCGATGGGCTATGCCCGCAGCTATGGACCGGCCAATCCGCTGAACCAGGTATCGTCGGAGGCCGGGACCCCCCTCGCTTTCGACGTCCGCGGCAACATGACCTCAGACGGAACCTGGACGTTCGCCTATGACCAGCGCAACCGCATGGTCTCGGCGAGCAAGGCCGGCACGACGGCGACCTACGACTACGACGGCGACGACCGCCGCACGAAGAAGTCAGTCAACGGCGTGGTCACCCGCATCGTCTGGTCCGGCGACGCCGAGCTGGCCGAGGCGGACTCCTCGGGCGCCATCCTGCGCCGCTATGTGCCCGGCGCGGCTGTCGACACGCCCCAGGCGATGATCGCCGCTGACGGCACAGTCACCTGGCTCCACGCCGACGGCCAAGGCTCGATCATCAACACCTCGACTGGCTCGGGCGCGGCTGGAACCCCGATCACCTACAGCCCCTACGGCGAGATTGGGGGGGCGGGCGCTTTGCCGTCAGGCCTGCCGTTCGGCTACACCGGGCGGTACTTCGATGCGGAGACAGGGCTCTGGTACTACCGCGCCCGCTACTACCATCCACGACTTGGGCAGTTCCTGCAGACCGACCCGATCGGGACCAAAGATGATCCGAACCTGTACCTCTATGTGGCGCTGGACCCGGTGAACAACTCCGACCCGACTGGGCTAGCGACGCTCAGTTTGGGATTTGGAGTAGAAGGTGCCTTGCCGGTCGCAATCGGGGACAGCGAAGAGGTGGGGATCGGCGTTCAGTTTGGCAAAGGGGTACCATTTGACGTTTACGTCTATCGGAGCGCTAGCGATGACCGTCGTGGCCTGCTCCTGTCGGGGGGGCCGAACATTAGCGGATCGATCGACGGGGATGCGAGCACGGTCGCGGGAAAGGCGAGGACGGAGAATCTAGTTGCAGGTGTCGGGGTGACGCTAACCAAGCCGAGTGGTGACCGAGGAACGACCATAGGCAGCGACGCTGGTAAAGGGGCCACGAGACCTAGGGTGCGGATGCCTTCGATCGAGTCTAGGGCGAAGGGTGCCAGGGTTGGGCTTGGCTATTCAAGAGGAACGACAACAACTGCTGTTATTACTGGAAGACAATCAATAGCGGGATATAGAAGGATGGGTGAAAACATAAGCGACACCCTCAGGGGTGCGGGTGAGCAATACAAGGCGTGGAAATGCCAAGTTTCCGGCGGTCGACTTTCTGGGTGTTGAATTGAAGATATTCAAAAATAGAGATGGTTCATTCTCGGTTTTTCGAGTTTGGCTTTTGTTTGCGACTCCCGTGGTCATGGTCTCGCTGGCTTTGTCGCATTATTTGAGACAAGAATGGCCGCTGACTTTCGCCTTCTATTTTGTTCCTTTCGTGGGTTTTGTGCTCTTTTTCATCTATCCTGCGGCAAGGGCTTGGTTGGCGCGTAAGCGAAAGTAGGGAAATTGGGATGCATACTTGTCATCTCAGCGTGCGACCCTAATCTAGCCCGAAGCTGGTCGCCTAAGGTGCAGCTAGAGAAGCCCCAGCGCCGCCGCAGAAAGGGCCCAGCCAAACGACGGCGTAATGCGGCGGGCCAGCGATATCCGCACCAGCAAAGCCCCTCCGGCTGCGACGGCCACCATCAGCGCGGCATCTTGGCCCAGCCAGACCGCCAGCCCTCCCGCCAGAAGGCTATCCCCCAAGCCTAACACGGGCACGCCACGCAAGCGGGACGAGAGCCGCCGCAGCGCCTCGAACATCGCCGCTGTAACGCCTCCCGCCAGAAGGCCCTCGCCGAGGGCAGCGCAATCCCCCCTCACCACATGCTCCGCCCCCCCCAGCAGTGCCACCACGGCGATGGCCTGGACGGGGATTACGTAGCGGCGGAGGTCGACGAGGCTGAGGTAGATCAGGGTCACGCCCAGCAGGTACCGCAGCGTTCCTTCCGTCCAGTCGGCCGTCAGCAGGCCGCTGATCAGGCCGACGACGAGGCCGGCCGCTTCGCCGAGCGGGTAACTCCACGGGATCTTGCCGTCGCAGCAGCCTCGGCCGCCCTTCGACAGCGCCCAGCTGAGCAGCGGGACCTGTCGCCACAGCGGCGCGGAGGTCCCGCACCGCGCGCAGGATGAGCCGCCCCAAAGCGGTCTCGGCAGTCTCGGCCAGGCCACCGCCCAGGTTGCGGCCAAGGTCCCGACGAACGGTCCCGCCAGCACCATGAAGACGCGCCAGGGCTCGAGCGGTGGCAAGTCCAGGGTCATGGGCAAGCCGCCGCACCGGCGGCGGGCCGCAGGAAGCGCCAGTCGTGCACGCGCCAGGGCTGGTCGACATCGCCCGTGAACCGCAGCCGCGCCCAGAGCACGCGCGGGCTGCCGCCGCCAGCCTTCCCACCGCCGCCCGTCACAGCCGCCCGTAGGTCGGCCTGGTCGCTCGGGCCGATCGAACGAGTGGCGGCGTCCTTGCCGGCCGTGCCGAGGCCCGTCGTATCCATCGGTCCCGGCCGGCGGCCCAAAGTGATCCAGCGCCGGGCGCAGTCCTCCTCCGCCTGCGACAGCCGTAGGGCGGCCGCCACGTCGCGCAGGCTGTCCACACGGGTGGTCGGCGTCGCGGAGGCCCCGGCCAGCTTCTTGCGCAGGCCCTCATCCATGCCCCAGACCGCAAGGCCCTGGCCGATGGCCTCGGCCCCGTCGCCGTTGAGGTCGTACTTGCCCTGTGGCGCGGAGACCTCGACCGTGACCGTGCGGCCGTTCAGGGCGAAGGTCAGGCCCGGGTGCGTGGCCAGCGGCGCCGGCGGGCCGGTCAGCAGGGCGTCCGCCTGGGCGGCGACGGCCGACTCCAGCGTCACCCGGTCCATCAGCTCGCGTTCGGCGCGGGCAGCGGCCTTGCGGTACTGCCCCGCGGCGACGACCACGCCCGCCGCCACCGTCGCCACCGCAAACACAGTCGTCATGGCCAAGGGGGTGAAGTAGCCGCGCGAGACGTAACGGCGGCGCCTAAGGGGTTCCACGCCCGATCCCCAGGGCTTCGAACCGCCGTGCTATGTCGTCGGTCATCTGGTCTGCGTCCTCGCGGCCCCGGACCAGGGTGACCTTCAGGAACACGACCAACTCGGTCTGGCGCACGGTCTGGTCGCGCGAGCGGAACAACGCCCCAAGGCCGGGTACCTCGCCCAGCAGCGGCACGCGGGTATCGCCGACGCTGCGGCTGTTGCGGAGTAGGCCGCCAAGCGCGACGACCTGCCCGTTCTGGACCTGGATCTTGGTGCTGAAGCGCCGGGACTGGATGGTCGGGGAGTCGATGTCCGAGCTGGTCGTGCCCGTGACCTCGCTGACCTCCTGGCTGATGTCGATGAAGACCACCCCGCCATCGCCCACGCGGGGCGTCACCTGCAGCACCACGCCGGTGTCCCGGTACTGGACCGTATTTACGGTCAGGGCGTCGTTGGTCGCGCCAGTCGTGGTCTGGGTGATGATCGGCACCTGGTCGCCCACCTGGAGATCAGCCGTCTCGTTGGCCAGCACCAGGATGCGCGGGGTCGAGACCAGCTGCACATCGGTGACGCCGGAGAGAGCGTTTAGGACCGCGCGGAAGTCGCTGCCCAAGTAACGGATGGAGAAGCCGGGATAGCTCGATGCCGCCGCCGGGCTCGCCGCGGAACCAAAGCCTCCGGTCGTCGAGCCGTTGTCGAAGAACCACTGGACGCCGTACTTGAGCTGGTCGTTGAGCGTCACCTCGGCGACGGTCGCCTCGATCAGCACTTGGGCCGGAGCGACATCGAGCTCGGCGACGATGCGACGGATGTTCTCGTATTCCCCATCGTCCGCGACCAGCAGGATGGAGTTGCTGCGAGGATCGGCCGTGACCCGAAGGATATCTGCGCCCGCGCCCCCGCCGCCTGACGGGCCGCCCGAGGGCGCCGGCGCGGCGCCCGCGGCCGTTGCGCCACCCGGGCCGATGAGACCGGCCAGGACCTTGACCAGATCGGCGGCGTTCTGATTGGCGAGCGCGATGGTGCGCAGGCGCCGCCGCGGCTCGGGCGAGGGTTGGTCGAGGCGGCTGATCCAGGCCTGCACATCGTCGAGCCGCTGGCTAGTCTTGGCAATGACGATAAGGCCATTCAGGCGATCGACCTCGACGAAGTCCACCTGGCTGCCGACCGGACCCTCGGCGCCGCCCATAAGCTTGCGCAGCTGCTCGGTGATTTCCCGGGGTGCGGCATAGCGCAGCGGCACGAACTGGAAGTGCATCGCCTTCATCCAGTCGACGTCGAACATCCGCGCCGTGCGCAGCAAGGCGTTCACCGAGGTGACGTCGCCGGTCAGGTAGACGTGCTCTCGCTGGCTGTCGGCCCGCACTTGGGCGCTCTGGCCGGCGAGCGGCGTCAGCAGACGCACCAGCTCGGCGGCGCTGACGTTCTGGGCCGGATAGATGACGATGCCGCCGGTGTAGGCGCGCCGCCCCTCAAGACCAAAGACGGGCGCTTCGGTAAGCGAGCCCGCCTTCGCCACCGGCACGATGGCGTAGCCCGCGCCCTCGGAGACGAGCGCCGCGCCATTGGCCCGCAGGGCCTGGTCAACGATGCGCACGATATCGCCCTCGCTGACGTAGCCAGCGATCCTCAGGGTCACGCTGCCCTCGACGCCGGGATCGATCCGGAAGGGCCGCCGCAGGGCCTGGCCGAAGACGGCGTCCGCGACCGTTGAGATCGGTGCCTCGTCAAAGGTCAGGGACAGGGTCTGGCCGCGGCGCTCGACGCGCGCCGGTGTCGATTGAGGCACAACCTCGGCGCCCCTGATCCGCCAGCCCTGGGGCGCCGCATCAGGCGGCGGGGGCGGAGGCGGGACAGCGTCGCTGACAGGCGGCGGCGCGGAGACAGGTAGCGTGGGGGTGAGGCTCGGGGTTCTCGGCGCGGTGGTGCAGCCGGCGAGCGCGAGCAAGATCAAAAAGGCCAGAGAGCGACGCATGAGACCCGCTAGTCGATGAAGATGTCTTTGGCCGCGCCCTCGCCGCCGGGCTTGCCGTCGGAGCCCAGGCTCCCGACCCGAAAGCTCGCGCCTTCTTCGCCGGGCTCATAGATGCAGGCACGGCCCCAAGGGTCTTTGACCAGGGCCACTTCGCGCAGGTAGGGGCCACGCCAGTCCGGAGCGTCAGCGGGTGGCTTGACCAGGGCGCCGAGGCCCTCAGCCGTGGTCGGGTAGCGACCGACATCGCCGGCGAAGAATTCCAGGGCCGAGGCGATGTTCTGAAGTTGCAGCTTGGCGGTGCGGGCCTTGGCGCGATCCATCTGACCGAGGGTCTGGGGCACGACCACGGCGCTGATCAGACCGATGATGACCAGCACCACCAGCATTTCGGTCAGGGTATAGC
>CALKHU010000055.1 GCA_937991555.1 uncultured Caulobacter sp.
CGGCCGACCCGCGGATCGAAGCCTACCGCGACATCCGCGAGCGCGACCTCGTCGGGCGGCAGGGCCTGTTCGTCGCCGAGGGGGAGACGGTGCTGCGCGTGCTGGCCGGGCAGGATCGCCACCGACCGCTGTCGGCGCTGATCGCGGCGCGTCGGCGGGACAAGCTGGCGCCGATCCTCGACGCACTGCCGGCGGAGACCCCCGTCTACCTGGCCGAACAGCCGGTGCTGGACGCCGTCGCCGGCTATCCGCTGCACCGGGGCATCCTGGCGCTGGCGCGGCGGGCGCCGGACGAGGATCCTGAGGCCCTGCTCGCGGGGCTGGGCCCCGACGCGCTCGTGCTCGCCCTGATGGGCGTCGCCAACCACGACAACATGGGCGGGCTGTTCCGCAACGCCGCCGCCTTCGGGGCGGATGCGGTGCTGCTCGACCCGACCTGCTGCGATCCGCTGTACCGCAAGGCGATCCGCGTCTCGGTCGGCGGGGTGCTGCGCGTACCCTTCGCCACCGTGCCCGGCGACATGGTCGCGACCCTGGTCCGCCACGGCCTGACGCCGATCGCGCTGAGCCCGTCCGGCGAGACCGCGCTGCACGCCCTCGCGCCCCCGCGGCGCGCGGCCTTGCTGCTCGGCGCCGAAGGACCGGGCCTGCCGCCGGAGACGATGGCCCGCTGCCGGACGGTGTCGATCCCCATGGCCGCCGGCTTCGATTCCCTGAACGTGGCGACCACGTCCGGCATAGCCCTGCACCACCTGCGGTCGGCGGCGGGCTGAGGCGGGACTCTCGGGACACATCATCCCGGGACAAACGGGGACATTCGGCCCCTTCCGGAGACATCCGGGCCGGTCGGAGGCGCCCGATCGATCCGCCCCGCCGTCGGCCGCCGCATACTGACGGCATGAGCCTGGCCGCCGGACAGTCCGATCCCTTTTGCCGCAAGGTGTTGCACGCCGGCAGCCCGGTCGCCGGTCCGGCGCCTGCGACCGCAGTCTGCGCCGGGCGCGCCGCATCGATCCCCCCGCCGCCCGCCGGGCGCCCGCACGGCGCTGACGACGGAAAACCGGCCGGAGACACTGAAGACGCTTCGGCAGCGCCTCCAGTGTCCGGGATGCTAGTTCGACCACATCACGTATTCGGCGTCCTTGGGCATGACGCTGCCGTCGGTCGGCCGGTCGATCCACATCGGGCCCTCGATCAGCGCCGGCCACAGCGGCTTGGCCGCGCGGCGGTCCTGTGCGTCGAGCAGGGCAGTCAGCTCGCGGACCTTGTCCGGTCGCGCCGCCGCGAGGTTGGTCTTCTCCAGCGGATCGGCGCCGAGGTCGAACAGCCAGGCCTTCTTCGGCGTCTCGGACAGCTGCAGCTTCCAGTCCTGCCAGATGACGGTGCGGTAGGGCCCCGAGCGGAAGAACAGCGGCCGGTCGGCCACCTGGCCGCGGGACAGGGCGACCAGGTCGACGCCGTCGATGACCCCCGCCGCCGGCTTCGGCGCCCCGGACGCCGCGATCGCGGTGGCGAACACGTCGAAATGCATCGCGCGCGCCGGGGTGGCCGTCCCGGCCGGGATCTGCGCCGGCCACTTCACGAAGAACGGCACGTGGATGCCGCCCTCGAAGAACGTCGCCTTCCAGCCGCGGTACGGCTTGTTGATGTCCGGCAGGCCGATGTAGTTCGCGCCGCCGTTGTCGCTGGTGAAGATGACAATGGTGTTCTCGGTCAGGCCCTGCCGCTCGAGCTCGGCCAGAACCTTGCCGACGTTGCGGTCCAGCGAGCGGATCATGGCGGCGTAGACGCGCAGGCGGTGATCCTTGATGCCGGCCAGGGCGTCGTAGTCGGCCTTCGTCGCCTGCAGCGGCGTGTGCGGCGCGTTGAAGGCCAGGTACATGAAGAACGGCGCATTCTTGTTGGCCGCGATCGCCTTGACCGCCTCGTCGCCGAGGTAGTCGGTCATGTAGCCCTTGGGCCGGAACGGCTTGGAGCCGTTGTGACGCACGGAGTAGGGCAGGTTGGCCCACAGGAAGACGTCGATGGGGTCCCACTCCTGGACGGAGTTCACGACATTCGGGTCGTCCTTCGGCAGGAACATCGCCGCGCCGGCGTAGAAGCCGAGCGATTCGTCGAAGCCCTGGTCCTCCGGCCGCATGCCCTCGCTTTCGCCCAGGTGCCACTTGCCGAGGTGCAGGGTCCGGTAGCCGGCGCCCTTCAGCGTTTCGGCGATGGTCACCTCGCTCGCCGGCACCCCCATCTGGTCGACGGGCGGGACGTCCTTGATGCGCTCCTTGTGGAAGATCGGCGGGGTGTTGCCGCTGTGGCCGCCCATGCTGGCGATGTTGCGCGCGAACATGGTCGGCACGGCGGTGAACTCGAATCCGAACCGGGTCGGGTAGCGGCCGGTCATCATCGCCGCGCGCGACGGCGAGCAGGTCGCGTTGCCGGCGTAGCCGTTGGTGAAGGTGACGCCGCCCGCCGCGATGGAGTCGATCGCCAGCGTCGGCACGGCCCCGTTGGCCACCCCGGTTCCGGTGGAGGTCAGGTCGTTCATGCCGAGGTCGTCGGCGACGATCAAGATGATGTTCGGCGGGCGCCCGGCGTTCGCCGCGGCCGGCGCCGCGGGCGCGGTCTTCCACACCACCTCCTGGTTGGGCTGGATCGGATTCCTCAGGTTGCCGATGATGCCCGGCAGGTAGAGGCGATAGTGCTGGAAGGCGAAGAAGCCGGCGACGCCGAGCACGGCGACGGCGGCGAGGATCCAGATCAGGGGGCGCTTCATGTCGGCTCCTCAGCGTCCGAGCTTGCTGTGTTTGATGTCGGTCCCGCCCGCGGGCAGGCTGAACAGGTCGCCGTCGCGGGCGATCCAGAGCGGGCCGCTGTAGATCTTTCCGGCCTCGCCCCTGAAGACCACCTCCAGGGCCCGGATGGGCAGCGGCGGCACGACATGCGTCAGGACCAGGCCCTTGACGCCGGCCTTTTCGGCGAGGCGGGCGATCTCTTCGGGACTGGCGTGATAGTCGGGAATGTCGGCGAGGATCTTCGCGCGCTTCGGACGGTCCGCCGCCAGGGACTGTTCCCGCAGCATGCCCACCAGCTCGGGATCGAGCGCGTCGTGCAGCAGCAGGTCGGCGCCGCGGGCCTGGGCCGCGGTCGTGGCGGCGATGGAGGTGTCGCCGCTCACCACCACGCTGCGACCCCTGTAGTCGAAGCGGTAGCCGACCGCCGGCTTGACGGGGCCATGGTCGACCCGGAAGGCGGTGATCTTCAGGCCGCCGTCGTCGAGCACGACGACGGAGTCGGCGCCGTCGGGGATCGCGAAGGGCCGCGCCTGCAGGCCCGCGCCGGACGGCGGCGCCACCGGCGTTCCGTGGTGGGCGGTGCGATAGCCGCTGTCGAGGGCGTAGGCCTCGTTGAAACCGGCCGCCACCCGCTCGACGCCCGGCGGGCCGTAGAGGGGCAGGGGCGCGGCGGTGTTGTAGCCGACCCAGTGCTGGAGCGTGACGTTGCCCAGCCCGTCGATGTGGTCCGAGTGGAAGTGGGTCAGCAGCACGGAAGTGTCGGCCGAGCCGACGTTCAGGCGACCGAGGACCCGCCCGGCGCCCTCGCCGGCGTCGACGATGAACACCCGCTTGCCGGCGATCACCGCCGTGCAGGGCGCGCTGCGGTCGCCGTCGGACATCGGTCCGCCCGACCCGCAGATCACCACGTTCAGGCCGTCCGGCATGGCGCCGACGACGTCGGTCGCCATCGTGCGGGCGACCGTGCGCTGCATCACGGCCAGCGCGATCTGGCCGCGGAACGCGAACAGCGCCGCGCCCGCCAGCGCGACGACCACGATCAGCCCCGCGAGGATGCGTTTCATCCGGCCCTCCCCAAATCCGGCTTGCTCGCCGGAAATATATTGGCATTATTTGTGCCATTAGTGGCGCGCCGGGTCAAGCCCGCGCCACGCTTGACGGGAGATCGCCCTTGGACGTGCTAAGAACCCCCGAAGACCGTTTTGTCGGCCTGCCGGACTTTCCGTTCGAGGCGCACTACCGGCCGGTCCCGTCGGGCGCCGGCGGCGAGCTGCGCATCGGCTATGTCGACGAGGGGCCGCGGGATGCAGCGCCGGTTCTGCTGATGCACGGCGAGCCGTCCTGGTCCTACCTGTACCGGAAGATCATTCCCCGCCTGTCAGGCCGGAACCGCGTGCTGGCGCCGGACCTTGTCGGCTTCGGCCGGTCAGACAAGCTGGCGGCGAAGGAGGACTACACCTACGAACGCCACGTCGCCTGGATGAGCGCCTGGCTCGAGGCGCTGGACCTGCGGGACATCACCCTGTTCTGCCAGGACTGGGGCGGTCTGATCGGTCTGCGCCTCGTGGCCGCCTTTCCGGAGCGTTTCGCCCGGGTGGTCGTGGCCAACACCGGCATGCCGACCGGGGCCGGCATGACCGACGGGTTCAGGGCCTGGCTGGAGATGAGCCAGTCGATCCCGGTGTTTCCCGCCGGCATGATCGTCAACATGGGCAGCCTGCGTGAACTGACGCCGGAGGAGATCGCGGCCTACGACGCGCCCTATCCCGACGAGACCTACAAGGCGGGCGCCCGCATCTTTCCCACCCTCGTGCCGGTGACGCCCGAGCACGCCTCGGTGGCCGAGAACAAGGCGGCCTGGGCGGTGCTGGAGCGGTTCGAAAAGCCGTTCCTGACCGCCTTCAGCGACGGCGATCCGGTCAGCAAGGGCGGCGACGCGCCGTTCCAGGCCCGCGTTCCCGGCGCGAAAGGCATGCAACACCTGATCATCGAAGGCGGCGGCCACTTCCTGCAGGAAGACCAGCCCGCGAAGATCGCCGAGGTCATTCAGGACCTGATCGACGGCAAGCTGCAGGGAGAAAAGGCATGAAGGTCGAGAACGCCGTCGTTCCCCGCGGCGAGCAGCTCCAGGCTTTGCTGGCGCTGGGGGGCGACCAGCCGATCGTGATGCTGAACCTGCTCAAGTTCCGCGACCGCGCCGAGTACGACGAACCCGGGCATCCCGAGATGTCGGGGCGCGAGGCCTACATGCTCTACGGCGCGGCGATGAAGCCGCTGGTCGAGAGCAAGGGCGGGCGGATGTGGTTCAACGCCCGGGTCGACGCGCTGGTGATCGGCGAGGTCGACGAGCTGTGGGACGTGGCCGCGATCATGGAGTACCCGAGCCGCGAGGCCTTCGTCGCCATCGCCACCTCGCCGGAGGTCCTGGAGATCGGCAAGCACCGCAAGGCCGGCCTCGCGGGCCAGTTGCTGATCCAGTGCACGAGCCTGGGATGACCGCCCCCTCGCGCCTGACGCTGATCGGCCTCGGCCTGCTGGGTCTGATCAACCTCGTGCGGGGGGCCATCCACGTGTTCCTGCCGGACGGCGGGGCCGGCGTGATCGCGGGTCTGGACCTGTCGACCAACCGCGAGGCGATCCTGTTCCTGTTCGCCGGGCTGGGGGCGGGACAGATGGCGGCGGGACTGGTCGACCTCGCCGTCGTCGCCCGCTGGCGCGCCTTCGCTGTCCCCCTGCTGGTGATCGAGGTCCTGCGCGGCATGCTGTTCACCGCCGTCACCCAGCTCTGGAAGCCGCCGCCGGTCGAGGTTCCCGGCGAACGCTTCGTGATGGCGCTCACGGCCGGTCTGCTCCTGATTCTGATCTGGGAGCTTGCGCGCAGGCTGCGCCGGGCGCCCACTTGAGCCGTGAGCGATTCGACCGAAATCGAGACCCGGCCGCGGAAGGACGGGCGCCGCCTCCGGTCGGAGGCGAGCCGGAGCAAGATCGTCCAGGCGATGATCGAGCTGATCCGCGAGAGCGGCGGCATGGGCCTGCCGCCCGCCGAAATGGTCGCCGAACGCGCCGGCGTCGGTCTGCGGACGGTGTTCCGTCTGTTCGAGGACATGGACGGCGTCTATCGCGCGATGCAGGGCGTGATCACCGCGCAGTTCGCCCACATCATCGAGCCGCTGCCGCACTCCGGCGACTGGCGGACCGACCTTCGCGCCGAGATCGCCCGGCGGGCGGAGCTGTACGAAGGCATCCTGGCGCTGCAGATCGCCGCCGATTCCGCGCGCCACCGCTCCCCGGCGCTGCGGGAGGGGCGGGCGAGACTGGTGCTGCAGCTGCGCGAGGCCATCCGCTCGGTCGCGCCGCCAGAGCGGATGTCGGACCGGCGACGCGCAGCCGCGGTCGAGCTGGCGGTCAGTTTCGAGGCCTGGCGCCGTCTGCGGACCGACCAGGGCGCGCCTCCGGACGAGGCGCAGGAAATCATGACCTGGATGGCGCTCCAGCTGCTCGAAGGCGACGGCGCGTGAGGCGCGCGCTGCCGATGCTGGCGGCATTGCTTCTCGGCGCCTGCGGCGGTCAGACCGCGGTCGAGCTGGCGGAACCCACGCGCGCCTGCCCGGCGCAGCCGACCGGCGAGGTCCGCCTGGCCGGGGGAACCTTCACCCTCGGCGCGGCCGGGCAGCACGAGGACGAGGGGCCGCCGCGGGTGGTCAGCGTCGGCCCGTTCTCGATCGACCGGACCGAGGTCACCAACGCCCAGTTCGCCGAGTTCGTGAAGGCGACCGGCTATGTCACCTTGGCCGAACGCAGGCCGGACCCGGCCCTCTACCCCGACGTCCCGCCCGAGCGGCTGAAGCCGTCGTCGCTCGTCTTCGTCGGCGCGAAGGCGCTCGGCTCCGGCGACGCGTCCCTGTGGTGGCGGGTCGTCGAGGGCGCCAGCTGGAAGCATCCGGAGGGCCCCGGCAGCGACCTGAAGGGCCGGGAGCGGCACCCGGTCGTGCAGGTCGCCTACGAGGACGCCCTGGCCTATGCGAAATGGCGCGGGCGGGACCTGCCGACCGAGGCCGAGTGGGAGTTCGCCGCCCGCGCGGGCCTCGACGGCAAGCGCTATGAGTGGGGCGACGAGCGGCCGAACCCGAAGGCGCCGCGCGCCAACACCTGGCAGGGCGTGTTCCCCGCCGTGGACACCGCCGACGACGGCTACAAGGCCCGCACCGCGCCGGTCGGCTGCTATGCGCCCAGCGCCTACGGCCTGTCGGACATGACCGGCAACGTCTGGGAATGGACCAGCGGCTGGTACCAGGACGGCCGGCCGCCGGGCGACCCGCTGCGCGCGCATCTGGTGAAGGGCGGTTCGTTCCTGTGCGCCGACAACTTCTGCTACCGCTACCGGCCGTCCGCCCGCCAGCCCGGCCCCCCCGACAGCGGCTCCTCGCACGTCGGCTTCAGGACGGTGAAGCGTGGCTGAGTTGCACCCGCCGCATCGGCGTCGCACCCTGCGGGCAAAGCGATGCAGGAGGGGCCGATGAGCGCCATCGAAGTGAGGCGGGTCGCCGGCGCGCTGGGCGCGGAGATCAGCGGCGTCGACCTGTCGGCCGATCTCCCTGACGGGACCATCGCCGCCATCCGCCAGGCGCTCGTCGAGCACCAGGTGATCTTCTTCCGCGGCCAGACCCTGACGCCGGAGCGGCAGCTGGCGTTCGGCCGCAGGTTCGGGCCGCTCAACATCCATCCCTACGTCCAGGGCATGGCCGAGCACCCGGAGGTCATGGAGATCATCAAGGAGCCGTCCGACCGCCTCAACTTCGGCGGCGGCTGGCATTCGGACATGAGCTTCCTCGAGGCCCCCAGCATCGGTTCGATCCTCTACGCGGTGCAGACGCCCGACTTCGGCGGCGACACCCTGTTCGCCAGCCAGGTCGCTGCGTTCGAGGCGCTGTCTCCGGGCCTGCAGAAGACCCTGGAAGGGCTCAGCGCCGTCCATTCGGCGGGCCGTGAGTACGCGCCGACGGGCGCCTCGGCCCAGAAGCGCGGCTCGATGGTCATCGCCGAGGCCGAGGGCATGGTCGGCGAGTACGTGCACCCGGTCGTGAAGGTTCACCCGGAAACCGGCCGCAAGGCGCTCTACGTCAATCCCGCCTTCACGATGCGCATCGAGGGCTGGACCCGGCGAGAATCGCGGCCTCTCCTGAACTATCTGTTCGAGCACAGCCGCTACGAGGGCTTCACCTGCCGCTTCCGCTGGGAGCCCGGCTCAGTGGCCTTCTGGGACAATCGCTCGGTGTGGCACTTCGCGCTCAACGACTACCCCGGCCAGCGCCGGCACATGCGGCGGGTGACCGTCGACGCCGCCTAGACCCCGGCGCGATCAGGCGTCCGCCAGGACCCCCTTGGGTTCATGCCGCACGTCCTGGGGACCGAGGGGCCGGGTCCAGGCCGCGAACTCCATCATGATGCCGTTCGGGTCGGTGAAGTAGACCGACCGCACGAAGACGCCGTCGTTGACCTCCGGCGAGACGCCCGAGGGGCTGTCGTCGTGGTTCACCACCACCGGCAGGTGGGGCACGCCGTGCGCCTTCAGCCGTTCGATACAGGCCTCGATCTCCTCCGGTTCGACGTCGAAGGCGACGTGGTTCATCGATCCAACGGCCGACTTGGGCGACTGCGGGAAGGCTTTCACGGAGGCGATCCCCGGGGCCGCCGGCGGCGCGTCCGCCCACCAGAAGAAGGCGAGCGCGTTCCCCCCGCCGCAGTCGAAGAAGAAGTGCTGACCGCCGTCCGGCAGATCGATCGTCTTGATCAGGGGCATGTCGAGCACCTCGGTGTAGAACTTCACCGTTTCGCGCATGTCGCGGCAGACGAGCGCGAGGTGGTTGATTCCCTTGGTGCGCATGGCGCTTCCCCCTTGGCGGTGTCGCCGCGAACGGTAGCCCGAAGCGGCGGCCCGTCAACCGACGAGGATCAGCGACGCGCCAGCCAGTCGTCCGGAAGGCCGAGGCGTCGGCAGGCCTGGACCGGCGGACTGGAGGGCAGGACGAGGCCGTCGGCCGTCGCGCCGGCGAGTCTCACCACCGGGGCTTCCCAGGCCCGGAGACCCCGGTCGCGCAGGTGAAGCAGATCGATCGCCCAGTCCGGAAGCGTGTCGACCGCCGCCCTGAGCAGCATTCCCTGCGCCAGGCGCGACGCCCCGGGCAGGATCGGCGTGCGGTGCATGATGTCGAGGAACTCGCCGATGACCGGCGACGGCTCCAGCTTCGGCTTCATCCTGTCGAACAGGGCGCGCTGCTCGGCGAGCGATCGGGGGGCGCCCGTCGCGCCGTACAGGGCCGCCGCCGGCGCTCCCTCGGCGTAGGCGCGGTCCTTCTCCGCGTCGGACAGGGGCCGCACCCAACGGTGACAGGCTTCGACAAAGCCGAAGGCCGCCGTGGCCTGGACCCAGTCGAGGAGTTCCGGCTCGTCGGCGCGGTAGGGGGTTCCCTCCGGCGTGCGGCCCGCGACGCGCTGGTGCATCCGGCCGACGCCGGCGATCATCTGCCCGGCGACGCTGCGCGCGCCATAAACCGTCACCATCGCCGCGAGGCCGGTGCGCTGGAGCCGGCGGAGGGGGTCGGCCCGGAAGCTGGTGTGCTCCCAGACCCCGGCCCGCACGCGGGGCTCGGCCAGTTCCAGAAGCACCGCCGTCACGCCGCCGATGAACAGGGTGACCGGGTTGTGGAACACGCGCCATGACACTCCGTCCGCGGGCGCCAGGGCAGGTTCGCCGACCGGCGCGGCGAAGTCGGGGGAGGGCATGCCAGGCGCCCGCAGCAGGCGCCCCGCCGCCGCGTCGAGCCAGTCCACGGCAAGGGCCGGCAGACGGATCACGTCGAGGACTCCGTCTCCCCGGCCCTCCGCGTGCGCTCGCGAAAATGCATGCAGGCTTCCCTTTGGTGAATCTGGACGGGAGGGGTCCCCGTCTGTCAACTCGCGCGACCTAGTCAACGAGGCCCCGATGAACCTGGAACTCAGCGCGCGCGATCTCGCCTTCAGGGAAGAGGTCCGGGCGTTCCTCGCCGAGAACCTCACGCCCGAGCTGCAGGCTGCGGGGCGCATGATGACGAGCGTCTTCGTCGAGAAGCAGTACTCGATTCCCTGGCAGAAGATCCTGCACGCCAAGGGCTGGGTCGCCCCGAACTGGCCGGTGGAGTACGGCGGCACCGGCTGGGACGAGATGCAGCGCTACATCTTCCAGGCGGAATGCGCCCGCGCCGGCGCGCCGGGCCTGTCGCCGATGGGGCTGCGCATGGTCGGGCCCTGCATCCAGAAGTACGGCACGCCGGAGCAGAAGGCGTTCTACCTGCCGCGCATCCTGTCGGGCGAGGACTACTGGTGCCAGGGCTACAGCGAGCCGGGCTCGGGCTCCGACCTCGCCAGCCTGCAGATGCGCGCCGAACGGGACGGCGACCACTACGTGCTGAACGGCTCGAAGATCTGGACGACCCACGCCCATTTCGCCAACCGCATGTTCTGTCTCGTGCGCACGGACAACACCGGCAAGCCCCAGAAGGGCATCACCTTCCTGTTGCTCGAGATGGACACCCCCGGCATCGAGGTGAAGCCGATCATCACCCTGGCCGGCGAGCATGAGGTCAACCAGGTCTTCTTCGACAATGTCCGGGTGCCGGTTTCCGGCCGCCTCGGCGAGGAGAACGACGGCTGGACGGTGGCCAAGTACCTGCTCGAGTTCGAGCGCGGCGGCAGCTCCGCGCCGGGCCTGAAGGTCTCGCTGGCGCGCGTGAAGGCGATGGCGGAGGCCGAGGGCGGCGATCTGGGCGAGCCCCTGGTCAACGATCCGGTCTTCCGGGCCCGACTGGCCGAGCTCGAGATCGGGCTGGAGGCCATTGAGATGACCGAGCACCGGGTGATGACTGCCCTGTCGTCCGGCAAGAACCCGGGTCCTGCATCGTCCATGCTGAAGACCCAGGCCACCGAGATGACCCAGAAGATCGACGGCCTCGCGATCGACACCGCCGCCTACTATGCGGTGGTGCACCAGCCGCGCGCCCGGGAGCCGGGCAGCAACGAGGCCCCGGTCGGTCCCGGGCACAGCCTCGCGGCCATGCCGCGCTATCTCAATAACCGCGCGGCCTCGATCTACGGCGGATCCAACGAGATCCAGCGGGACATCATGGCGCGGCTCGTGCTGGGCCTGTGACGACGGACAAGACGATGGCGAACAACGAAGCGGTCGATTTCGACCAGATGCCGACGCTGGGCGACATCGCCCGCTACCATGCCCGGACCCGGCCGGACTCGGTCGCCCTCGCCTTCGAAGGCCGCGAGACCACCTACGCGGCGTTCGACCGGGCCACCAACCGGGTCGCCAACGCCCTGATCGCCGAGGGCCTCAAGCCCGGCCAGCGCATCGCCTATGTCGGCAAGAACAGCGACCACTATTTCGAGCTGCTGTTCGGCGCGGCGAAGGCGGGCGTGGTGATGACCCCGATCGGCTGGCGCCTGGCGCCCCCCGAGGTCGCCTACATCGTCGCCGACAGCCGGGCGCCGATCGTGTTCGTCGGCCCTGAAGTGATCGGCCAGACCGAAGCGGTCGCGCAGCACCTGGCCGACCGGCCCAGGGTGATCGCCATGGATGCGGAGGGCGCGGGCGACTATCCGCTCTACGAAGCCTGGCGCGACGCCGCTGCCGACTCCGATCCCGGCGCGGCGGTCGGCGAACGCGACGTCGCGGTGCAGCTCTACACCTCCGGCACGACGGGCAAGCCCAAGGGGGCGATGCTGAGTCACGCCAATATCCTCAGCGGACGCCGGGCGGCGGCCGAGGCGAAGATGGACTGGAACGAGTGGGGCCCGGACGATGTCAGCCTGGTGGCCATGCCGGTCGCCCACATCGGCGGCACCGGCTGGGGCATCGTCGGCCTGTACAACGGCGCGAGGGGGGTCGTGGCCCGGGAGTTCGATCCGTTCAAGGTGCTCGACTACATCGAGCAGGACCGGATCTCGAAGATGTTCATGGTTCCCGCGGCCATGCAGATCGTGGTTCGCCAGCCGCGCGCGCGCGAGGTCGACTACAGCCGGCTCAAGTACATCCTTTACGGCGCGAGCCCGATCCCGCTCGACCTGCTGCGCGAGTGCATGGAGGTCTTCGGCTGCGGCTTCGTGCAGCAGTACGGCATGACCGAAACCTGCGGCACGATCGTCTATCTGCCGCCGGAGGACCATGATCCCTCCGGCAACCAGCGCATGCGGGCCGCCGGCCTTCCGATGCCGGGGGTCGAGATCAGGATCATCGACGAGGCCGGCGCCAGCCTGCCGCCGGGCACAGTCGGCGAGGTCGCCACCCGCTCGGTGGCCAACATGGTCGGATACTGGAACCTCGATGAGGCGACCCGATCGACCATCGGCGAGGACGGCTGGCTGCGCACCGGCGACGCCGGCTACCTCGACGAGGACGGCTATCTCTTCATCCACGACCGGGTGAAGGACATGATCATCTCCGGCGCCGAGAACATCTATCCCGCCGAGGTGGAGAGCGCCGTCTACGGCCACCCGGCGGTGGCCGAGGTGGCGGTCATCGGCGTCCCGGACGAGAAGTGGGGCGAGGCTGTCAAGGCGGTCGTCGCGCTCAAGCCGGGCATGAGCGCCACACCTGACGAGATCATCGCCTTCGCCCGGTCACGGATCGCCGCGTTCAAGGCGCCCAAGAGCGTCGATTTCATCGAGGCCCTGCCGCGCAACGCCTCGGGCAAAATCCTGCGCCGCGAACTGCGCGAGCCCTACTGGGCCGGACGCGAGCGGCGGGTGAACTGACAGGAAAAACCTCCGGAGCCGCGGGGAGGCTCCGGAGGCGTCCAGATCAGAGTCGGCGCGCGGGGTTGGATTAGCGACGCCGATCCGGAAGGTTGCTCGCGATGTGCGTGACGCCGAGTGACACCGCGAAGGCGAGGAACGCGCCTGTCACGGCCATCAGGTAGCCGAGGTGGATGGGTGGCAACTGAGACAACATCTGCGGCATCGATTTGCTCCTTCCGAAGCGATTGATGCCGTCCGCCCCGCGGGCAGGCATTGATCCAGGTCAAGCGTGGGGAAATGGACGGAAATGCCGGCGTGACGGCCCCTGCGGAAACCGGCTAGACCGCCGGGCGACAGCAGCCGAGGCCCCGCCATGACAGACCGCGCCCACGATCTCGCCCGCAGGGTCGACGCCTTTCTCCAGGAGCATGTCATCCCGTTGGAGCAGGATCCGCGGATCGGGCGGCATGGCCCGTCTGACGCGCTGCGCGTCGAACTGCAGCAGAAGGCGAAGGCTGCGGGGCTTCTCGCGCCACATGTCGGCGTCGAGTACGGCGGGCACGGTCTGAACCACCGCGAGGTCGCGATCGTGTTCCGCGCCGCCGGCTATTCGCTGCTCGGGCCCGTCGCCCTGAACCTGATGGCCCCGGACGAGGGCAACATGTGCCTGATCGAGAAGATCGGCAGCGTCGAGCAGAAGGAGGCCGTCCTGCGCCCGCTGGCGGCCGGCGACATCCGCACCGCCTTCCTGATGACCGAGCCGGACGGCGGCGCCGGCTCCGATCCGTCGATGATGAAGACCACGGCGGTCCAGGACGGCAATCACTGGGTGATCAACGGGGCGAAGACCTTCATCACCGGCGCCGACGGGGCCTCGCACGCGATCATCATGGCCAGGACCGACCACGGCGCGACCATGTTCCTGGCTCCGATGGCGGCGCCCGGGATCTCGATCGAGCGGGTGCTGGACACCATCGACCGCACCATGCCCGGCGGCCACTCGACCCTGCGGCTGGAGAATGTGCGGGTCACTTCCGACCAGATCCTCGGCGAGGCCCATGAGGGCTTCAAGTACGCGCAGGTCCGGCTCGCCCCGGCCCGCCTGACCCACTGCATGCGCTGGTGGGGGGCGGCCCGGCGGGCCCACGACATCGCCACGGCGTACGCCTGTCGCCGCCACGCCTTCGGAAAACCGCTCATCGACCACGAGGGCGTCGGCTTCATGCTGGCCGACAACGAGATCGACCTGAAGCAGGCCGAGTTGACGATCGACTGGTGCGCCGGGGTCCTCGACGCCGGCGGTCACGGCTCGGGCACCGCCGAGTCCAGCCTCGCCAAGGTCGCGGTGTCCGAGGCGCTGTTCCGCATCGCCGACCGCTGTGTCCAGATCCTCGGCGGGACCGGGGTCAGCGACGACACCCCGGTACACCAGATCTTCCGCGATATCCGGGCCTTCCGCATCTACGACGGCCCGTCGGAGGTGCATCGCTGGTCGATGGCCAAGCGGATCAAGCGCGAGTTCCTCGCCCGGGCATAGCGCGGAGCTATACCCCTCGTCCGCCTTTTCGATTGCCCGCCCCCTCGCCCGTGGTTCAACCGTTCCCGGACGATGGCTTTGCGGGGATGATCATGCGTGTGACCAGGGGCGGACTGGCGTTCGGCGCGGCGTTTGCGATCGTGACCGGGGGGCTCGCGGCGGCGGCGTTGGCGGAGCCCGTCGCGCCGACGCCGATCGCCGCGACGGAGTATGTGGTCGGGAAGACCTACTTCGGCGCCAACCGCTACATCCAGTACATCCCCGGCGACGCGCCCGTGATCCTCACCGCGCCCCACGGCGGCGCGCTGCGGCCCGAGACCATCCCCGACCGGTCGAAGGACGCCTGCGGCGGCGAGGCGACGCTGCAGACGGACACCAACACGGCCCAGCTGGTCCTGGCCATGCGGCAGTCCTACTTCGAGCGGTTCGGAAAGTACCCGCACGTCGTCATCAATCGCCTGCAGCGCCGAAAGCTGGACGCCAACCGTCCGTTGAAGGAGGCCGCCTGCGGCAACGCCGAGGCCGAGCGCGCCTTCGCCGAATGGCACGCCTTCATCGACGTCGCCAAGGCGCAGGTGGTGAAGACCGGCGGGCGGGGCTGGTACATGGACATCCACGGCCACGGACACGAGATCCAGCGGCTGGAGCTGGGCTACCTGATCCGGCCGGGTGACCTCAACAAGCCGGACGCGGAGATCGACGCGACCCCGCGTCTGCGGGAGCGGACCAGCGTCCGCACCCTGCTTCAGCGGGACGGCGTCACCCTGTCAGGCCTGCTGCGCGGGCCCGGCAGCCTCGGCGCGCTCTACGCACGCGAGGGTTTTCCGGCGGTGCCCAGCGCCAGCGATCCCCGGCCCGGGTCGGCGCGCTACTTCAACGGCGGGTACAACACCAGCCGGCATACCTGCGGCGGCGAGGCGACGGAGCTGGGCGGCGCGACGGACGGCCCGATCTGCGGCATCCAGATCGAAGCAAACTTCAAGGGTGTCCGTGACACGCCCGAAAGCTGGAAGCGGTTCGGCGACGCCACGGCGGTGGTGCTTGAGGAGTACCTCCGCGTGAACTGGGACCTTTCGCTGGGCGCCGAGCCGGCGAAGTAGCAGACGCCGAACGCCCCGCCCTGGATCAGGCGGGGCTCCGGCGGGCACGGGTTCCTGGCCGCTCCGGTCAGCCGTGCAGCTTGGCGGCGGTCTCGGCGACCTTGCGGCCCTGGTAGCGGGCGCCGAGCAGCTCGTTCTCGCTCGGTCGGCGGGATCCGTCGCCGCCGGCGATGGTCGAGGCGCCGTACGGGCTGCCGCCGGTGATCTCGTCCAGGGTCATCTGTCCGGCGAAGCCATAGTCGAGCCCCACGATCACCATGCCGAAGTGCAGCAGGTTGGTGATGATCGAGAACAGGGTGGTTTCCTGGCCGCCGTGCTGGGTGGCGGTGGAGGTGAAGGCGCCGCCGACCTTGCCGTTGAGAGCGCCCTTGGCCCACAGGCCGCCGGCCTGGTCGAGGAAGGCCGCCATCTGGGACGGCATCCGGCCGAAGCGCGTGCCGGCGCCGACGATGATCGCGTCGTAGGCGGCCAGCTCGGCGACCGTGGCGACGGGCGCCGCCTGGTCGAGCTTGAAGTGCGCCGCACGGGCGATCTCCTCCGGCACGGTTTCCGGCACGCGCTTGATGTCGACCTGCGCGCCGGCCTCGCGGGCGCCTTCGGCGACGGCCTCGGCCATGGCTTCGATGTGGCCATAGGCCGAATGATAGAGAACGAGAATCCTGGGCATCGGAATGCTCCTGTCTGGGGGAGAGAACATGGCGGGTCAGTCCCGGAACGCGACGGGGCGTTCCGGGCTGCCCTGCCGGGGCTGGGGTTCGGCTCTAGGCGGCGTCGACCAGGACCAGTTCGGCGTCCTCGAGGGCGGTCACCCTCAGGAGGTCCTCGTCGGTGATCGCCGCGCCGTCCCGGGCGTTGAGGGCGACGCCGTTGACCTCGACCTTGCCGGCGGCGGGTACGAGGTAGGCGTGCCGCGAGCGGTCGAGAGCGTACTCGGCCGTCTCGCCGGCCTTCAGCGTGGCGCCGAGTACGCGGGCGTCGGTCCGGATCGGCAGGGCGTCGTTGTCATTGTCGAAGCCGCTGGCCAGGATCACGAACTTCCCGGAACGATCCCCCTTGGGGAAGGGTTTGGCGCCCCAGGACGGCGCGCCGCCGCGACGGGTCGGCTCGATCCAGATCTGGAAGATCCGGGTCGTCTCCGGCTCGAGGTTGTATTCGGCGTGGCGGATGCCGCTGCCGGCGCTCATCACCTGCACGTCGCCCGCTTCGGTCCGGCCCTGGTTGCCCAGGCTGTCCTGGTGGGTGATCGCGCCGTCGCGGACATAGGTGATGATCTCCATGTCGGCGTGGGGATGGGGCGGGAAGCCGGAATTGGCGGCGATCTCGTCGTCGTTCCAGACCCGCAGCGAGCCCCAGTTCATGTTCCGGGGATCGTAGTAGCCGGCGAACGAGAAATGGTGCCTGGCCTTGAGCCAGCCATGGTCGGCGCCGCCGAGAGCCTCGAAAGGTTTGCGCACGATCATCGTGGTGTCCTCCGCGCCGGCCCGGCCGGCGCTGTTGCTTGAGGGAAAGATAGGCGTCAGGATCGGCGCATAAATAGAAACGTCAGAAACTCATCGTTTCCAAAAGATCATGTCCGGACTTCCTGACCTCGAAGCGCTGGCGATCTTCGCCAAGGTGGTGGAGCTGCGCTCGTTCGCAGCCGCGGCGGCGGAGCTGAAGCTGTCCAAGGCAACGGTGTCGAAGGCCGTCACCCGGCTCGAAGCCAGGCTGGGGGCGCGTCTCATCAACCGCACGTCCCGGCGGCTGGCGCTGACGGACGCGGGGCGCGCCCTCGCCGGACCGGCCGCCCGCCTGCTGGCCGACGCGGAGGCGGCGGAGGCCCATGCGCTCGAGCAGTCCGCCGCGCCGCGGGGCACGGTGCGCCTGGCGGTCCCCATGTCCTTCGGCCTGACCGATGTCGCCCCGATCCTGCCCGAGTTCATGGAGGCCTACCCGGAGGTCTTCGTGGACCTGCATCTGAGCGACGCCATGGTCGACCTCATCGGCGAGGGCTTCGACCTGGCGCTGCGCATCGCGGCGCTGCCGGACTCCTCGCTGATGGCGAGGCGGCTGCGGCCGGTGAGGCGCCACCTGGTCGGGTCGCCCGACTACTTCGCACGCCGGGGCAGGCCGACCCATCCGAGCCAGCTGGTCGACCACTGCTGCTTGGCCTACGCCTATCTGCCGACGCCGGAGACCTGGCGTTTCCGGCACGTCTCGGGGGAGGAGGCGTCGATCCGTATCGATGGCCCGCTGCGCGCGAACAACGCGACGGCGCTGCTGCCGGCGCTGAGAGCCGGGCGGGGCGTGGCGCTGCAGCCCGATTTCATCTGCGGCCCGTCGCTCGCCGCCGGCGACCTCGTGGCGGTTCTGGAGGACTGGTCGCCGCCGCCGATCGCCCTGCACCTGGTCATGCCGCCCGGCGGCCCCCGGCCCGCGCGCGTGGAGGCGCTGGCGGACTTCCTCGCCCGGCGGCTGTCGGGACGCCCGGCGTAGCGATCCCGGCCCTCGCCGCTCCCGCTAGAGGACGAGCACGTCGCCCACGTCCTCGCAGCGGCGCGAGAGCGCGGCGCGGGCCGGGTCCTTGCGTCGCCGGCGATCAGGGCCGAAGTAGGCGTTGGTGCGGATGAACGGCCGGGGCCTGAGGATCACCGCATCGAGGCGCCGGGCGATGGTCGTGGCCGACACCGGCTTGGTGAGGAATTCGGTCACGCCGAGGTCCCGGGCGGCCGACAGGCGGGGCAGGTCGCTGTGTCCGGTCAGCATGATGACCGGCGTCAGGCAGAGCGGCTCTTCCTGGCGCCTCAGGTCCCGCAGGAAATCGAGCCCGTGCACCCGCGGCATCTCGTAGTCGCAGAAGATGATGTCGGGCCGGAGCCGACGCGCCGCCTCGAGGCCGGCGGCGCCGTCCGGCGCGTAGTGTCGGTCAGTGACGCCCAGCGCGCCCAGCACCGCCCCGATGATGGTGCGCATCTGGGCGTTGTCGTCGATCACGAGAAGGGTGAGGTTGCGAAGGCCGGACACGGAAGCTCCTTGCGGCGATGATACGCCCCGAGGGCGGGCGCAGGAACTGCGCGGCCTGTCGCAACGCCCCGGGTAAGGGAACCGGTAACCATAACGGCGGGCGTCGGCCGGCTCGACTGACCCGGCGGAAGCCGTGGCAATGCTGGGGAAACAGCCCGCGGCACGCGGATGAAAGGGAGCGCCGTCATGCAGATCAAAGCCGCCGTGGCCGTCGGGCCGGGCCAGCCGTTCGAATTGCGCACGGTCGAGATCGACGAGCCCCGCGAGGACGAGATTCTCGTCCGCGTGGTCGGCGTCGGCGTCTGCCATACCGACCTGGTCTTCCGCGAGACCGGTGCGATCCCGGCGCCCGCCGTGCTCGGGCACGAGGGGGCCGGCATCGTCGAGAAGGTCGGGGCGAAGGTGACCAAGGTCGCCCCCGGGGACCGCGTGGCCATGACCTTCCGGTCCTGTGGCCATTGCCGCCGATGCGGCCGCGGCGACGCCGCCTACTGCGAGACGATGCCGCTGCTCAACTACGCCGGCATGCGGACGGACGGCAGCAAGGCCCTGCGCTGCGAGGAAGTCCCTGTCGGCAGCAACTTCTTCGGTCAGTCGTCCTTCGCCACCCACGCGCTGACCTATGAGCGCAACGTCGTGAAGGTGCCCGACGACCTGCCTCTGGAACTGGTCGGGCCGCTGGGCTGCGGCGTGCAGACCGGCGCCGGGGGCGTCATGCGGTCGCTCGCCTGCGAAGCGGGCTCCAGCCTTCTTGTCACTGGCGGCGGCCCCGTCGGCCTGAGCGCCGTGATGGGGGCGAGGCTCCAGGGGTGCGCGACGATCATCCTGGTCGAACCCCACGCCGCCCGCCGCGACCTCGCGCGGGAGTTCGGCGCGACGCACGTGATCGATCCGGGCGAGGCGGGCGATCTGGCCGCCGCTGTCCGCGCGATCCTGCCGGGCGGCGTCGACTATGCCTTCGACACGACGGGCGTTCCGGCCGTGCAGGCGGCGGTCATGGGGGCGCTCGGCCCCAAGGGCGTGTTCGGCATCGTCGGCATTTCGCCGCCGGGCACGCCGATGCCGGGGGAGGTGAACACCGCCATGACCTTCGGCCATACGGTGAAGGGCATCATCGAGGGCGACAGCGATCCCGACGTCTTCCTGCCCGAACTGATGGAACACTGGCGGCGCGGCGACCTGCCGTTCGACCGCATGATCCGGACCTTCCCCTTCGACCAGATCAACGAAGCCATCGCCGCCCAGCACCACGGCGACTGCATCAAGGTCGTCCTGCTGACCGGAGCCTGACCGCTTCGGACCGGAATCGCGTCGCCGTGCGTTCTCCGCGCGGAGGTGACGACCATGGATCGACCTGGAGACAGGGCCCAGCTGCGCGACAACCTGCGCAAGGTGGCTGCGGCCCTCGCGCGGGAGCCCGTGCGCGGAGAACTGCTGCTCGACGGCCAGGAGGAAGTGTTCGCCCGCTCGGAGGTCGAGCGGGGCGACATCGAGCACCGGGTCGAGACCCGCCTCCCCGGGGGCGCGTCCCCCCGATAACTCTCAGGGGCGCAGGACGACCTTCGTGACTTCGTCCTGATGATCCTTGAACAGCCTGTAGCCTTCCGCGGCGTCCTCGAGCGCCATCCGGTGGCTGATCACGAAACCCGGATCGATCCGTCCTTC
>CALKHU010000056.1 GCA_937991555.1 uncultured Caulobacter sp.
GCCTGCGCCCCTCCCCGCCGTCCTCGCTCAGGCCGGCCGCCTCGGCCTCGGCGAGGATTCCGGCGAACCGTGCCTGGGGCTCGCTTTCCAGCGTCTGGAGCAGCGCCGCAGGCCGCCGCCTCGCGAGGCCGGACAGATAGGGCGCGGCGCCGAACACCGGCGCCAGGGCGGGCCACGCCGCCTCGAGCGCCTCGGCGCCGTCAAGCCGCTCGGCGAGGATCTCCCGCGTGCGCTCGGCCGCCTTGGCGTCGATGACGGGGCCGCAGGGGGCGAGACGATCGGCAAGGCGAGTCATGCCGCCACTGTGCGGCGTGTCGGCCGCGAGCGGCAAGCCGCCAGGGCCTACTCCGCCCTGGGCAGCACGAGCGCCACGCGCAGCCCCGGCCCGGACCCGTTGTAGGCGCCGGGCCCCTCGTCGAGCTCTAGCCGGCCGCCGTGCGCCTCGGCCACGGCCGCGACCAGCGACAGGCCCAGCCCGGAGCCGGGCTCGCTGCGGCTGTTCTCGAGCCTGACGAACCGCTGCACCACCCGGGCGCGGTGTTCCTCGGGCACGCCGGGACCGGTGTCGGTGACGGAGAACTCGATCTCGCCGGACGACCGGCGCCGGACGCGGAACATCACCGCCCCGCCGGGCGGGGTGTACTTGATGGCGTTGTCGATGATGTTGGCCAGCGCCTGGGCGAGGATCGGCCGCGCCGCCCTGACCTGCAGGCCCGGCACCAGCTCGGCCTTGAAGTCGAGCCCCTTGTCCTCGCACAGCGGCTCGTAGAGCTCGGCCATGTCGGAGGCCAGTTGGCCGGGGTCGAACAGGCTCTGGTCCGGCGCCTCTCCGGCGGCCTGCAGCCGGGCGATGGCGAGCACGGCGTTGAAGGTGTTGAGCACGCCGTCGGCGTCGTCCAGCGCCTGGATCAGCGCCTGCTTGGGATCGCCCTTGCCGGCCTCGACCTCGATCAGGGCCGACTCCATCCGCGCCCGCAGCCGGGTCAGCGGCGAGCGCAGGTCATGGGCGATGGCGTCGCCGGCGTGGCGCAGCCCGCCCATCGAGCGCTCGAGCCGGTCGAGCATCTCGTTCAGGCCCTCGGCCAGTTCGTCGTACTCGTCATGCACGCCGCGCACGACGGCCCGCGCCTTGAGGTCTCCGCCCCGCACGGCGGCCACGGTGTCGGTGAGGCCGGCCATGTGCCGGCTGACGTTGCGGCTGACGATGGCGCCGCCGGCCAGGCCGAGCAGGATCACCAGCGCGCCCGCCCCCCACAGCGCATTGACGATGCCGCTCACAAAGCCGCGCGACTCGCCGACGTCGACCCCGACGAACAGCACCTCGCCGCCGGCCAGCCGCTCCTGCAGTCCCCGCGCCGGCCGCTTGATCTCGCCGCCGTCCATGTCGACGTCGGTGACCGAGAAGCTGGCCCAGTTCTCGCCCTCGCCGGTGTCCTCGATCGGCGACTCGGCGATCGAGCCGGTCATCCGGGCGCCGTTCTTGTCGAGCAGCAGATAGAGGAAGGGGCGCTCGCCGCCGGCCCGCTCGATCAGCGCCTGATTGAGGGCCACCGCGCCGCCGCGACGGTACACCGCCTCCAGCGAGTTCATCTCGCGGGTGATCTCGGCGTCGGCGCGGCGGGTCACCTCGCCGGCCGTCGCGAACCAGGCGTAGAAGAGGAAGGCCGCCGCCGCCATGGCGAACACCGCCAGGAACAGCAGCGTCATCCGGAAGGTGGTGGTGCGGAAGATGCGCGGCAGGCGCATGGGCCCCTGCTCTTACGGATCCAGCCGGTAGCCCGCGCCGCGCACGGTCTGCAGCATCTGGCGCTCGAAGCCCTTGTCGATCTTGGAGCGCAGCCGCGAGATGTGGACGTCGATGACGTTGGTCTGGGGATCGAAGTGGTACTCCCAGACCTTCTCGAGCAGCATCGTGCGGGTCACCGACTGTCCGGCGTGGCGCATCATGAACTCGAGCAGCTGGAACTCGCGCGGCTGCAGGTCGATCTCGGTCGCGCCGCGATTCACGGTGCGCGCGATCAGGTTCATCTCCAGGTCGCCGACCTTCAGCGTGGTCGCGACCGCGCCCGTCTCGCGGCGGCGGCTCAGGGCCTCGACGCGCGCGATCAGCTCGGGGAAGGCGTAGGGCTTGACCAGATAGTCGTCGGCGCCGGCCTTCAGGCCGTCGACGCGGTCGCCGACCTCGCCCAGGGCCGACAGGAACAGCACCGGCGTGGCGTCACCCTCGCGGCGCAGCGTTTCGACCACCTCGACGCCGTTCATCTTCGGCATCATCCGGTCGACGATCAGCACGTCGAACCCGCCCTTCTGCGCCTCGGCCAGTCCGGCCGCGCCGTCGGCGGCGTGGGTGCAGTCGTAGCCGGCCTCGCTGAGGCCGCGAACCATGGCCTCGGCCGCTTCGACGTCGTCCTCGATGATCAAGATGCGCATGGGCTCGGTCGCAATGGGTTGTGGGCAAAGTCCCGGGCGCTGACGCCCCCGTCCATCGCTATCCGAGCCCCATATTGGGTGCAACGAACAAATCGGTAATCCGCCCGCCCCCCCGACACGACGACGCGCCGGTCCGCGGGTGCGGACCGGCGCGCCATGCA
>CALKHU010000057.1 GCA_937991555.1 uncultured Caulobacter sp.
GTCGAAACCCGGATCTCACCAGAGTAGGCGCTGACGTTGATGCGCGGCGCCGAGACGAAGGCCGGCAGCAGGATGCCTGACTGCACGACCTGGGCGGGGTCGAGCGGGTTGAACACCGAGATCTGGGTGTCGGCCGCAGCCGCAGGCGAGAAGCGGATGCCCTCTTCGACCTTCGCCAAGAAGTCGAGGTTGGCCGTGTCGCTCTCCGCCTGCGACAGGTAGAAGTCGGCCGCGTAGGAGGCATAGTCGTCGGGAAGGCCGACAACATCCTTCAGGCGGGCGATGTCCGAAGCCATCTCGATGATGGCCCGCGTCGAGGCCGAGCCGCGCATGCGGTTCGCGAGCGCCGACAGGTCGGTTGCGATCGTCTGAATGCGGGGTTCCGCGCTGTCGCGGAAGACCTCGAGCGTGGTGACGCGGTTCGCCACGTCGCCGAGCTTCGGCAGACGGTTGGAGGCGATCATCCGGATCTCTTCGATGCCGGTGGTGCCGAGGACGATGTCGCAGACGGCGAGGTACTGCGAGGCGATCGGCGGACGCTGCGGGTCGGCGCTCTCGATGCCCGAAACCAGGCCGATCTGGGCGACGCGCATCGACCGCATGGCCGTCGACTGCGGCTGAGTGGCGCGCGTCACGACATCGACGAGGAACTGCCGCGGCTGGACGTCCTGGTTCAGGTCATCGACGCCAACGACCGTGACGGTGACGATGCGCTTCGCGGCGAGGGGCAGGTACTCGAAGAGGTTCCTGTCGGCATTGCTTTCGCTGGCGTGCATCTCGCCATTGGCATAGAGGCGGCCGGGCGCGATGCGGACGTTGATCGTGTCCAGCGACGTGACCTCGAAGCCGGAGAACTTCATTTCGGCTGTGATCGCGTCACGGCCGAAATGGTCGAAGGTCTCCGCCGCATAGGCCTGAAGGTTGTTGTGGTCGCCGGCAGTCTGCTCCTGGCGCGGCTTGAACTGGACTTGCTTCAGCATGGGTTAACCTCTTACGGGAAGGCCGAGCCGGAAGTGACCGATGAAGATGTCCCCGCCGATGACGGGGACGCGATCGACCTCTGTGTCGACGAGGACTGTTTCGTGGGCCGCCGTCGCGACCTCGATGGCATCGAGAACGCGGTGCATGGCGGTCGGCGGGGTCTCGACGAAGAAGCCCCCGACGAAGTCGTCGACGGCGTCCACCGGGCGCTTGTCTCTGATGGAGACCAGGAGCTCGGCCGTGTGGGGGGCGATGCCGAACCGGTCATCGTTCATGAACGACGTCGCCGCTCCCCCGATGATGTCGCGGTCCCGGTCGTGGAGCCGGATGCTGTCGTAGAGGTACTGGTCGGCCAGGTCGGAGACGAAGTGCCAGCCGTCCATGATCGAGTTGCAATAGACCCCATCAAGGGCCAGCCCCTCGACGGCAACACGCTCCGGAATGATGGCGATCGGGGCGAGCCCCTCGGTGGCAGCCTTGAGGCCATCGAGCCCTGTCATCGACGCCGTCAGGATGGAGACGGAGATGACACGGGCAGCCGTCGAGGGCTCACCGAAGTGGTCCTGCTCGACCGGACCACCGTCGAAGAAGCTGGCGCCCCATCCAGATCCAGGGATCAGGTAGCGCTCTTGGCCAGGCAGGGGCAGGCCGGTTTCTGGATCGACGATCTGCTCGATCACGAGCGGGATGTCGATGTCGAGGAGGCTGTCGATCAGCCGAGCGCGGCGGCCGAAGAACAGCGCAGCCTCGTTCTCCTGGTAGAAGGCCGGGATGGCGCCGCCCGCGTCGCAGTCGAACGATGAGATGTCCTCTCCGTCGAAGCTGCCGCAGAAGGAGCGATGCATGGCGTCCGAACGCTGAGCACCCTGCAGAATGCGGATCTCGGGCAGGCGCCGCATGAAGTCCAGGCGCTCGCTGAGCGAGAGACCAGCCGAGAGAAACGATCGGGCCGGAGGGACAATCGCCCGCACCACCTCGCCATCCGCGAGGGCGGCGTAGCGCCTGATCCCCTCGAGAGTGCCCTTGAGGCGGTGCATCTCGAAAGACGAGCGGACGACGTCGCGCTTCTTTTCGACCGGCCAGTCCTGCTGCCAGACGTCGACCGACAGCGCCCAGGCCAGATAGGGCAGCAGCGCCTCCGGGCAGCTACCGGGGCGCCACAGGTCCGCAATCGGGACGGGGATCTCGTGGTGCAGCTCCGCAGCCAGCAGGGCCACCTCGAACTTGGTGGCCGATGCCGGCAGGATCTCGGTGGCCGTGTCGATCCACCTTTGCACCTCACCGGGCGCCGGCTGGATCGTCATCAGACGAACTCCGTGGTCACGGAAACGGTCGCCAGGCGCGCGAGCTCATCCCTCGCCGGCGCGACGTCCGCGACCGGAGCCGTGAGGCGAACCCTCTCGACGCCGGGCACGGTGAGCGCCGCGAAGATCGACGAGACGGGGATGCGATAGCCGACCCGGAAACGGGCGCGTGCGAAAGCCCGGAGGGCGGCCTCGGCGTTGGCCCGGATGATCTCCGGATCTGGCCCGCGGAGGATCTCGAGCACCGCCGTGACGTTGTAGGGCACGATGTCTGCGGCACGGGCCGTGACGGCGACGGTCAGCGGGCGGATGTCGTCGCGAACCAGTCGCTGCCGGACGCGCTCGACGACCTCCTCCGAGGCCTCACCGGTCGGACCCGCCTGGACGACAACGTCAACCTGCCCCGGCTCGGGGACAATGAGGCCAACATCGGTGACCGTCGGGTCGGCGGCCATTGCGTGGAAGATGTAGGCGCCGCGGGTGCCGGCAGTTGCGAGGGCCTCAGGGGCGAGCTGGGCGCGGGCGCGGAGCCTTGCATCGCTCTCCAGCACTGCCGGCTCATCGCCGGTCGCGGGGGAGATGACGGCTCTGGAGACCCCATAGAGGGCAGCGAGGTGGTCGAGATCGGTGCCGCCGGCGAAGGCCAGCATCACGCTCCTCGCCGCATCGTTCACGCGGGCCCGGTCAAGCGTGCGCTGGTAGCTGAAGGCCTGGCCCGTCACCACGATGGGGTCGGTCTCGAGGTCGCCGACATCGTAGTTGAACCCGGTGACCGCCGCCGAGGCGATGAACGCCGCGATGAAGTCCGCGTTGAGCCCCTCGAAGTCGAGCGCCTGCAGAACCTGCGGTGCCGGAAGGCGCGACAGGTCGATCGTGTCGAAGCGGGCCATCAGAGGCTTTCCACGGAGATCTGGTCGTTCAAGTCGACGGCCACGCGCCTCTCGCCGAATGGCGTCTTATCCCCGAGGTGACCTCGGGGCCGGTAGATGCCGCGGACATCGAAGCCAAGGGCGCCCTTCCGCATCTCCTCGGGCGTCGTCTTCCGCAGTGTGATCTGCACGATCGAGAACCTTGGCTCACGGAAGTCCGTGACGATCTTCAGGCAGTTCCAAAACCGGAGGATGTTGGCCTCGGTCATGTTCTCGCCGAGCAGGCGAAGGCCAGGGTTCCCGAAGTCCTCCCGCATCACCCGCTCGCCAAGGAAGGTCGACCAGATGACGCCGAGGCTCTGGACGACATGCCCCCAGCCATAGAGGGGAAGCCCCGTGAAGCGATTGACGCCTGCGCTGGCCTCTCGATCGCTCACGCCGGTGTCCCCGTCTGTCCGCCGCCGGGCTCAACGCCCGTGTGGGTGTGGCTGCTGCCGATGCTCTTGCCGTCATGGGTGACGTCGCCGCCGGTCTGTTGCAGTCCGGCGCCGGCGAAGGTCCATGTGGTCCCGCCGGCCGTGACGGTCAGCGTGCCGCTCTTGATCGCCATCCGGACGCCGCCGCCGTCGTGGAGAACGTGCTCCCCAGCAACCGTCGACGGGCTCGCGCCGGCCTGATGATGGTTGGACGGCGAGACCTCCGCGCCCTGCCAGTCCCCGTCGGGGTTCTGGAGCATGACGTGTTCGCCGACCGTGTAGGCGTGACGGGTCTTCGCCCCCGCGCCGTTGCCGCCCGAGACGGGCAGCCAGGGCGTCAGGATGGGCTGCCCGTCGTCGTCGTTGCCCAGCTTGATCTGGACTTCGTTGCCGCCTGCCCGAATGGCGTGGACCGTCCCTCGCCGAAGCATCTGCGACTGGCGCCGCCGAAGCTCGGCCACCTCGTTCGACAGCCGGACGAAGAGGTCGCTCAGGCTCACGGCTGGGCCTCGATCGTGATGACGTTGAGGGGCTCCACGGCTCCGCCAGGGTCGCCGCTCGCGACGTTGACGATCTCGCCGTAGGTGGCTCCGAGGAGCCCCTGCAGCAGCCGCCAATCCGCCACGCCCTCAGGCGCCTCGATCAGCGCCTTCAGCATCTCGGCGATACCCTCGTAAGCCTCGTCGGCTGCGAGCGCGTCGTAGATCTGCTGCCAGAGGGCATCCATCTCGCTGCTGTAGGCGGGCTCGAAGATGGTCTTGCAGGTGTAGGTGAGCTCCGCCATCGGGATGTTCACGCCGTTCTGCGCGTCGCCCACCCGGACGAGTATCCGCATGGAGTGGACGTTGGCGTAGGACGTGATCAGCCGGCGGAACAGTTTCCCCCATTCCGTGTCGGACATGGCGAAGACGCGCTCGATCTGACGCTCGGCGAAGTCGAGCGCGACGGCGATGCCCTCACCCCCGACCCTGACCTCGATCGGCGAACCGTCGGCGGCCAGCATGCTCATGTTGAACTCGGCCGGCGCGTAGATCTGGATGGTGACCTCCGCCTCGGCCGACGCGCCGGCGACGTCGCGCCCCTGCACCGAGTTCTTCTTCATCTCGGAGACAAAGACGGCGATGACGGGCGCCCCGGTCGCATTCGGTCCGGTCACCATGTCGAGGGGCTCAACCGGACTGTCGTAGACGTGGGGCCCGGCGATCGTGCTCCCGCGGAGTGTCTTGCAGATGGCCGTCCTCAGAGCGAAGGAGACGACACCCATCACTTCACCCAGGACAGCTTGAAGACGACCCGGCCCATCCCGTCGGGATCGACCTTCTGGACGGACGCGGCGGGACTGCCATCGCGGTCGAGCATGCGGAGGTGATCACCGACGCGCGGCCAGGTGCTGGCCTCGCCGAGTGCTTCGACCGTGGCTGAGACGTGGACATCCTCGGCGTTGACCGTCGCATCGGCGCCGTTGTAGCGGCTCGACGAGCGGGTCGTCGCGAGCACCGGCTTGATGTCGACGACGGCCGTGATGGTTCGCGCCGCCCGCGAGGTGTCCGCCGCAACGGTGGGGCCGCGGAGGCGCGGCTCGATCCCCACCCGCTCAGCGTTGAGGCGGTCGACCGAAGCCGAGATCCGCTTCTCCAGCAGAGCGAATGGGGTCAGAGCCATGGCCGGCTACCGTCAGGTGCGGCGGACGGTGCGCAGGACGCGCGGGCGGTTGCAGTAGTGGATGACGTTCATCTGGTACTCCAGATTGATGCCCTTGCCGTTCGGCATCTCCCACTGCTTGGCGTACATGCGCTGACCCATCGTGTTGACGGTCTCGATGTAGTCGGCGGGGGCGTAGACCGACCGGAAGAGGCCGGGGACGCCCTGGGGGACGAAGTGGCACTTGTCCGTGTTGACGCCGATGTTCAGCCCGCCGCGGTAGTTGATGAAGCGGATGTTGGCGAACTCGATCTCGCCCCAGATCCCGTTGATGCGGGAGGCCGGCGCATTGACCGTCGCCTTCTGCAGCGTCTTCACGCCCTCGGTCTGCAGGAAGATGTCGTACACCTCCTTGTGCTTCACGAGATCCTTGAAGAAGGCGTCGCCGCACAGGCCGATGATGCCGTTGAACGGCAGGCCGTCGAGCGTCTCGGCCGTCGCGCGCCAGATGTCGTCGCACTTCTCGCGAAGGGCGGCCTTGGCCGGCGAGGCGTTGTCGAGGTCGAAGTCCACCTCGGCCGGCGCGCTCTCGCCCATCTCCGTATAGTAGTCGAAGAGGGTCGAGCCGTCCTTGTCGAGCAGCTGGCCCTTCGTGATCACGGCGAGGCGATGATATTCCTCGGTAATCGCGAACGACTGGCTGTGATCGGCGCCCCGACGGGCGATCTTGCCCTGGAAGGTCTCCACGGCGCGCTCCTGGCCGAAGGCGCGCACACCCTGAACCTCGTCGGCGTAGATGGCGTCGTCCCGCTGGAAGTGCGGGACCGTCAGCTTCCGCATGGAGCGGCGGCCGCGGGACGTCATGTCGCCAACGCCGCCGCGCGGCGAAGCCGGCACGATGGAGATGACCTGGTTGGCATCCTTCTCGATGGCGAAATCGAGGGTGTCGATGGCGTCGTCCTGGAAGAGGCCCAGGCTGCCAACGAAGCCGGGGGCGTACTTGAGTTCCCGCATCGCGTCCGTCAGCGACAGGACGGAGAAGGCGTCGTTCTTGAAGATGTCCAGCATCGCGCTGCTCCAATAGAAAACCCCGGCTCTACGGCCGGGGCTGTGAAGAGGCGCCGCGCGAGGCGGCGGGGTTCAGGGGGTGAGGGCGGCGGGGATCAGCGGCAGATGATGCCGACGTCCTTGAGGGCCGCCTTCTTGGCGTCTTTCTTGTTGGTGTCGTCGACCGAGGAGTGGAACTCGAGCTCTGCGCCGTTCACCTCCGCATCGCGGGTGATCGCCGCCACCTTCATGGCGGCATCGGTGGTGTCCACCTCGTAGATGTTGATCGCAGCGGGGACGTCGGAGCCGTCGGTCGCGCCGTGTGCCGCGGGGACGTAGGTGCCGGCGCCGGCTTCGACCGTGATGAGGAAGTAGTCGCCCGCGACGGCGGGGGTGCCGCCGGCGGTGATCGTGAAGCCGATGTCGTCCGCATAGGCCGCGCCGGTGGAGCCCGACTTCAGCTTGAAGCCATCCGGGTCGGTCACGTCGAACTTCGTCGCCGCGGTGAACTCCACCCGGTAGACGCCGGTCTTCGCCTTGGACGTGACCGTCACGGCGGAGATGGTCGGATTGCCGGTGCCGACGACCGCGGCCGCCGTCGCAGCGCCGAGGCGCAGAAGGCCGAGAACGGTGCCGGCCTTCACGATGCCGGAGCCCGACGCGATGGTGATGTTGTCGCGCGAGCGCGAGCGGGGGGCCTCGCTGACGATGAACTCGCCCGGATGCCGGCCCTCGGTGAGAACGGTCATGGTAGATCTCCTGGGAAGTGGGTTGAAGCGGCGCTTCGGTTAGCGGGCCGGCTCGAAGCGCCGGTTGGCTTCGGCGATCGCCTTGCTCCAGCCGGCCTTGGTGGTCGACTGGGCGGACGGCGCCGGAACACCGAGGCCGAGGGTGCCGGCTTCGGTCTTCTGCTGGGCGTAGGCTTCCGCCGTGGCGGCGGCAGCCTTCGGCGACGCAGCGAGGATCGCCTTGGCGGCGTCGGCGCTCATGTCGGTCTCGAAGGCGAGATGATTGGCGAGGGTCTCGCGGCCGGAGGCCTCCTCGCAGGTCGTGATGGCCTTGATGCGGGCCTTCTGGTCGACAGGCGCTTCGGCGGCGGGCGCCGGGGCCGGAGCCGCGGCGGCTGGCGCGGGGGTCGCGGCGGCGGGCGAGGCAGGCGCAGCAGCGCCAGGCGCATCTGCGGATGCACCGGAGCCGTTGACGTTGATGGTGACCATCGGGGATGCCGCGAGGGCGCCTTCGTTCTCGGTCGACATTCTTGTGCGCCCTCCTTGGGGCTTGGCTTGAGTGAACTGGACCTTTCGGCCCTTCTGGAGGGCCGACATGGTCTCCTCAAAGGAGGCCATGCCGTCCGCGAGGCCGAGGCTGACCGCCTCCTGACCCATGAAGACGCGGGCCTCCGTCGCGCGGGCTGCCTTCTTGGTCAGCTTCGCGCCGCGGCCGGCGGCCACGGTGTCGAGGAAGAGGCCGTAGATGTTCTCGACATGCGTCTGCAGGTCGCTCCGGACACCGTCCGGCAGCGGGCCGAACGGGTTGCCGTCGACCTTGTGTGCGCCGGCATGGATCAGCGTCGGCTTCATGCCGGCCTTCGCCATCTGGTCCGAGCGGTCCATGTGCAGGAGGACGACGCCGATGGAGCCGACGATCGAGGATGGCGAGATGACGATCTGGTTGGCCGATGCGGCGATGCCGTAGGCAGCCGAGGCTGCCAGGTCGTTGACGAAGGCGATGACCATCTTCTTCGCCGCCACGTCACGGACCTTGGCGGCCAGCGCGAACATGCCGCCGGCCTCTCCGCCGGGCGAGTTGAGATCGAGCAGGATCGAGGTGACGTCGTCTCGCCCCTCAGCCTCTGTCAGCTGGGTGTGGAGACCCTCGTAGGAGATCAGACCCGACGAGGCGCCGACATAGGCCCCGCGGTTGACCAGGGAGCCGTCGATCGTGATGTGAGCCACGCCCTTCGATACGGAGATCGAAGGAAGGCGTTCGCCGGTCCACCGATGGCTGGCTGCATCGCGGTAAGCGCCGGGCACTGGTCGGCCGAGACCGTCGAAGAGCACGCCCTCCCCATCGGCGGCCCCGGCCTCCAGCACTGGCATGCCGATACGGCCCGCCAGCACATCGTAGATGACCATCGCCTTCTCGGGAGAGATCAGGAGCGGCTGGCCGAGGACACGGTCAGCGATCCGCAGGAGAGTGCTCATCAGGTGTCGATCCTTCGGGCGCCGGCCGTGATGGCGAAGCGCTTCGGGCGCGTGGAGATGCCCTTGCTCTCGAGGCACTTCGCCTGGGCTTCCAGACGCAGCGTCCTGAGCGCTTTGAACTCGGCGGCGTGGAACCAGACGGCCCGGTCGCGGAACTCGATCTTGGCTTCGCCGCCACCGGCGGAGAGCGAGAGCTCCGCGGCATAGAGGGCCTTGGCCAGGCCGCAGGGATCTGCGATCTGGCCGTTTTCGTCGAGAAACGATGCAAAATCGGCCATGTCAGGCTTCCCTCGCCCACTCGGCCTGCCACTGCCGCTCGAACTCGTCATCCTGGGGCGCGGCGACGCGCGGTGTCGGTCGCGGACTGGCTGAGGCGTCCGGCATGTAGCCAGGGTCGTCGGTCTTGTCCTCGGCGGTGCCCTGCTCGGCGCGCTTGTAGGACGGGTCCTCGGGGAAGGGGTGCGGATCGGGCAGGCCGAGT
>CALKHU010000058.1 GCA_937991555.1 uncultured Caulobacter sp.
CCGTCCACGACCTCCACCGCCCACCGCTCCAGCCGATCCCCCGCGCAGGGGCCGCTCGTCGCCAGCCCGTCCTCGATCCGGAACAGCGCCCCGTGGCCGGCGCAGAGGATGAGGTCGCCCTCGCGGGTCAGGTGCCGTCCCCTCGGTCCGGCCAGCGGCCAGCCGGCGTGCGGGCAGCGGTCGACGTAGCCGAACACCTCGCCGTCCCTGCGGACCACGAAGCCGGCGAACAGGCGATCGCCCGCGCGGAAGCGGAAATCGCGGCTGCCGGGGTCCGCAAGGTCGGCCAGGGCGCAGAGCGTCGTCCCGGCCGGCGGGCGGGCCGGATCGCTCAGGCGAGGCCTCCGACGGTCACCTTCCAGGGCTCGACGCTGGAACGCTCGTAGAGGCCGGCCCTGGTGTAGGGGTCGTCGGCGTGGAACGCCCTGGCCGCCGCCAGATCCTCGGCCTCGATGATCATCAGCGAGCCGGCCATCGTCCCGTCCTCATGCAGGAACGGCCCGCCGAGCTTCACCACGCCCGGCCTGCCGGCGATCCAGTCCAGGTGCGCCTGGCGGGTGGCGGCGCGGACGCCCGGTCCGTCGCCGGGCCTGTCCTTCCACTGGATGACGAAGAGAGGCATCGACGGGTTCCTTATCGTTCGGACTTCAGAGGCCGCGACAGCAGGCCCAGGATGGCTTCGTCGACGCCGACCTCGCCGGCCAGGATGGCGGCGACCGCCTCGCAGATCGGGGTCTCGACGCCCAGCCTGCGGGCCAGCGCCCGCACGGCCGGGGCCGAGGCGACGCCCTCGGCCACGGTCAGCTTGCCGGCCAGCGCCTGCTCCAGCGTCTCGCCGCGGCCCAGCGCCAGCCCGACGCTCATGTTGCGCGACTGCGGGCTCGAGCAGGTCAGCACCAGGTCGCCCAGGCCGCACAGGCCGGCGACCGTCTCGGCCCGGCCGCCGAGCGCCTCGGCGACGCGGGTCATCTCGGCGAAGCCGCGGGTGATCAGGGCGGCGTGGGCGGAGCGACCCAGCTGCCGGCCCTCGACCACGCCGCAGGCGATGGCGAGCACGTTCTTGATCGCGCCGCCGGCCTCGGCCCCGATCATGTCGTCGGTGACATAGGGGCGGAACGTCGGGGTGGCGATGGCGCCGGCCAGGGCCCGCGCGAGGTCCTCGTCCGGACAGGCCAGGGTCACGGCGGTCGGCAGGCCGCGGGCGACCTCGCCGGCGAAGCTGGGTCCCGACAGCACGGCGGCCGGCGCGTTGGGCAGGGTCTCGGCCAGCACCTCGGTCATCAGGCTCAGGCTGCCCTGCTCGACGCCCTTGGCGCAGAGCACGATCGGCAGGGTGTCGCGAACGTGCGCCGCCAGCGACGCCAGGGTGGCGCGCAGGTGCTGGGCCGGCGCCACCGCGAGGATGAAGTCGCAGGCCCCGAGATCCTCGAGCTCGGTGGTCGCGCTGATCGCCGGATCCAGCGCCACGCCCGGCAGGAACAGCGGGTTGTCGTTGCGGCTGTTGATCGCCTCGACCACCTCCGGCTCGCGGGCCTGGAGGGTGACGGCCAGTCCGGCGCGGGCGCAGACCTGGGCCAGGGCCGTGCCCCAGGCCCCGCCCCCGATGACGCCCGCGTAGTTGAAGCTGCTCATGCCTTGGCGCCCTTGCGGCCTGGAACGTGGGTGGGACTGGCGTCCGCCGCCGCCTGGTCCAGCGGCCAGCGCGGGCGGGCCGGGGCGTCCAGCGGATCCTCGAGGCCCATCGCCAGCCGCTCGGCGGCGGCCAGGGCGATCATGGCGGCGTTGTCTGTGCAGTAGCGCAGCGGCGGGGCGTGGAACGAGAAGCCGTGCTCTCCGCACAGGGCCTCCAGCCGCGCCCGGACGGCCGCGTTCGCCGCGACGCCGCCGGCGACCACGAAGCGCAGGTCGCGACCCTGCCGACGGAGCCGATAGTCGGCCATCGCCTTGTCGGTGCGCTCGGCCAGCTGTCGGGCGATGGCGAACTGCACCGAGGCGGCGAGGTCGCGGCGGTCGGTTTCGGAGGTCAGGCCCGCGGCGGCGCGGGCGGCGGCGGTCTTCAGTCCGGAGAAGGAGAAATCGTAGTCCTTGCGGCCGAGCAGGGCGCGCGGCAGCGGGAACCGCTCCGGATCGCCGCCGACGGCCAGCCGCTCGAGCTCCGGCCCGCCGGGGTAGGGCAGGCCCATGGTCTTGGCGATCTTGTCGAACGCCTCCCCGGCGGCGTCGTCGATGGTCGAGCCCAGCCGGCGGCAGGCCCCGACGCCGGCGACCTCGAGCAGCTGGCAGTGGCCGCCGCTGACCAGCAGCAGCAGGAAGGGATAGGGAATGTCGGCCCCGAGCCGCGCCGAGACGGCGTGGCCCTCCAGATGGTTGACCGCCACCAGCGGCAGGCCGCGGGCCAGGGCGACGGCCTTGCCGAAGCTGAGGCCGACCATCACCCCGCCGACCAGGCCCGGTCCCGCGGTGGCGCCGACGCCGTCGAGGTCGCTCCAGCCGACGCCGGCGTCGCCGAGCGCCCGGGCGACGATGCCGTCGATCGACTCGACATGGGCCCGCGCGGCGATCTCCGGCACCACCCCGCCGTAGGGGCTGTGCTCGGCCACCTGGCTGTTGATGACGCTGGACAGCACCTCGACACGGCCGTCCGCCTCGCGCCGCACGACGGCGGCGGCGGTTTCGTCGCAGCTGGTTTCGATGCCGAGGACGGTGAGGGCGGTCATGCAGGTTGCGGGTTGCGGACCCCTCCTATAGCAGCGGGGGTCCCAGTTCTCACCCGAGGTAACGTCACAGCCGTGCCCCCGCAACAGCCCATCCGGATCGGCACCCGCGGCAGCAAGCTCGCCCTGGCCCAGAGCGGCATGATGCGCGACCGCATCGCCGCTGCGCTCGGAGCCGCGCCCGCGCAGTACGAAGAGGTCGCGCCGCTGGTCGTGATCACCACCACCGGCGACCGCATCCAGGACCGCCGCCTGCTCGAGGTCGGCGGCAAGGCGCTGTTCACCAAGGAGATCGAGGAGGCCCTGCTCGACGGCCGCATCGACGCCGCGGTCCACTCGATGAAGGATGTGCCGGCCGAGCAGCCGCCGGGCCTGTGCATCGCCGCCGTCCCCGAGCGCGAGGACCCCCGCGACGCCTTCGTGTCGCTGGCCTACGGCTCGCTCGCCGAACTGCCGGCGGGCGCGCGCATCGGCACCGCCTCCCTGCGCCGCCAGGCGCAGATGCTGAATGTCCGGCCGGACCTCGGGATCGTCATGCTCCGCGGCAACGTCGACACCCGCCTGGCCAAGCTGGCGGCCGGCGAGGCCGACGCCATCCTGCTGGCCGCCTCGGGCCTGAACCGGCTGGGCATGGGCCAGGTGGTGAAGAGCTTCCTCGATCCGGTCGACTTCCCGCCCGCGCCGGGACAGGGCGCGCTGGCGATCCAGACCCGCGTCGAGGACCGGGACGCGCCCTGGGCGGTCGCCCTGCGCTGCGAGGCGACCAGCCTCGCGGTGGCGGCCGAGCGCGGTGCGATGACGGCGCTGGAGGCCTCCTGCCGGACGCCGATCGGCGCCCACGCGCGGCTGGTCGACGGCGAGCTCCGGCTGCTGGTCGAGGCGCTCAGCCCGGACGGCGGGCAGAGGTTCCGGCGCGAAGGGCAGGTCATGCTCGGCGCGGCGCCCCACGAGCAGGCCTTCGAACTCGGCCTCGCCATCGGCCGCGAGGTCCAGGCCGCCGGCGGCGACGCGATCGTCCTCAAGGATTGATCCGCTTCCCGCCCGGGAGCAGGGTGCGCGGCATGTCGGGGGATGGGCTCAAAGTCTGGATCACGCGGGCCGAGCCCGGCGCGCGGGCGACCGCTGACCGGGTCGCCGCCCTGGGCCATGCGCCGGTGGTCGCGCCGCTGCTGAGGATCGAGCCGGTCGCCGGGGCGGAGATCGACCTGCGCGGCGTCGCCGCCCTGGCCTTCACCAGCGCCAACGGCGTGCGCGCCTTCGCCGACCGGGAGGCCGCCCGGGACCTGAGGGTGTTCGCCGTCGGGGCCGGCACCGCGGCGGCGGCCAAGGCGGCGGGCTTCCGGCAGGTCCTGTCCGCCGACGGCGACGTCAAGGCGCTGGCCGACCGGATCGCCGCCCGCGGGCGCGAGATCCAGGGCGTGGTGCTCCATCCCGGCGCCGCCGAGCCGGCCGGGGATCTGGTCGGCGCCCTGACCGGCGCAGGCGTCGAGGCGCGCGGGGTCGCCCTCTACGATTCGGTCGCGGTGACGCCCGACCCCGCCTTTCTCGCCGTCCTGCCGGAGATCGACATCGCGCTCGTCCATTCGCCGAAGGCGGCGAGGGCGCTGGCCGGCGCCCTGCGCGGGCGCGAGGCGGGCCATCTCCGCGTCCTGTGCCTGTCGCCGGCCGTCGCCCGGCCGCTGGCGCGCGCGAAAGTGCGTGAAGTCGTCAGAGCCCCGTTTCCGATCGAGGCGGCGCTGCTTAATCTGATCGGCAGAGGGCGACCGGGAATCGCCCCCGACATCGCCAAGGGGGCTTCGAAGCGAAAGCCATGACCACCGCGCCCGATCCCGCCGAAATCACGCCGCCGACGGATCCGGCCCGCTACGGCCGTCGCCGCGCGTTCGGGGTCGCGTTCTGGGCCGTCGCGGCCCTGGTGGTGGTGGTGTTCGCCGTCGGCGTCGCCGGGGCCCGGCTGTGGCCGCGCATCGTCGGCCAGACCCCCGCCGCGCCGCTGGCCCAGGCCCCGGCCGCGGCCCCGCCGGTCGAGACGGCGCCGGTCCGGTCGGGCTTCGAGCCGGTCCCCGAGGCCGTCGCGCCGCAGGCGTCGGCCGAGATCGCCGCCCTGGAGGCGCGGATCGAGGTGCTCGAGGCCGGCCAGCAGCGCACGGTCAACGCCGCCGCCGCCGCCCTGGCCGCCGCCTCGCTGGCCGAGGCCACCCAGGGGTCCGGACCGTTCGAGGCCGAGCTGGCGGCCCTCGAGCGGCTGATGCCGCTGTCGGCCGAGGTGCGCGCCCTCAAGCCGTTCGCCGAGACCGGCGCCCCGAGCCGGGCGGCGCTGGCCGCCGAGTTCGACGCCGCCGCCGCCAGGGCCTCGATCGCCGCCCGCGATCCGGGTCCGCGCGGCGGCTTCCTCGACCGTCTGGCGCACGCCCTGTCGACCATCGTCGTCATCCGCCAGGTCGGCTCCACGGTCGGCGACGGCGCCGACGCCGTGCTGGCCCGGGCCGACCGCGCTCTCGCCGAGGGCGACGTGCCCGGGGCGCTGCGCATCCTGCGCGAGCTGCCGCCCGGCGCGGCGGCGGCGATGGGCGCCTGGCAGGACCGCGCCGACCGCCGCGTCGCCGTCGACCGCCTGGTGGCCTCGATCCGCCTGCAGGCGATCACCGACCTCACCGCCGTCTCGCGGGTCCAGCCATGATCCGCAGCGCCATCGTCCTGTTCATCGTCGCCGCCTTCGCCGTCGCGGCGCTGGCCCTCGGCGGCGACGCGGGATCGGCGCGGCTGCTGTGGTTCGGCTGGCAGATGGACATGACGGCGGCCGCCGCCGCACTTCTGGTGCTGTTCGTCTCGCTGCTGGCGACGATCTTCTGGAGCGTGCTGAAGTGGGTGCTGGAGGCGCCGCAGCGGGCCGCCCGGGCCCGCGCCGAATCGCGCCGCAAGCAGGGGCAGGAGGCGCTGGCCCGCGGCTTCCTCGCGGCGGCGGCCGGAGACGGTTCCGAGGCCCGGCGCCTGGCCCAGAAGGCCGCCGACCTGGCCGACGACTCGCCGGCCCTGGTCCGGGTGCTGGCGGCGCAGGCGGCCGAGGCGGCGGGCGACCTGCCGGCGGCCAAGGCGGCCTATTCGGCGATGCTCGGCTTTCCCGACATGCGCCTGGCCGGGCTCAAGGGCCTGATGCAGACCGCCCTCGCCGAGGGCGACCGCGCGGCCGCCATCCGCCACGCCCAGAGCGCCTACGGCCAGGCCAAGACCGCGCGCTGGGCCTGGCGCGCCCTGCTCGAGGAGCGGCTGGAAGCCGGCGACTGGGCGGCGGCGCTGGATCTCGTCAGCGGCGCCCAGGACCGCAAGATCGTCTCGCCGATCGTCGCCGACCGCACGCGCGCGGCGCTGCTGGCGGCGTCGGCGGCCAGTTTCGAGCAGGACCCGCAGGAGAAGCTGCGCGCCCAGGCCGTCGACTTCGCGCTGCAGTCGGCCAGGCTGAAGCCCGACTTCGCGCCCGGCGTGGTCATGGCCGCCCGGCTGCTGGCCGCCGACGGCAAGGCGGGCCGCGCCGCCGGCCTGATCGAGGCCGCCTGGAAGGCGCGGCCCCACCCGGCGCTCTGGCTGGCCTATCGCGACCTGCGCACGGCCGAGACGCCGCGCGAGCGGGCCCGCCGGCTGGCAGGCCTCGCGGCCCTCAACCCCGACGATCGCGAGAGCCGTATCCTCACGGTCGAGCAGGCGCTGGTCGCCGGCGAGGTGGGCGCCGCCCGCGAGGCCGCCCGCGCG
>CALKHU010000059.1 GCA_937991555.1 uncultured Caulobacter sp.
TCGTCCAGGCCGGTCTGGTGGATCTGGTCGGCGGTCAGGTCGGTGGTGGTCGAGACCTTCAGCCGGTAGGCGTAGTAGGCCTGCCCGTCGGGCAGCGACCAGGCCCCGTTCGCGCCCCTGGCCAGCTTGCGGACCTCCGCCTGGGTCGCGATAAAGGTCTCGTAGCCGGCCCTGAAGTCGCCGGTCAGCGCGGCCCGGCCTTCGTCCAGCAGGGCGGCCTTCTCCGCCTCGCCCGCGGCCAGCTTGCCGACCTTGGCCTTGAAGTCCGCCCACAGGGCGCTGTCGGGGCCGTCGCCGAACGGCGCGCCGCTGATCACCTTTCGCGCGTCGGCCTCGATCGGAGCGAAGGTGAACTCCGGAGCCACGATCCCCCGGCCGGCCGCCTCGCGGATGTTGGCCGCGATCTCGCCCATCGCCCGCTTCACCTCGCGCAGGCGCGAGACGTAGGCCCGCGCGTCCTCGACGCTGTCGACGCGGTGCTGGTTGATCAGGAAGACGGGGAACTGGCCGGCCGGGCTGCTCTGGGTGGTGGCGATGTAGTTGTGGAAGCGCCAGCGGTGGCCCTCCTGCTGGCGTTCGACCTGCTGCTCGAACAGGGTCCAGGACAGCTGCGAGGCGGGCGACAGGCGGCCGCGGTCGAATCCAGCCTTCATCCGCTTGAGCTGGCCGACGGCCAGCGCCAGCTGCGCCGTCTCGAAGGCGTCGGTGTAGCTGTCCAACCGGTCGTAGTCGGTCTTCATCCCGAGGCTGGTCATCGACTCCGGGCTCATCGCGATACGGCGGTCGAAGGCCTCGTCGAGGAAGGCGTTGAAGCGCGCGTCCTCGTCGGTCCGCGCGACGGCGGTTCCGGACAGCGGCAGGGCGAGGGCGGCCCCGGCGAGGACCAGGCGGCGGGTGATCTTGGGCTGGGACATGACGAGACTCTCCGAAACAGGCCGGCGAGAAGGCCACGGAAAAGCGGGCCCGTCACTCATTTCGCTGCACGCATCGCCCCGGCCTCGCCCGCCGCGCGCGAAACGAGTGACGGTCCCCCTTTTTCACCCCGGGCTAGTGCGCACGATCATGCCTCCGCCCGCCGCAATCCACTGGACGGCGGGGCACGTCCGGCCCTACATCCCCGGCATGTCCGGCAAGACCCTGTACGACAAGATCTGGGACGCCCATGTCGTCGCCGAAGAGAACGGCGAGGCGATCCTCTACATCGACCTGCACCTCATCCACGAGGTGACGACGCCGCAGGCCTTCGCGGGGCTGCGCGCCGCCGGCCGCAAGGTGCGCCGGCCCGACCGCACCCTGGCGGTGGCCGACCACAACACCCCGACCGAGGGGCAGGCGCTGGGCGTCGACCGGGTCGCCGACCCCGAGGCGCGGCTGCAGCTGCAGACGCTGGGCCGCAACGTCGCCGACGCCGGGATCGAGTATTTCCCGATGGGCGACGTCCGCAACGGCATCGTCCATGTCGTCGGGCCCGAGCAGGGCCGCACCCAGCCCGGCATGACCGTCGTCTGCGGCGACAGCCACACCTCGACCCACGGGGCCTTCGGGGCCCTGGCCCACGGCATCGGCACCAGCGAGGTCGAGCATGTGCTGGCCAGCCAGACCCTGCGCCAGCGCAAGTCGAAGAACATGCGCGTGACCATCGACGGGACGCCGGGACCCGGCGTCACCGCCAAGGACCTGGCCCTGGCCGTGATCGGCGAGATCGGCACCGCCGGCGGCACCGGCTATGTCATCGAGTACGCCGGCGAGGCCGTCCGCGGTCTGTCGATGGAGGGCCGGATGACCCTCTGCAACCTGACCATCGAGGGCGGCGCCCGAGCCGGCCTGGTCGCGCCGGACCAGAAGACGTTCGACTACATCATGGGCCGGCCCGCGGCGCCCAAGGGGGCGGCCTGGGACATGGCGCTCAGCTACTGGAAGACCTTCGTCAGCGACAACGACGCCGTCTTCGACCGCGAGGTGCGGCTGAACGCCGCCGACATCGCGCCGACGGTTACCTGGGGCACCAGCCCCGAGGACGTCATTCCGGTGACCGGCGTGGTGCCCGATCCCGACAGCTTCGCCACCCCCGACAAGCGCGCAGCCGCCGTGCGGGCGCTGGAGTACATGGGGCTGACGGCGGGCCAGCGGATCACCGACGCGCGCATCGACCGGGTCTTTATCGGCAGCTGCACCAACAGCCGCATCGAGGACCTGCGCGCCGCCGCCGCCGTGGTGCAGAAGGCCTTCCTGGAGGGGCGGCTGGTCGCGCCGCACGTCAAGGCGATGATCGTGCCGGGCTCGGGCCTGGTGAAAGAGCAGGCCGAGGCCGAGGGCCTGGACGCCATGTTCAAGGCCGCTGGCTTCGACTGGCGCGAGCCGGGCTGCTCGATGTGCCTGGGCATGAACCCGGACAAGCTGGCCCCCGGCGAACGCTGCGCCTCGACCAGCAACCGCAACTTCGAGGGCCGCCAGGGCCGCGGCGGGCGCACCCACCTGATGAGCCCGGCCATGGCGGCGGCGGCGGCCATCGCCGGCCACATCGTCGACGTCAGGGACTTCCTGTGATCGGCGCGATCGACCACATCGCGCTGGTCGTCCACGACCTGGACGCCGCAGTTGACGGCTACAGCCGCCTGTTCGGCCGGGCCCCCAACTGGCGTGGCGACATGCACGGCGCCAGCCAGACATGGTTCCAGTTCGGCGGCATGGCGCTGGACGTCATCGCCCCGACCGGCGATGGCCTGACCGGCGACGCCATCCGGGCCCGGCTGGCGAGCCACGGCGAGGGTCCGTGGGGCCTCGGCTTCACCGTGCCGGATTTCGCCGCCGCCAGCCGCCGCCTCGAGCGCCTGGGACTGAAGGTTCACCCGCGCGAGGAGGTCACCACCGATCCGGCCACCGGCGCGACCCGGCGCTGGACGGTGGGCGGCCTCAGCCCGAAGGGCACGCACGGCGCCAACCTCTTCCTGGTCGCCCAGGGCGATCCCTGGCCGGTCGCGCCGGTCACCGTCGACGAGGGGTCTTCGGTCTCCGGCCTCGACCACATCGTCGTGCGGACGCCCGATCCGGAGCGCGCCGCCGCCCTGTATGGCGCGCGGCTGGGCCTCGACATGCGTCTGGATCGCAGCAACCCGGACTGGGGGACGCGACTGATGTTCTTCCGGGTCGGCGACGCCGTCGTCGAGATCGCCCACGACCTGAAGGCGGGGGTCTCGGCCGGCCCTGACGAACTCTGGGGTCTCAGCTGGCGCGTGGCCAACATCGAGGCCGCCCATCACCGGATGGCCGGCCAGAAGGTCGAGGTCTCCGAGATCCGAAAGGGGCGCAAGCCCGGCACCCGGGTCTTCACCGTCAGGAACGCCCCCGGCGGCGTGCCCACCATCGTCATCGGACCGGACGCATGAAAGCCTTCACCCGCCTCGACGGCCGCGCGGCGCCGCTGAGCCTCGCCAACATCGACACCGACCAGATCATCCCCGCCCAGTTCCTCAAGCGGATCGACCGCGAGGGCCTGGGCGAAGGGCTGTTCTTCGGCTTCCGCTTCAACCCGGACGGCACGGAGAAGAGCGACTTCGTTCTCAACCGCCCCGAATACAGGGGGGCCTCGGTGCTGATCGCAGGCGACAACTTCGGCTGCGGCTCGTCGCGCGAGCACGCCCCGTGGGCGTTGCAGGACTACGGGATCCAGTGCGTGATCTCGTCCTCGTTCGCCGACATCTTCTTCAACAACTGCTTCAACAACGGCCTGCTGCCGGTGGTGCTGAAGCCGGAGGAAGTCCAGGCCCTGATGGACGAGGCCAAGGGCGGCAACCACGTCTTCACGGTCGACCTGGAGAGCCAGACGGTCACCGCCCCCTCGGGCGCGACCTTCCGGTTCGAGATCGATCCGGGCCGCAAGGAGAAGATGCTCAAGGGCCTCGACGCCATCGGCGAGACGCTGCAGCACGCGCGCGACATCGACGTCTACGAGATGAAGCGCGCCATCGCCCAGCCCTGGCTGGAGGTCGGCGCTTGACCGTGCTGGTGATCGGCACGGTGCGCCTGCCGCCGGAGAACATCGACCGGGCCCGCGCCGCCATGGAGGCCATGGTCGCCGCCAGCCGGGCCGAGGACGGCTGCTTCGAGTACGCCTATGCGCAGGATCTGCTCGATCCAGGCCTGGTCCGGGTGACCGAGGCCTGGCGCGACCGCGAGGCGCTGGCCGCCCATTTCCAGACCGCGCACATGGCCGCCTGGCGCGCCGTGTTTCCCGATCTCCAGATCACCGACCGCAGGCTGGCGCTCTACGAGGCCGGCGAACCCGAGCCGATTTGAGACCATGACCCAGACCCTGCTCCTTCTCCCCGGCGACGGCATCGGGCCGGAGGTCGTCGCCCAGGTGCGCCGCGTGGCGGCCGTGCTGACGCCGGACCTGGCGCTCGACGAGCGCGACTTCGGCGGGATCTCCTACGACCGCCACGGCGCGCCGATCACGGACGAGGCGATCGCCCGCGCGCTGGCCAGCGATGCGGTGCTGATGGGCGCCGTGGGCGGGCCGCAGTGGGCGGGCGTCGAGCGGAGCAAGCGTCCGGAGATGGGCCTGCTGGGCCTGCGCAAGGCGATGGACGTCTACGCGAACCTGCGTCCGGCCCTGTGCTTCGACGCCCTGGCCGACGCCTCGACCCTGAAGCGGGAGGTGGTCGCTGGCCTCGACATCATGTTCGTGCGCGAGCTCACCGGCGGCGTCTATTTCGGCCAGCCGCGCTTCATCGAGACGCTTCCGGACGGCTCGAAGCGCGGCGTCGACACCCAGGTCTACACCACCGCCGAGATCGAGCGGGTCAGCCGCGTCGCCTTCGAGCTGGCCCGGGGCCGGCGCAACAAGGTCCACTCGCTCGAGAAGTCCAACGTCATGGAGACCGGCCTGCTCTGGCGCGAGGTCGTGACCAACCTTCACAAGCGCGAGTACGCCGACGTCCAGCTGGAGCACATGCTGGCCGACAACGCCGCCATGCAGCTGGTCCGTCAGCCGACCCAGTTCGACGTCATCCTGACCGACAACCTGTTCGGCGACGTGCTGTCCGACGAGGCCGCCCAGCTGACCGGGTCGCTGGGCATGCTGCCGTCGGCGGCGCTCGGCGCGGCGGGCCGGCCGGGACTCTACGAGCCGATCCACGGCTCGGCGCCGGACATCGCGGGCCAGGGCGTGGCCAATCCGCTGGCGGCGATCCTGTCGTTCGAGATGGCGCTGCGCTGGTCGCTGGACCGCAAGGCCGAGGCCGACCGCCTGTACGCGGCGGTCAGCGGGGCCCTTGCGGGCGGCGCCCGCACCCGCGATCTCGGTGGCGCGCTGTCGACGGTCCAGATGGGCGACGCCGTGCTGGCGGCGCTGTAGCGGGATGAGCGCGGCGGATGTCGCCTACGAAGCCCAGGCCCGCCGCGAGCTGGCGGCCTGGCG
>CALKHU010000060.1 GCA_937991555.1 uncultured Caulobacter sp.
CGTCCTGGCCTGCAACACCGCCTCGGCGATCGCGCTGCGACGGCTGCAGCAGACCTGGCTGCCGGGCTATCGGCGCGAGACCGGCCGACCGCTGAACGTGCTGGGCATCATCGTGCCGACCATCGAGGCCGCCACCGGGCTGCCCTGGGAGCACGAGGCCGACCGCCGCGGCGAGCAGGTGCAGAAGGTCGACGTGCTCGGCGTCTTTTCCACCCCCGGCACCGCCGGCAGCCGGGTGTTCGAGATCGAGATCGACAAGCGCAAGCAGGACCTGGCGGTCTTTTCCGAGCCCTGCCCCAACCTCGCCCGGCTGATCGAGCAGAACGCGCCGCGCGAGGTGCTGGCGGCGGAGATCGCCGGCCATGTCGACGCGCTGGAGCGGCGCATCGGCCGCCATCCGGACCGCGCGGTGCTCGGCTGCACCCACTACGAGATCGTCGCCGACCTGTTTCGGGACGCGCTGCCGCCCGGGACGCCGCTGATCCATCAGCCCGACTCCACGGCCGAGGCGCTGGCGCGGTACTTCGCCCGCCATCCCGAGTACGCCGTCGGCTCCGACGGCCGGCGCATGTTTCTCACCACCGGCGCGCCAGGGGAGCAGAACGCCCTGGTCGCCGCCTTCTGGGGCGCCCCGCTGCGCTTCGAGGCGGCGTGAGACTCCGGCGTTCTCCCGGGCTTGATCGATCAATCAAGCGGTGGTTCCCTGCCCGTCTGGACAGGCGGGAGGCCCTGATCATGCAGTCCCTCATCGCGGCCGTTGCGGCCGCCGCCCTGCTGCTGGGCGCCGGCGCGGCGTCGGCGGAGGTGAAGTCGACCTGGGAGGACGGGCTGCGGACCGAGAACCGCGTCGTCATCGCCGCGTCGCCGGACAAGGTCTACCTCGCCCTCGGCGAGATCGGCCGCTGGTGGAACGGCGAGCACAGCTACTCGGGCGACGCGAAGAACATGACCATCGTCCTCGCGCCCGGCGGCTGCTTTTGCGAGGCCCTGCCGGGGGGCGGGGTGAAGCACGGCGAGGTGATCCTCGCCTGGCCCGGGACCACCCTTCGCATCCAGGGCGGTTTCGGACCGCTGCAGGACGAGGGCGCCAGCGGCGCGCTGACGTTCAACCTCAAGGCCGTCGACGGCGGGACCGAGGTGATCCAGACCTACGCGATCGGCGGGCTCCGGCCGGAGATGGTCAAGGCCGGGCCGATCTTCGACCGCGTGTTCGGAGAGCAGCTGACGCGCTTCAAGCGTTACGTCGAGACGGGCAGCCCGGCCGGCTAGCGAGGGTCCGGGAGCCCCGCCGTCAGGGGGGAGGAGGGGCGGGGCTCCCGGATCGCGCGGCCCGGGGGGCGTGGGCCGCGTCTGGTGAAGCAGGAGATAGGCCGGCGCTCGCGACAAATCCAATCGATAGTTCTTTTCGAACCTATAGACGCGACCTATATCGCGTCCATGCTCCCGACCCTGCGCCAGTTGCAGTACCTCAAGCTCCTCTCTGACCACGGCTCGTTCAGCCGGGCGGCCGAAGCGGCGCATGTGACCCAGCCGACCCTCTCGGCCGGCATCGCCGAGCTGGAGAAGATCCTCGGGACCCCGGTCGTCGACCGTGCGCGCTCGGGCGTGATCCTCACCGCCGCCGGCGAAGAGGCCGTGCGCCGGGCTCGCGCCATCCTCGACCAGGCCGAGGACCTGGTTCAGGCCGCGCAAGGCGCCGGTCAGCCGCTTAGCGGACGCTTCCGGCTCGGCGTCATCCCGACCGTCGCGCCCTTCCTGCTGCCGCGCGCCCTGCCGGTGCTCCGCCAGCGCTTCCCCAAGCTGCGCCTGTTCCTGCGCGAGGACCTGACCCACCGGCTGATCGCGGCGCTGCGGGCCGGCGCGCTGGACGCCGCCCTGATCGCCCTGCCCTACGACATGGCCGGCCTCGACTGGGCGCATGTGTCGGACGACGAGCTGCTCGCCGCCGCCCCGGACGGCCACCCCATCCTGCAGCACGGCAGGATCGACCCGGCCGACCTGTCGCCGAAGGACCTGATCCTGCTCGAGGACGGCCACTGCCTGCGCGACCACGCCCTGACCGCCTGCGGCCTCGAACCGCCCAGGGCCAGCGACGAGGAGACCTTCGCCGCCACCTCGCTGCCAACTCTGGTGCAGATGGTCGGCTCGGGGCTGGGCGTCTCCTTCCTGCCGGCGATGGCGGTGGAGGCCGGGCTCACCGAGCACGTGCCGGTCACGGTCCGTCCGCTCGAGGCCGACCACCCCAGCCGCGAGATCGTCGTGGCCTGGCGCGCCGGCTCGACCCGGGCGAACGAGGGCCGGCTGCTGGCCGAGACGCTGCGCGGCGTCTGATCCGCAGGCGCGCTCCGCCGGGGACCCCGTACCGGGACTCGCGCCAATCAATTCGATATATCGCACTTGACACCCGGCCAATCCGATATATCTGTAATATCGATATATCGAGAAAGGCTCTAATTCATGCACCGACATTTCGGATTCCACCACGACAGCCACCATCGCTGGGGCCGCCACGGCTTCGGCGGCCATCATCACCACAGGCGCGGCGGGCGCGGCCGGATGGGCCGCTTCTTCGACCATGGCGATCTCAAGCTGGTCATCCTGCGGCTGATCGCCGACGAACCCCGCCACGGCTACGAACTGATCAAGCAGATCGAGGAGCAGGCCGGCGGCGCCTACTCCCCTTCGCCCGGCGTGGTCTATCCGACCCTCACCTGGCTCGAGGAAATGGGCTTCGTCACGGCCGCGGACGCCGCCGGCGGGCGCAAGCTCTACACGGTCACGGCCGAGGGCGAGGCGCACCTGCGCGCCAACGAGGCGCAGGCCGCCGGCATCTTCCAGCGCATGGCGGAGGCGGCCGCCGCGAGCGCCGCCTTCTCCCCGCAGATCCTGCGCGCCCGCGAGAACCTGCGCACCGCGCTCAAGCTCAAGCTGACCGGCGGGCCGCTGGACAAGGAGCAGATCGCCGCCATCTGCGACGCGCTCGACGCCGCCGCGGCGGCGGTCGAGCGCGCCTGACGCGCGTCGTCAGTCGATCAGCTGCTGGCTCAGGTAGGTGAACTCGAGCGCCAGCCGCGTCGCCGTCTCGTCGAGGTTGGCGGCGGCCGAGTGACCGCCGTCGATATTCTCGTAGTAGAGATAATCGTAGCCCAGGTCCTTCAGGCGCGCGGCGGCCTTGCGGGCGTGGGCCGGATGGACCCGGTCGTCCTTGGTCGAAGTCTCCAGGAAGACCTTCGGATACGGCTTGCCGGCCTTCAGGTTGGAATAGGGATCGTAGGCGGCGATCCAGGCCCGCTCCTCAGGCTTGGCCGGGTCGCCGTACTCGCCGACCCAGGACGCGCCGGCGCCGATGCGGGTGTAGTTCAGCATGTCGAACAGCGGCACCTGGATGACGACGGCGTTGTACAGCTCCGGCCGCTGGGTCAGGGCGACGCCCATCAGCAGGCCGCCGTTGCTGCCGCCCATGACGCCCAGGCGGCGCGGGCTGGTGATCTTGCGCGCGATCAGGTCCTCGGACACCGCGAAGAAGTCGTCATAGACCTTCTGGCGATTGGCCTTCAGCCCGGCCTGGTGCCAGGCGGGACCGTACTCGCCGCCGCCGCGGATGTTGGCCACGACATAGACGCCGCCGCGCTCCAGCCACAGCTTGCCGACCGTCGCCGAGTAGCCCGGCGTCATCGAGCTCTGGAAGCCGCCGTACGCGTAGAGCAGGGTCGGGGCCTGGCCGTCGTACTTCAGGTCCTTCGGGCGCACGACGAAATAGGGAACCTTCGTGCCGTCCTTCGAGGTGGCGAAGAACTGCTCGACCACATGGGTCGAGGCGTCGAACCGCTCGGGCGAGGCCTTGATGGTCTCCACCGTCCCGGCCGCCGCGTCGGCCAGCCACAGGGTGCTCGGCGTCAGGTAGTTGGCGACGGAAACGAAGATCCGGTCGTCGGTCTCGGACGCCGAGCCGATGCCGACCGAGGCGTTGGCCGGCAGGTCCAGCGCCCGGCTGGTCCAGCCGCCGCCGGCCGCCGGCGTGAACACGAGCGCCTTGCCCTTGACGTCCTCGTACAGGGCCACGACCACCTTGTTGCGGGTGATGTTCAGGCCCTCGATCGACTGGCGGGCGGTCGGGCGCAGCACCAGCGTGGCCTTGGCCGCGGCCGCGTCGGCCTTCACGGCCGCGAGGTCGAGCGAGACGAGGTCGCCCTGCTTCAGGCCCTGGGCGGCCCAGTCCTCCTCGAGCGTCATCAGCATCCGGCCCTGGACCAGGCCCTGGATGCTGCTCTTCAGCGGAAACGGCAGCTTCGCCGGCCCCTTGTCGGTCAGCAGGTAGGTCTCGGCCTCGAAGAAGCTGACCGCCCGGTTGACCAGCACGGCCTGCACCTTGCCGTCGGCGTCGCGCAGCACATAGGGCGAGGCCGAGACGTCGTCGACCGTCCCGCGGAACACCTCGACCGCCGCCGACAGCGGCGTTCCACGCGTCCAGCGCTTGACGATGTAGGGATAGCTCGACTTGGTCATCGAACCCTGCCCCCAGTCGCGGGCGATCAGCAGGGTGTCCTTGTCGAGCCAGCTGACGTTCTGCTTGCCCTCGGGCGTCTCGAAGCCGCCGGAGACGAAGGTCTTCGTCACCGTGTCGAACTCGCGGTAGACGACCGCGTCCTTGCCCCCGTCCGACAGGGAGACCAGGCAGTAGCGATCCTCGGGCGGCAGGCAGCTGGCGCCCTTGTAGACCCAGTTCTTGCCCTCGGCCTTCGCCAGGGCGTCGATGTCGAGAACCGTTTCCCAGACCGGCTCGGCCGTGCGGTAGCTGTCCAGCGTCGTCTTGCGCCAGACCCCGCGCACATGGACGGCGTCCTGCCAGAAGTTGCTCAGCTTTCCGTCGCCGGAGAACCCGACCACCGGAATGCGGTCCCTGGCCTGCAGGATGGTCAGCGCATCTCCCCGCAGCGTCGCGTAGCGGGCGTCGCCCTGCAGCAGCGGCAGGGACCGCGCATTCTCGGCCCGGGCGAAGGCCATGGCCCGATCACCTTCGATCTCCTCCATCCAGGTGTAGGGATCGTCGGGGGTCGGCGCGGGGACGGCGGCGGTGGCGGTCAGGGCGGTGAGACTCATGGCGGCGGCCAGCAGGAGAACTCGCATACTCAATCCATCAAATGGCGCGACAGGTAGGTGTAGTGCATCGCCCAGCGCTTGGCGTTGGCGGTCGGGTCGGCGGCGTTGGCATGGCCGCCGTCGGTGTTCTCGTAATAGAGGTAGGGCGCACCCGCCTCGCCGAGCCGCGCGGCGAACTTGCGGGCATGCCCCGGGTGGACTCGGTCGTCCTTCGTCGAGGTGGTGATGTAGGCCAGCGGATAGGTCACGCCCGGCCGGACGTTCTGCTGCGGCGAATACTTCGCGATCCAGGCGGCCTCCTCGGGCCTGGTCGGGTCGCCGTACTCGCCGATCCAGGACGCCCCGGCCGGCAGCAGGTGGTAGCGCAGCATGTCGAGCAAGGGGCTTTCAACCACCACCGCGTTCCACAGGTCGGGCCGCTGGGTCATCGCCACCCCGGCCAGCAGTCCGCCGTTCGAGCGGCCATAGAAGCCGAGGCGTCGCGGCGAGGTGATCTTGCGCCGGATGACGTCTTCGGCGACCGCGAACAGGTCGTCGTAGGCCTTCTGGCGATTGGCTTTCAGCGCAGCCTCGTGCCAGGCCGGGCCGAACTCGCCGCCGCCGCGGATGTTGGCCACGACATAGGTGCCGCCGCGCTCGAGCCAGAGCTTGCCGACCAGCGGATCGTAGACCGGCAGCTTGCTCAGCTGGAAGCCGCCATAGGCGTGGATCAGCGTCGGATCCTGGCCGTCGTGCTTGTGACCCTTCGGATGGATGACGAAGTAGGGGACCCTGGTCCCGTCCTTCGAGGTTGCTTCCTTCTGCTCGACGACATGGGTCGAGGCGTCGAACCGCGCGGGCAGGGTCTTGGCCACGGCGCCCTCGCCGCTGACCAGGTCGACGAGGCTCAGCTCGGTCGGGGCCACGAAACTCTCGACGGCGTAGAACAGCCGGTCGCCGGCGTCGCTGGTCGAGACCAGGCTGATCGCGGCGTTGTCCGCCGCCGGCAGGGTGCTCGCCCGCCAGCCCCATTCGCCACGGTACTGGAAGCTCATCAGCCGGCCACGGACATTGTCGTAGATCACCGCCGCGACGCGATTATCGGTCACGGCGACCTGG
>CALKHU010000061.1 GCA_937991555.1 uncultured Caulobacter sp.
CGCGCCGCTACGCCTCCCCCTCCCAGCTGGCCGACCGGACCTTCGGCCCGGCGCCCTCGCCGCTGGCCCGCGTCGAGGGGCTCGGCCGGTACCGCCGGGGCGAGCTGATTCACCGCCTGCTGCAGCTGCTGCCGGACGTGCCGGCGGCCGAACGGCGACAGGCCGCCGCGCGCATGCTGGATCGCGAGCGCGACCTGACCGGCCCGCAGCGGGCGGAAATGCTCGCCGCGGCCTTCGGCGTGCTCGACGACGCGCGCTTCGCCGACGTCTTCGGGCCGGGGTCCCGGGCCGAGGCGGCGATCGGCGGAACCTCGCGCCGGCTTCCGGCCGGCCTGGCGGTGTCGGGCCGCGTCGACCGGCTGCTGGTCGCCGCGGAGCGGGTGCTGGTGGTCGACTTCAAGACCAACCGTCCGGCCCCGGCGGACATCGCGGAGGCGGATCCCGCCTATCTGATCCAGATGGCGGTCTATGTCGCCGTGCTCGAGGAAATCTTCCCCGGCCGGCGGGTCGAGGCGGCCCTGGTCTGGACCGACGGACCCCGGCTGATGCCGGTTCCAGAAAACATCGTCGCCGCGACTCTCGCCCGCCTGTCGGCGCCCCATTGATGGGGAACGGCGGGGGGCCTACATCGTTGGCCTGAAGCGAGGGCCCTGTGCGAGTCCCTCTGCAAGGAGACCTGTCATGAGCACCGTTGCGGTGACCGACGAAACCTTTGAACGCGACGTCCTGCAGTCCGACAAGCCGGTGCTGGTCGACTTCTGGGCCGAGTGGTGCGGCCCCTGCAAGCAGATCGCCCCGGCGCTGGACCAGATCGCCGAGGAACTGGCCGACCAGGTCACCGTGGCCAAGGTCAACATCGAGGACAGCCCCACGACGCCGTCCCGCTACGGCGTGCGCGGCATTCCGACCATGATGCTGTTCCGCGGCGGCCAGATGGCGTCGATGAAGGTCGGCGCCATGCCCAAGCAGAAGATCCTCGAGTGGCTCTCCGAGGCCGGCGTCCAGGCGGCGTAAGACCGCCCGCGCCTTCACCATCGATCTCTCATGGACGGCCGTCGGGGCGACCCGGCGGCCGTTTGCGTTGTGCGTGCTTCGAGCACTGCTCAGCATGACCTGGGCGGCAGGCCATCTGAGCACGTCATCCTGAGCAGGCCCGAAGGGCCGTGTCGAAGGACGCACGGCCTCACCGCGGCCAGGTCGCCTCGTCCAGCCCCAGCACCTCGCCGGCCAGGTACAGCGAGCCGGCGATCACCACATGCGGCGGCGTCTCGCCCGCCAGCGCCGCCGCAAGCCCGGCGGCGACGTCGCCGTGGGCCGACGCCGACAGGCCGTGCGCGCGGGCGATCTCCGCCAGCTGTGCGGGATCGGCGGCGGCCGGCGCGTCGAATCCGACTGTCTGCACGGCGGGGGCCAGCCCGGCAAAGGCGTCGAAGAAGCCGTCGGCGTCCTTGTTGGCCAGCAGGCCGCACACCAGCGCCACGGGGCGGCCGTCGCGCGCAGCCATGTCGCCGATCGTCCGGGCCAGCGCCCGGGCGGCGTGCGGGTTGTGGCCGCCGTCCAGCCACAGGTCGGCGCCCTTCGCCCTGGCCATCGCCGCCAGCGGGCCGGCGGTCAGCCGCTGCATGCGGGCCGGCCAGGACGCCGCCGCCACGCCCCGGCCGATCGCCGCCTCGTCGATGCGCGGCGCGGCCAGCGTCAGGGCGGCGACGGCGGCGAGGGCGGCGTTGTCGACCTGGTGCGCGCCGGCCAGGGCCGGGGCGGGCAGGTCGAGCAGGCGGTCCTCCAGCTGGACGCACAGCCGGCCGCGTTCGATCCAGCCGTCGAAGTCGGTCCCCAGCGCCCGCAGCGGCGCGCCGAGCGTCCGGGCGCGCGCCGCGATGACCTCGAAAGCTTCCGGGGCCTGTCGCCCGACCACAACCGGCGCGCCGGCCTTGATGATCCCGGCCTTCTCGCCCGCGATGCCGGCCAGACTGTCGCCGAGGAACTCGCGGTGGTCGTGGTCGACGGGCGCGATGACGCTGACCGCCGGCCGGTCGATGACGTTGGTTGCGTCCAGCGAGCCGCCCAGGCCCACCTCCAGCAGGCAGAGGTCGGCCGGCGTTTCGCTGAAGGCCTGGAACGCGGCGGCGGTGGTGATCTCGAAGAAGGTGATGGGCTGGCCGTCGTTGACCGCCTCGATGCGTTCCAGCACCGCCGCCAGATGCGCGTCGGTGATCAGGGTCCCGGCCAGGCGGATGCGCTCGGCGAAGCGGACCAGATGGGGCGAGGTGAAGACATGGACCCGCAGGCCGGCCGCCTCGGCCATGGCGCGCAGGAAGGCCACGGTGGAGCCCTTGCCGTTGGTGCCGGCCACGTGGATCACGGGCGGCAGCCGCCGCTGCGGGTCGCCCAGCGCCGCGCACAGCCGCCGCATGCGGCCGAGCGACAGGTCGATCAGCCTGGGATGCAGCGCCTTCAGCCGCTCGAGGGCGGCGTCATGGGGGCGGAGGTGTTCGCTCATGGGCGTCCTTCGACACGCGGCCTTCGGCCGCTGCTCAGGATGACGTATTCAGAAGCGCTTCCACTCCACGTCATGGTGAGCAGCGCGAAGCGCGTGTCGAACCACGCAGTGAATCAGGCCGCCTTGAGCCCGTCGCGGCCCATCATCAGGGTCTTGAGGATCGAGCCCAGCACCATCGGCAGCTCGTGCCGGGGCGTGACGCGGTCGACCATGCCCTTCTCGACCAGGAACTCGGCGCGCTGGAAGCCCGGCGGCAGGGTCTCGCGGATGGTCTGCTCGATGACCCGCTGGCCGGCGAAGCCGATCAGGGCGCCCGGCTCGGCCAGGTGGATGTCGCCGAGCATGGCGTAGCTGGCGGTCACCCCGCCCGTGGTCGGGTCGGTCAGGACGACGATGTAGGGCAGGCGGGCCGCCTTCAGCTCCTGGATCGCCAGGGTGCTGCGCGCCATCTGCATCAGCGAGAGGGTGCCTTCCTGCATCCGCGCGCCGCCGGCGGCGGTGAAGGCGACATAGGGCGCCTGGCGCTCAAGCGCCGCCCGGGCGCCGGCGATGAAGGCCTCGCCGGCCGCCATGCCCAGCGAGCCCCCCATGAAGGCGAAGTCCTGGACCATGACCACCGACTCGACGCCGCCGATCCGGCCGGCGGCGAGGGCCACGGCGTCCTTCTCCCCGGTCGCCTTGCGGGCGGCGGCGAGGCGGTCCTTGTAGGGCTTGCCGTCGCTGAACTTCAGCGGGTCCTCGACCACGTCCGGCGTCGGCAGCGCGTCCCAGCGGCCGTCGTCGAAGGTGTAGCGGAACCGCAGGTCCGGCCCGATCCGCATGTGGCGGCCCGCCGGCGTCACCCACCAGGCGGCTTCCAGGTCGGGGCGGTAGATCATCTCCCCGGTGTCGGGGCATTTCACCCAGAGGTTCTCGGGCGTCTCGCGCTTGACGAAGGCGCCGCGCACGCCGGGGGCGATGCGCGACAGCCAGCCCTGGCGCTCACGCGCGCCGCCTCGGGTCGGTTTGTCGTTCTTGGGGTCAGCCATCGCCATCGCTTAAGCGTCCCTGACTCGCGCCGATTTCACAGCCTTAGCCAGCTCAGCCGCCTTGGAAAGAACTCTTTCGGTCACGTTTTCGTTCGTTCCCGCCTCCAGGGCGCCCGCGATTTCATCGACGAGCGCCGAGCCGACCACGGCCGCGTCGGCGACCCGCGCGACCTCCGCCGCCCGTTCCGGCGTGCGGATGCCGAATCCCACGGCGACCGGAAGGCCGGACGCCGCCTTCAGCCTCTGCACGGGGTGTGCCACGGCCGCGGCGTCCGCCTCCTTGACCCCGGTCACCCCGGCGACGGAGACGTAGTAGACGAAGCCCGAGGTCCGCCGGACCACGGCCGGCAGGCGTTTGTCGTCGGTGGTCGGCGTCGCCAGGCGGATCAGGGCCACGCCGTTGGCTTCCAGCGCGTCGGCCAGCGGATCGGCCTCCTCGGGCGGGCAGTCGACGACGATCAGGCCGTCGGTGCCGGCCGCCGCCGCGTCGGCCGCGAACCGGTCGTAGCCGCGGTTCAGCACCGGGTTGAGATAGCCCATCAGGATCACCGGCGTGTCCTGGTCCCGCGTGCGGAAGGCGGCGACCATGTCCAGCACGCCCTGCAGGGTCATGCCGGCCTTCAGCGCGCGTTGCGAGCCGAACTGGATCGACGGGCCCTCGGCCATCGGGTCCGAGAAGGGAAACCCGACCTCGATGATGTCGGCCCCGGCGGCGGGCAGGCCCTCAAGGATCGCCTGCGAGACCTCGCGCGAGGGGTCGCCGGCGACGATGTAGGCGACGAAGGCGGCGCGGCCTTCGGCGGCGAGGGCCGCGAAGCGCCGGTCGATACGGTCCTTGGTCAAATCGACATTCCCAGCGCGTTGGCGACCGTGTTGACGTCCTTGTCGCCGCGGCCGGACATGGTCAGCACCACGATGCCGTCCTTGCCGACCTCCTTGACCACCTCGGGCAGCTTGGCCAGGGCGTGGGCGGTCTCGAGGGCGGGGATGATCCCCTCCAGCTCGGCGCAGAGTTTGAAGGCGGCCAGCGCCTCGTCGTCGGTGCAGGTCAGGTACTTCGCGCGGCCGATGTCGTGCAGCCAGCTGTGCTCGGGCCCGATGCCCGGATAGTCCAGGCCGGCGCTGATCGAGTGGGCGTCGAGGATCTGGCCGTCGGCGTCCTGCAGCAGGTAGGTCTTGTTGCCGTGCAGGACCCCCGGGCGGCCGCCGGTCAGCGAGGCGGCGTGCTTGTCGGTGTCCAGCCCGTGGCCCGAGGCCTCGACCCCGAAGATCCTCACCTGCTCGTCGGCGAGGAAGGGGTGGAAGGTGCCGATCGCGTTCGAACCGCCGCCGACACAGGCCACGACGGCGTCGGGCAGGCGGCCCTCGGCCTCGAGGATCTGGGCCTTGATCTCCTCGCCGATCACCGACTGGAAGTCACGGACCATGGCCGGGTAGGGGTGCGGACCCGCCGCCGTGCCGATCAGGTAGTAGGTGTCGGCGACGTTGGTCACCCAGTCGCGCATGGCCTCGTTCATGGCGTCCTTGAGCGTCGAGGCGCCCGAGGTCACCGGCCGCACTTCGGCGCCCAGCAGGTTCATGCGGAACACGTTGGGCTTCTGCCGTTCGACGTCCACCGCGCCCATGTAGACCACGCAGGGCAGGCCGAAGCGCGCGCAGACGGTGGCGGTGGCCACGCCGTGCTGGCCGGCGCCGGTCTCGGCGATGATCCGCGTCTTGCCCATGCGCATGGCCAGCAGGATCTGGCCCATGCAGTTGTTGATCTTGTGCGCGCCGGTGTGATTCAGCTCCTCGCGCTTGAAGTAGATCTTCGCCCCGCCGAGGTGGGCCGTCAGGCGCTCGGCGAAATAGAGCGGGTTGGGCCGGCCGACGTAGTGCTTGAGAAAGCCCTTCAGCTCGCCCTGGAAGGCCGGATCGGCCTTGGCCTCGGCATAGGCCCGGTCCAGGTCGAGGACCAGCGGCATCAGGGTCTCGGCCACATAGCGGCCGCCGAACTCGCCGAAGCGGCCGTTGGCGTCCGGAAGGGCGTTCCAGTCGTTGGGTTTTGTCGGGGCGTTCACGGCGTCAGCGGGGTGTCAGGCGCGGCGAACCGCTTCCAGAAAGGCCTTGATGAGAAGGGGGTCCTTTATCCCCGGCCCGCGTTCCACGCCAGAGGAAACGTCCACCAGCGCAGCGCCCGACTGCCGCACGGCCTCGGACACGTTCCAGGGATCGAGCCCCCCCGCCAGCAGATAGGGCCGCGCGAAGCGCCGTCCAGCCAGCATCGTCCAGTCGAACCGCGCGCCCGTGCCGCCGGGCCGGTCGAAGCCGGCCGGCGCCCGGGCGTCGAACATCAGGTGGTCGACGACGCTCTCGTAGGCCGCGGCCGGGGCGAGGTCGTCCGGCCCGGAGACGGAGAACACCTTGATCACCCCGGCGCCGGTGCGGGCGGCGACCTCGCGCGCGCGGGCGGGACTTTCCTTGCCGTGCAGCTGGATCAGGTCGGGCCGGAGCGTCGCCGAGATCCGGTCGAGCAGGGCGTCGTCGGGGTCGACCGTGACCGCCACGACCTTGACGTTCGCCGCCCGGGCCGGCGGCGCCAGCCGCGCGGCGGCGTCGGGCGCGATGTTGCGCGGGCTGTTGTCGAAGAACATGAAGCCGATGAAGGCCGCGCCGCCGTCGACGGCGGCCTGGACGGTTTCGGGCGTGGTCAGTCCGCAGATCTTGGCGCCGGCCATCAGGTCTTCTTCGGCGCGGTCTTCCGCGCCGCCGGTTTCGCCGCGACCGGCGTGAGCTTCGGCTCGGGCGCCGCCTTCGGCGCCGACTGCGCCTTCAGCAGGTCGCGGATCTCGGTCAGCAGGGCCTCCGACGGGGTCGGCGCCGGGGGAGTCTCGGGCGCCGGGTCGGCGGCCCGCTCACGGCGGAGGGTGTTGATCACCTTGACCAGCACGAAGACGGCGGCGGCCACGATCAGGAACTGGATCACGGTGTTGATGAAGGCGCCGTAGAGGATCGCCACCGGTTCGGCGTCTGGCGTCACCGGATTGGCCGGCAGGGTCAGCTTGAGCTCGCTGAAGTCGACGCCGCCCATCAGCCAGCCGATCGGCGGCATGACCACCTGGTCGACCAGGCTTTTGACGATGGCCCCGAACGCCCCGCCGATGATCACGCCGACGGCGAGATCGACGACGTTGCCGCGCGCGATGAACTCCCGGAATTCCTTGCCGATGCTCATGACCGTCTCCCGCTGCTGGTGCGCCCGGCAGCCTTCGGTGTTCGGGCCATCAGGTCAAGTTCAGTCGGCGTTGAGCCGCTCGCGCAGCTCCTTGCCGCTCTTGAAGAAGGGCACGTGCTTGCCCTTGACCGACACCGGCTCGCCGGTGCGCGGGTTGCGGCCGGCGCGGGCCGGACGCGAGCGGACCGAGAAGGCGCCGAAGCCGCGCAGCTCGACGCGCCCGCCCTGCTCGAGGGCGACGGTCATCTTTTCGAGAATGACCCCGACGACCCGCTCGATATCGCGCTGGGTCAGGTGAGGGTTCTCGTGAGCGAGCTTGGCGATCAGCTCGGACTTGATCATGGGTCCCCCCGGCGTCGGCGGCCCGACCTTTGCCCAATGTCCCTTGAGTCTTCAAGAGGTTGTCTCCGCCGGAAGGGTCAATCTCCGCTAACGCTGTGTGGACGGGCGCCCCGCGCCAGACGAAAACGGCGGCCGGGTCGCCCCGGCCGCCGCCATCGTTCTCAGCGAAGCGCTGGGAAGGATCAGTCGTTCTTGGCCTTCTCGCGCAGGGCCGCGCCCAGGATGTCGCCGAGCGAGGCGCCCGAGTCGGACGACCCGTACTGCTCGATGGCTTCCTTTTCTTCGGCCATTTCCAGAGCCTTGATCGACACGGACACGCGGCGCGCGGCCTTGTCGATGTTGGTCACCTGGGCGTCGATGCGGTCGCCGACGGCGAAGCGCTCGGGGCGCTGCTCGTTGCGGTCGCGCGACAGGTCCGACTTGCGGATGAAGGCCGTCATCGGGGCGTCGTCTTCACCGAACTTCACCTCGATGCCGCCGGAGGTCACTTCCGTGACCGTGACGGTGACGGTCTGGCCCTTGCGGAAGACGTCGCCGGCCATCGGATCGCCCGCCAGCTGCTTCACGCCGAGGCTGATGCGCTCCTTCTCGACGTCGACGTCGAGGACCTTCGCCTTGATGACGTCGCCCTTCTTGTAGCGCGCCATGGCTTCCTCGCCCGGGGCGTTCCAGTCCAGGTCCGACAGGTGCACCATGCCGTCGATGTCGCCGTCGAGGCCGACGAACAGGCCGAACTCGGTGGCGTTCTTGACTTCGCCCTCGACGGTCGAGCCGATCGGGTGGGCCGACAGGAAGGCTTCCCACGGGTTGGCCATCGCCTGCTTCAGGCCCAGCGAGACGCGGCGCTTGGAGCTGTCGACGTCGAGCACGATGACGTCCACTTCCTGCGAGGTGGAGACGATCTTGCCCGGATGGACGTTCTTCTTCGTCCAGGACATCTCCGAGACGTGCACCAGGCCCTCGACGCCCGGCTCCAGCTCCACGAAGGCGCCGTAGTCGGTGATGTTGGTGATGCGGCCGGTGTACTTGGCGCCGACCGGGTACTTGGCTTCGACGCCGTCCCACGGATCCGACTGCAGCTGCTTCATGCCGAGGCTGATGCGCTGGGTGTCCGGGTTGATCTTGATGATCTGCACCTTCACCGTGTCGCCGACGGCGAGCACCTGCGAAGGATGCGAGACGCGCTTCCAGCTCATGTCGGTGACGTGCAGCAGGCCGTCGATGCCGCCCAGGTCCACGAACGCGCCGTAGTCGGTGATGTTCTTGACCACGCCTTCGCGGACTTCGCCCTCTTGCAGCTGCGACACCAGCTCGGTGCGCTGCTCGGCGCGGGCCTCTTCCAGGATGGCGCGACGCGAGACGACGATGTTGCCGCGCGGGCGGTCCATCTTGAGGATGGCGAACGGCTGTTCCTTGCCCATCAGCGGGCCGACGTCGCGCACCGGGCGGATGTCGACCTGCGAGCCCGGCAGGAAGGCGCTGGCGCCGCCGAGGTCGACGGTGAAGCCGCCCTTCACGCGGCCGACGATCGAGCCCTGCACCGGCAGGCCGGTGGCGAACACGCCTTCCAGGCGGGTCCAGGCTTCTTCGCGCTTGGCCTTCTCGCGGCTGATGACAGCCTCGCCCATCGCGTTCTCGAGACGCTCGAGGAAGACCTCGACGGTGTCGCCGACCTTGACGGTGGGCTTGCCGTTCTCGTCGACGCCGAATTCCTTGATCTGGATGCGGCCTTCGGTCTTCAGGCCGACGTCGACGACGGCGAAGTCCTTTTCGATGCCGACGACCTTGCCGTGGATGACGGTGCCTTCGGCGAAGTCGCCGGCGCCGCCCATCGAGGCGTCGAGAAGAGCCGCGAAATCGTCGCGGGTGGGGTTGAGGCTGAGATCGTCGGCCATGCTGTGTTCGGTTCGTTTCTGCTGCGGAACGCGCGAGGCGGCGGGATTGCCACGGAGTCCGGGCGTTCCTGGTTTTGAGGGATATTCAGCGCCCGCGGCCATCGAGCCCCGACGCGATTGGATTTAGCCCTTGGCGGTTTCCCACCGGCTTCGCGCCGTCTCGACGATGCGGCGGGCCGCATCGAAGGCCGCGTCTATAGTCATTTCGGTGGTGTCGAGCAAGACGGCGTCGTCGGCCATGACCATCGGCGAGTCGGCCCGGGCGCTGTCGCGCGCGTCCCGGATGCGGATGTCGGCGAGGATGTCCTCGTAGGTCACCGCCTCGCCCTGACCGGTCAGCTGCTTCCAGCGCCGCTGCGCCCGCACCTCCGGCGTGGCCGTGACATAGAGCTTGGCCGGGGCCCCGGGCGCGATGACCGTGCCGATGTCCCGGCCGTCGATCACGGCGCCCGGCTCCTGCGCCGCGAAGGCCAGCTGAAAGTCGCGCAGCGCCTCGCGCACCGCCGGATAGACGGCGACCCGGCTGGCGGCCTCGCCGGCCCGACGGGTGCGGACGTCGGGGCTTTCGAGCTCGGCCGGGTCGAGCGTGCGGGCCGCCGCCAGCGCCGCGTCCGCGTCGCCGAGGTCCTCGCCGCGCTCGAGGACCTTCACCCCGACGGCGCGGTAGAGCAGGCCGGAGTCGAGCACGGGGTAGCCGTAGAGCGCGCCCAGCCTGACGGCGATGGTGCCCTTGCCGGAGGCCGCCGGCCCGTCGACGGCGATGACGAAACCGCTCATTCGGCTCCTGCCTTCGGTTGAGACAGCGCACCCAGGAGGCAAACGAGACTGATGGTCGCGAACATGGTCACCGGCAGTACGTACCGGACCATTGTGGTAGTCCGGAAGCCGGCCGGATCCTCCATTCGATCTGTAATGAACCATCGTGGCCCGGATTCGTAGCGACTCCTCTGGTTCCACGTTCGTCCATCGTGAAGGTCAGCCACCCAGGCGCCGAGCCAAAGCGCCAGAGCGACGCCAAAGCCGCCCGACAGCGTCAGAAGCGTGCGCCTTGCTGTCCACGGCCCTGAAGCGCCGCGGTTCATTGGATGTCGCCGCCCAGGCCGCGCATCAGGGCGGCGAAGGTCGGGAAGCTGGTGGCGATCATGCCGGGCTCGTCGACGCGGACAGGCTCCTTCGAGGCCAGCCCGAGGACCAGGTGGCTCATCGCGATGCGGTGGTCGCCGTGGGTCTCGACCAGCGCGCCGCCGCGCGGCGCGATGGCGGTCCCGCGCACGATGAAGCCCTCCGGCTCCTCCTCGACATCGACGCCACAGGCTTCCAGGCCGGCCGCCATCAGGGCGATCCGGTCGCTCTCCTTGACCCGCATCTCGCCGACGCCGCGCATGATCGTCTCGCCGGCGGCGAAGGCGGCGGCGATCGCCAGGATCGGATACTCGTCGATCATGCTGGGCGCGCGGCCGGGCGGCACGACGACGCCCCGCAGCGCCGAATGCCGCGCGGTGATGTCCCCGACCTCCTCGCCGCTGGCGTCGCGGCGGCCGGTGATGGTCAGGTCGGCGCCCATCTCGCGCAGGGTGTCGAACAGGCCGGTGCGCAGCGGGTTGAGCATCACGCCCTCGACGGTCACTTCCGAGCCCGGGGTGATCAGGGCCGCGACGATCGGGAAGGCCGCGCTGGACGGGTCGGCCGGGACCGCGACGTGGCTGCCGGTCAGGCCGCCGCCGGGCCGCAGGGTGACCACCCGGCGGTCGTTGTGGTCGCTGACGGTCAGGTCGGCGCCGAACGCCTTCAGCATCCGCTCGGTGTGGTCGCGGGTCGGCTCGGGCTCGACCACCGTCACCGGACCGTCGGCGCCCAGGCCGGCGAGCAGCACCGCCGACTTCACCTGGGCCGACGCCATCGGCAGGGTGTAGTCGAGGGCGGACAGGCCGCCGCCCTTCAGGGTCAGCGGCAGGCGGTCGCCCTCGCGCGCGATCCAGTGCGCGCCCATCTCGCCGAGCGGCTTCAGCACCCGGCCCATCGGGCGGGAGCGCAGCGAGCCGTCGCCGGTGAAGGTGGCGGCGATGTCGAAGGCGGCCGCGGCGCCCATGATCAGCCGCACGCCGGTGCCGGCGTTGCCGCAGTCGATCACGTCGGCGGGCTCGGCGAAGCCGCCCCGGCCCTCGATCGTCCAGGCGCCGTCGCCGGTGCGCGTCACCTCCGCGCCGAAGGCCCGCATGGCCCGCGCGGTGGCCAGCACGTCGTCGCCCTCGAGCAGGCCGGTCACCGTCGTGCGGCCGTGCGCCAGGGCGCCGAGGATCAGCGCGCGGTGGGAAATGGACTTGTCGCCAGGGACGCGGACCGCGCCCCGCAGCGGGGCGCCGGGGCGGGCCGAAAGCACGGCTGCGGTCATGCCGGGCGGGACTCCGGGAAAGGTCGGGAGAAACAAGGGGTTTTGCTTTTGACAGCGACCCCGCCGCGTGGCAAGGGAGCCGCCGCTTTCAGCACAAGCTCTGAGGATCGCCCCTTGGCCAATCCCGAACTGGGCGCAAAACAGATCTGCCCCACCTGTTCTTCGAAATTCTACGACCTGGGCCGCCGCCCGGCCGTCTGCCCCAAGTGCGGCGAGTCGTTCGACCCGGAGGAGGCCCTGCGCAGCCGCCGGGTCCGCGCCCGCTCGGCCGCCCCGGACTATGAGGACGAGCCCGAGAAGGAAGCCAAGGTCGTCGACGCCGACGCGGACGGCTTCGAGGAGGAGGCCGACCAGACGCCGGAAATCGACGATGAGGCCGCTGTCGAGCCGATCGAGACCGACGACGAGGACGGCGACGCCGACGGCGTCGCGCCCGCGCCGGGCGGCGACGACCTGGGCGTCGACTTCGCCGAGGACGAGGATCTCGCCGACGACGCGGACGAGGACGTTCCGTTCCTCGAGGACGAGGACGACGACGACTTCCCCGAGGACGAAATCGACGGTCTGCCGGGCGAGGACGACGCCGACGACCGCTAGGATCCGGCCCGGCGAGGCCCCGCAAAAAATACCGGCGCGGGGCCTTGATCGGCGGAAAGGGACGGCATAGAAGTCGCGCCCTCGCCGCCGGTCACCGGGAGCGGGAACCCGGACTTCCGGGGCTATAGCTCAGCTGGTAGAGCGCTTGAATGGCATTCAAGAGGTCAGCGGTTCGACTCCGCTTAGCTCCACCATCAAAGGCCGTCCGGTAACCCGGGCGGCCTTTGCCACATCTAGGCCCGGCCGCGGCGCGGGCCCCGCGCCAGGCGCGCGCCGACCAGCAGCAGCAGAAGATTGGCGGCGAGCCCGCCCAGCGTGAGCGCCAGGACGAACACCGTCCCGCCGCCCCCGGCCGCCAGGCTCCAGGGCAGGGCCAGCACCCGCGCCGCCTCGCCGGCGGACGGATCGACCGCCAGGCCCGCCAGGCCCAGCCCGCCGGCGATCGCCAGCGCGGCGGTGATCGCCGCCATCAGTCCATAGAGCGTCGCCGCCACGCCGAGCGTGCGGGACAGGCGGTCGCGGCGACCGCCTTCGTCGCCGAAGTCGTTGATGGCCAGGGCCATGGTGCGTTTCCCTTCGAATGGGACCCGGCCTCGAAGCGGGGTCCGCCCCGCCGCGTCGTCGCGGCGAGGGCCGTCATTGCGGCCTGTTGGCAGAAAGGTGCGTCTCTCCGCACGGCGGAGAAAATTCCTTTCCGCAGGCCTCAGGGTTAACGCCGTTGCGCGAAAAATTCAACCCGTGCGGGTTGTCAGCCGGAGATCCTGGCCGACGCCATCACAGATTCCACCTCGGCGCGCGTGGCCTCGAAGTAGTGCTCGGTCGGGGCGACGTAGAAGAGGATGTAGAGGCGGCCGCCCACCTCGACCAGCTGGGCCGTCCCGGAGACGTCGAGCCCGGCGGCCGTCTGCGCCGAGAGGTCGACCCGCACGCCGTCGGCGCCGCTGACCTTCACCGGGCGGATGTTGTCCGTCTCCACGCGCTGGAAGCCGATGGCCACCGCGCTGTCCGCCAGGAACTCGACCTGCTCGGTCGGCGACATGCCGGTCCTGTAGGTCGGGGTCGGCTTCTCCTTGCTGGTCGCGCGGATGATGTACTCGCCGTCCTTCAGGCCATCGATGACGAACAGGGTGTTCAGCGCCGGGCCGTCGATGGTGAGCATGCGGAGCGTCTTGGGCGATCCCGGGACGATGCCGAGGTCGGTCCAGGTCCGGCCGACCGTCATCGACGAGCCGCCATGCACGTACGGGCCGGCGGGAACGGCCTTGATGCCGGCGCAGGCGGCCAGGGCGAGGACGGCGGCGGCGGTGGCGGCGACGCGCAGGGTGCGGATGATCATGTTGCGGTGCTTCCGTTGATTTTCTTCAGGCTGGCCTCGACCAGCCAGCGGTCGTCGGCGTCGGCGGCCTTGGCCAGATAGGTTTCGTAGGAGATCCTGGCCTCGGCCGGGCGGCCCAGCCTGGCCTGGAGGTCGCCGAGCTCGCGCCAGACGTCGACCGGCGCATCGGGGCGGGTGGCGGCGGCGGCGTAGGCGGCCAGGGCCTTCTCCGCGTCGCCGTCCTGGCGCCGCCGCCGGTACGCCTCGCCCTTGTAGAACTCGAGCACGCCCAGGTCTTCGCCGTCCGCCGCGAGGCGGTCGATCAGATGCAGCGTCTGGCCGTAGTCCCGCCGGCGCAGGTCGTCGGTCAGCCAGGCGGGCAGGAACTTGCGGATCTTGGCGCGATAGCGGGTCCGCTCGCCCTCGGACGGCGCCGACGCGCCGGCGGCCAGCGCATCCAGCGCGGCGATCCTGTCAGGCGTGATCGGGTGGGTGTTGAAGATGCTGGCCCGGGTGTCCGACGTCCGCGTCTTGGGGAAGTCGGACGCGGCGGTCTCCTCGCGAAGCGATCGCCAGATGGCGGCGGCGGCGGCCGGGTCGTAGCCGGCCTTGACCGTGCGGGCGAAGCCCAGCGCATCGGCCTCCGTTTCCTGGGCCCTGTCGAAGGCGAACAGGGATGACAGCACGCCGAGGTACAGCAGACCGCCGACGATGCTGCCGCCGACGAGCATGAACACCATCCCGGCGTTGGCCGCGGACTTGGTCTTGCGCCAGCTCGCCAGCGAATGGCCCTGCGCGAAGTGGGTGACCTCGTGGCCGAGGACGAACGCCAGTTCCGATTCGCTGCGCGCGCGCAGGAGAAGGCCGGACCACACCTCCATGTAGCCGTTGGGGGCCATGGCGGCGTTGAAGTAGGGCCGGTCCAGCACGTAGACGCGCACCTCGCCGCAGTACTCGGCGGCGACCTTGCAGGCCACCTCGCGGACGTAGGGCGTCAGCTCGGGATCGCGGTTGAGTTCGGCCTTGGTCCTGGCTTCGGTCTCGGCCTTGTCGGACTGGGCCCAGAGACCGCCCTCGTCGGTGGCGATGTCCGGCCGCTGCCCGACCGCGCGCTGCGCGAAAGCCGGCGTTACGGACGAGGTCGCGATCGACGCCGCCAGGATCGAGGTCACGGCCGTCCTGAGGATCGGCCGCGACCTCAAAGGGGCAGGCCCTTCAGCAGCGCGTCGGTCAGCAGCCGCGCCCCCTCCGGAGACCGCATGTCGGCCGCGGGGCTGGCGATGGCCTGGTTGAACCAGATCACCTTCCCGGTCTTGAGGTCGACCAGCGAGGCGAAGGCCTGCTGGCCGCCCATCGGGATGCTGACGCCGAGCGCGGCGGCGCCGATGAACATCGCCACCCGGCCGCCGCTCGAATAGGAGCCGCGCCCGTAGACGAAGAGGGCGTAGTCGCTGCTGTACTTGAACGCCAGCAGCTGGGCGCCTTCGCCCAGCGTCCAGTCGAAGCCGGTTTTCGAGGGCAGGGCCGGATAGGTCAGGATCGTGCCCCCGACGACGCCGTGCAGGCGCAGGATCTGCCCCTCGCGCCCCTCCATCGCCGTAGTCGGATCGAGCACCGTGAACTCATGGGATTTGCCCTTGAGCGTCGCCTCGACCGCCGCCTGCATGTTGGTCCTGGCCGCCGACGTCCAGTCCGCGCGCGGTTCGAGCAGTCCGCCGGCCGTCAGCAGCTGCAGTTCGATGTCCGGCTGGGCGACGAGGACCTTGGCGTCCTGCGGCGGCGTGGTCGGCAATCCGGTCGCCGACCGGACATTGGTGGTCGTGCAGGCAGCCAGCATGACGCAGGCCGCGGCCAGCGCGAACAGACGCTTCATTGTGGGAAGTCCCCCGATCCCCGAAAACAGCCTCTACCTAACCGCGTCCCCGGGTCGCCGACAAGTGCTTGTCGAAGGCCCGGCGCGGTACCGGCCCTTGCGCGGGGCGCGGCCAATCGCCACCTCTGGACGGCGCCGCAGGGACCGGCGCCGCTCCAGGGCCGGTCCTCGCGGTGAGTCGCTTTGACGAGGACTCCGGCCGGTACGATGACGACAAGACCCCTGCTCTTCGACAGCCCCTTCCTGCTGGGCTTCGAGCACACGCGGAACCTGATCGAGCGCGCGGCCAAGGCCGCCGGCGAGAGCTATCCGCCCTACAATGTCGAGGCCCGCGACGGCGGCGGCGTCAGGATCACCCTGGCGGTGGCCGGTTTCGCGCCCGACCAGCTCGAGGTGACGGTCGAGGGCAACCAGCTCACCGTCGCCGGACGGCGGGGAGACGCGGCGGAGGCCGGGGAGAAGGCCTATCTCCATCGCGGCATCGCCGCCCGCGGCTTCGTCCGCGCCTTCGTCCTCGCGGACGGGATGGTGGTGGACTCCGCCGTGCTCGAGCACGGCCTGCTGCACATCGACCTCGCCCGCCCCGAGCCCGAGCGGCTCGTCCAGCGCATACCGATCCGGACGGCGGAGTGAGGACCGCTGTCGAAACTGTCACCGCGACCGGCTGAACCGGCGGCTCGCGGCTGCGTTGAAAAAGTGAAGGAGGTGGTCCTATGACGCCCCAACTGCTGACCAAGGAAGCTTTCGCCGCCCTCGGCGCTCCGGACCTGGTGTACGTGCGCCCCGTCAGCGCCGCCCAGGTGATCGCCGAGACGCCCGCCGCCCAGCTGCAGGGCTTCGACCTCGCCCCCGACCAGACCCTCTACGCGGTGCACCGCGCCGACGGCGAACGCCTCGCCGTCATGACCGACCGTGACTCCGCGGTCGCCGCCGCCCTCGCCCACGAGCTGGCGCCGGTGTCCGTCCATTGACGACGGACGTCGCGGTCAGGCCGCGGACGGCTGGGCCTCGCGCGCGAGCAGCGCGTGCATCGCCTCGGCCGTCCGGGCCTGGCGCAGCTGCTGGCGCAGGTCGCCCTGGCGCAGCAGGCGCGAGACCCGGGCCAGCGCCCTGAGATGTTCGGTGTTGCGGTCGTCGGGCGCGAACAGCGCGAACACCAGATCCACCGGCTGGTCGTCGACCGATTCGAACCCGGCCGGCTGCTCGAGGCGGAGGAACACGCCCCGCACCCGGTCCAGGCCCGGCAGCCGGGCGTGCGGCACCGCCACGCCGTGGCCAACGCCCGTGGAGCCGGCCGCCTCGCGCTCGAGCAGAGCGTCCAGCACCACGTCCGCATCGAGGCCGTAGTTGCGGGCGGCGATGTCGGCGATCACCGACAGGATCTGCCGCTTGCCGCCTCCGCCCGCGCGCGGCGCGATGGCGCGCGGTTCCAGCAGATCCCCGATGTTCATACGCCTGGTGCTCGCGATCTTCTGACAAGGGCGACGAGCCGCCGGGCGCGCCGATCAGGCCTTTGCCCGCGTTCCGTTGCCATTGTGTGACTTGGTCCGTTCCGGATCGATCCAGCCGATATTTCCGTCGGGCCGGCGATACACCACGGACAATCCGCCGTGGGCGGCGTTCCTAAACACGATTGTGCGGGATTCGGTCAAGTCCAGCTCCATGACCGCCATCGAAACGGTCATCGTCTTCAGCACCGCCTCGGTCTCGGCGATGACCATGGCGGCGGGCGGGGCGTGGCCGTCGGCCTCCCAGTCCTCGCCCTCATCCTCTTCCGGGGCCTTCAGCACGAAGGCCGCGGCGGTCTCCGCCTGCTTGGCGCTGGCCTGCGCGGAGTGGCTGCGCAGGCGGTTCTTGTAGCGCCGGACGCGGGTGGCGATCTTGCCCAGGGCCGCGTCGAAGGCCGCATGCGCGTCCCCGCCCAGCCCGTGGCTCATCAGATGCTGCCCGGAGGCGAGGGTGACGGCGCAGTCCACCCTGAATTCATGGCCTTCCCTGGTCACCACGACATCCGCGGCGCCGCCGCGGTCGAAATACTTGCCGATGGTGCTGTTGAGTTCGTCGGAAACCCGCAGTCGCAGGGCTTCGCCGACGTCGACGTGCTTGCCGGACACTTGCACTTGCATACCTGTATGAACGCGCCCGAGGGCCCCGGGTGTCAAGCAGACCGGGGGTTGATCGCCGTTTCGTGAGCGGCGGCGGTCAGGATACCCCCAGCCATCGCAGAAGCTCGCCCAGTGCGAGCAGCGCGGCCCGCCCGCCGAGCACCAGCAGGCCGGCGCTGAGGGCCGTGACGGCGTAGCCGATCAGGGCCAGGACGCCGTCCCGCTGCACCAGGGCCAGGCCGAAGGCGGCGATCGCGGCGGCCGGCGCCATGTTGCCCAGCGGGATCGGCAGCAGCAGCACCAGCGCCAGCGCGAAGCAGGTCAGGCCGATCAGCCGGTCGCCGACCGGGCCGAACAGGAACGGCAGCCGGGGCCGCGACACCTTCTCGATGCGCTGCAGGAACGGCGTGATCCGGCGCAGGGTCTTCGCCAGCTCGGGGCGCTTCATCTTCCGCTCGTCGATGAAGCGCGGCAGCCAGGGGCCCTGGATGCCGACGGCCACCTGCGGCGTCAGCAGCACCAGCGGGGCGGCCAGGAAGGTCGACGACCCGGGCGGCAGCGGCAGCCAGTTGGGCGCCGAGAAGAAGAACAGCAGCGCCCCGAACGCCCGCCGGCCGAAGCGGTGCACGATCTCGCCGACCGTCACCGTCGGATCGGGATCGTCGCAGATCTCGAGCAGGATGTCCGACAGCCGCCGCCGCCGCTCGTTCGATTCCATTCAGGACTCCGTCGCGTCCCCAAACGCGCGAACCCGGTTCCGGTCGCGGCGGTAGCGCCTGCCTGGAGAGATAGTGTCGCCCCGGCGCCGCACCAGCCCCGGGGCTGGCGGCTCAGACCGCCGCGCGCAGCATGCGGCGGCGCTCGACGGACGAGGGGATCCGCATCGCCTCGCGGTACTTGGCCACCGTGCGCCGGGCGATGTCGACGCCGGCCTCCTTCAGGATGTCGACGATGGCGTCGTCCGAATGGACCTCGTTCTCGGCATGCTCGGCGTCGATCAGCTGGCGGATCTTGTGCCGCACGCTTTCGGCTGAATGGGCCTCGCCGCCGGAGGACGAGGCGATCGCGGAGGTGAAGAAGAACTTCAGCTCGAACAGACCACGCGGCGTGGCGATGTACTTGTTCGACGTCACCCGGCTGACCGTGCTCTCGTGCATGCCGATGGCGTCGGCGACGGTCTTCAGGTTCAGCGGCCGCAGGTGTTCGACGCCATAGGCGAGGAAGCCGTCCTGCTGGCGCACGATCTCGCCGGCGACCTTCAGGATGGTGCGGGCGCGCTGGTCGAGGCTCTTCACCAGCCAGTTGGCGTTGGCCAGGCAGTCGGAGACGAAGGTCCGGTCGGCCTCGGTCTTGGCGCCGCCGGCGATGCGGGCGTGATAGCGCTTGTCGACCAGCACCCGGGGCAGGGTGTCGGTGTTCAGCTCGACATGCCAAAGGCCGCCGGCGCCCTCGCGGACGAACACGTCCGGCGTCACCGGCATCGAGGGCTCGGCGCCGAAGGCCGCGCCCGGCCGGGGCGTCAGGGCCTTCAGTTCGGCGATCATCTCGCGCAGGTCGTCGTCGTCGACGCCGCACGCCCGGCGCAGCGCGGCCAGGTCACGGCGCGCCAGCAGGTCGAGGTTGTCGAGCAGCGCCTGCATCGCCGGATCGAGCCGGTTGCGGTCCTTCAGCTGCAGCGCCAGGCACTCGCGGACGTCGCGGGCGAAGACGCCCGTCGGCTCGAAGCCCTGCAGCACGCCCAGCACCCGTTCGGTCAGCGATGCGTCGCAGCCGAGGCGGTCGGAGATCTCGCCAAGGTCCGCGCGCAGGTAGCCGCCCTCGTCCACGGCGTCGATCAGGACCGCGGCGACCGCCCGTTCGGCGTCGCCCAGCCGGGCCACGGCCAGCTGGTCATGCAGGTGCTCGGCCAGGGTCTTGTCGCGCGACAGGCGGCTCTCGAGGTCGTCCTCGCCGTCGAAGCCGCCGCCGCCGGAACCCGCCCGCGACCAGTCGATCTGGCCGCCGGCCTGGCCGGGGGCGTCGCCGCCGTCGCCGCTGTCGCGCTCGCCGGGCGACAGGTCCTGCGGGCCGGCGTCCATGTCGGCCTGGGCGGCGCCGTCAGGCACCGCGTCGACGGTGTAGTCGGCCGCCTCGGCCTTGACCGGCTCGGCCTCGACCTCGTTGTCGCGGTCGTCGCGCTGCAGCAGCGGGTTCCGCTCGAGCTCGGCCTCGACATAGGCCTCGAGCTCGAGGTTGGTCAGCTGCAGCAGCTTGATCGCCTGCTGCAGCTGCGGCGTGATCACAAGGCCCTGGCCTTGCCTCAGCTCCAGTCTCGGACCGAGCGCCACGCGCTTCCCACCCCCTCGAAAACGAACAGGGGTTCAGGATCGGACGGCGAGGGTTAACGCCGCCCTTAAGCGGCACGCAAATTGCACGACCCGATCCGGGTAGGGCTCAGAACCGGTCGCCCAGATAGACGCGGCGGACGTCGGGATTGTCGACGATCTCCTGCGGCGCGCCCTCGAACAGCACCTCGCCGGCATGGATGATCGACGCCCGGTCGATGATGTCGAGCGTCTCGCGGACGTTGTGGTCGGTGATCAGGATGCCGATGCCCCGGCCCTTCAGGTAGCCGATCACCTCGCGGATGTCGGCGATGGCCAGCGGGTCGATGCCGGCGAAGGGTTCGTCGAGCAGCATGAAGCTGGGTTCGCTGGCCAGCGCCCGCGCGATCTCGACCCGCCGCCGCTCGCCGCCCGACAGCGACACGGCTGGCGAAGCCTTCAGGTGGGCGATGCGCAGCTCCTCGAGCAGCTCGGTCGTGGTGTCGCGGGCCTTGCCGGGATCGCGCTCGCGCATCTCGACCACGGCCAGCACGTTTTCCTCGACGGTCATGCCGCGGAAGATCGAGGCTTCCTGCGGCAGGTAGCCGACGCCCATGCGGGCGCGCTGGTACATCGGCAGGGCGGTGATGTCGCGGCCATCGAGCCGGATCTCACCCTCGTCGACGGGGATCAGCCCGGTGATCATGTAGAAGCAGGTCGTCTTGCCCGCGCCGTTGGGGCCCAGCAGGCCGGCGACCTCGCCCCGCTCCAGCCTCAGGCTGACGCCGCGCACGACCTGCCGCTCGCCAAAGGTCTTGGTCAGGCGATCGACGACGAGGCCGGCCTCGGGGGACGATTCCGCTGCGGCCGTCACGTTAGCGCGCGGCCCCGTCGTTCGGGTAGAACACGCCGCGCACCCGGCCCGGCTTGTTCCGGCCGGTCACCGACGAGGTCATGCTGGCCTGGCCGGTGCGGGTGTTGATCACCATGCGGTCGCCGCGCACGACGCTCTTGCCCTGCACGACGATGACGCCGCCGGTCAGGGTGATGGTCTCGCTGGCGAACTGGTAGACGGCGCTGTCGGCGCGCACGGTGCGCTCGGGCGTCACGAAATAGACCTGGCCGCTGGCTTCCAGGCGGTCGTTGGCGCCGCACTCGTCGCCGCGCTTCACGTTGTAGATGCGGATCTCGTCGGCGCGCAGGCGGGTGCGGCCCTGCAGGGCCTCGACCGCGCCGGTCCAGCTCGACACGCACTGGCTGTTGATCACTTCCGAGGCGTCGGCGGTGATGTCGAGCGGGGCCCTGGGATCGAGCTGCGCCTGGGCGGCGCCCGCGGTGAGCGCCGAGGCGGCCACGGCCGCGGCCAGCGCGAGGGTCAGCCTGAAGCCGTGCATGAAGGGATCGGACTTGATCATGGCCTGTCTTATTCCGGATTCACCCGCGTGCGAACCCTGCCCCGAAACTCGATGCGGTCGCCCTTGTCCTTGACGCTGTAGCTGTCGGCGGAGACCTGTCCGACCGGACCGTCGCTCTGGATGCCCTGCCGGCCGACCGCCTGGCCGGTGCGGGTGTCGATGACGGTGTCCTGGGTCGCCACCCGGTTGCCGGCGCCGTCGTCGATGCGCACGTCGCCGGTCAGCCGCAGCAGGCGGGTCTTCTCGTCGTAGACGCCCTTGCGGGCCATGATCCGCCGCGGCGTCGGGGTTTCGGCCCCGACCACCATGATCGGTTCGATCAGCGCCACCATGTTGGGCTCGCGCTCGTCGCGGACGGCCTGCTGGGCCCCGATCAGGAAGCTGCGACCGTCCTCGAGGCGGCCCTGGAACCGGGCCCCGACCATACGGATGATCGGGTCCTCGATGCGGGGCCGCTGCGGCGCCTGCAGGGTGCTGGCCAGCACCCAGCCGACCAGTCCAAGGCCGATCGCCGCCATCGCCGCCGGCAGGCCGATCCGCATCCGCGCGATCAGCCGCTCGCGCGTCCGCCAGCGCGCGAACACCGCCTCGCGGCGGTCGTTCGGGTCGGCGGTCTGGGCGGCGAGCGTGGTCAAGCGGGACTCAGCTGTGGGCGAAGATGTCGGTCTCTTCCCAGCCGGCCAGGTCCAGCCGCGCCCGGGAAGGCAGGAAGTCGAAGCAGGCCTGGGCGAGTTCGGCGCGGCCTTCGCGCGCGATCATCTCCTCCAGCTTCGCCTTCGCCGCATGAAGATAGAGAACGTCCGAGGCCGCGTACGCCACCTGTTCGGGGGTGAGGGTCGTCGCCCCCCAGTCCGAGCTCTGCTGCGCCTTGCTGAGGTCCACGCCGACGAGTTCCTTCACCACGTCCTTGAGGCCGTGGCGGTCGGTGTAGGTGCGGGCGAGCTTCGAGGCGATCTTGGTGCACCAGACAGGGTTGGTCCGGACGCCAAGATGCCGCTCGAACATGGCGATATCAAAGCGGCCGAAGTGAAAGATCTTCAGCACCGCCGGGTCGGTCAGCAGCGCCTTCAGGTTGGGGCAGTCGTAGGCCGGCCGGTTCAGCCGCACGACATGGGCGTCGCCGTCGCCGGCCGAAATCTGCACCACGCACAGCATGTCCCGCGTCAGCGACAGGCCCATCGTCTCGGAGTCGACGGCCACGGACGTGACGCCGGCGAACAGGCCCGCCGGAAGGTCGCCTTCATGAAGATGATTGGCCAAGTGCGACCGCTCCCTCTCGCTCTCTACGTATCATATAAAGAGGAGGGTGGTGCCCAGGAGAGGACTCGAACCTCCACGGCCGTTAAGCCACTGGCACCTGAAGCCAGCGCGTCTACCAATTCCGCCACCTGGGCTCGCTGACCTGTCGGGAAGCCCGACCGGCGCGAAGGCGTGCCTCATAGGGCGCCCGAATGGGGTCGTCAACGGCGCATTGCGCGCGAGGCCCACAACGTCTATCCGGGCGCAATCTCGCTTCTGTTCAAAGGCCGCAACATGCGTGGGCTCGTCACCGTCTTCGGAGGAACCGGCTTCATCGGGCGCCAGGTCGTCCGCTCGCTCGCGAAGCAGGGCTGGCGCGTGCGCGCCGCCGCCCGCAACGTCGGCCGCGGCTACCGCCTGCGCATGCTCGGCGACGTCGGCCAGATCGAGGTGGTCCAGGCCAACATCCGCGATCCGGAGTCCGTCGCCCGCGCGCTGGACGGCGCCGAGGCCTGCGTGAACCTGGTCGGCGTCCTGTGGGAAAGCGGCCGCCAGGGCTTCCAGACCCTCCACGCCACGGGCGCGAAGACCATCGCCGAGGCCGCGGCGGCGCAGGGAATCACCCGCTTCGTGCAGATGTCGGCCCTGGGCGCCGACGCCGGGTCCGCCTCGAAGTACGCCCGCACCAAGGCCGAGGGCGAGGCGGCGGTCCGCGCGGCCATTCCGACCGCGACCATCCTGCGGCCGTCGGTGGTGTTCGGTCCGGAAGACGACTTCTTCAACCGCTTCGCCCAGCTGTCGACGATTTCGCCGGCGCTGCCGCTGATCGGCGGCGGCCACACCCGCTTCCAGCCCGTCTATGTCGGCGACCTCGCCGCGGCGGTCGCCGCCGCCCTCGCCGACCCGTCTGCCGCCGGCCGCACCTACGAGATCGGGGGTCCGGCGGTCTACACCTTCCACGAACTGCTGGCCTTCATCCTGCGCGAGACCGGTCGTTCGCGCCTGCTGCTCCCGGTGCCGTGGTTCGCGGCCCGGGCGCTGGCCGCGCTCGGCGACTTGCAGGCGGCCGTGCCGGTCATCCCGCCGCAGCTGACCAGCGACCAGCTCGAGAACCTGCGCCACGACAATGTCGTCTCGCCCGGCGCCCCCGGTCTGGCCGATCTCGGCGTCACGCCGCGCACCGTCGAGGCGATCGCGCCGTCCTACCTCTACCGCTACCGGAAGGGCGGCCAGTACGCGCCGGCGCCGGAAGGGGCCTACTGACCCTCCCGGCATGGTTAATCAGGCGTTAACCGCGACCCGCCAGGGTCACGCCATGCGCCGCCTCGCCGTCGTCTCGCTGATCGGACTGCTGCTCGCCGCGCCGGCGGCCGCCCAGGATCGCGGCCGCATCGCGCCGGACGCCGCAGGACCCTCCATCGCCCTGCGCGGTCCGGTCGGCGGTTTGTCCGGGAGCGGCGCCGGGGAACAGGCCGCCCCCGACGCGCTGGCCTCCCTGATCCCTGTGCCGCCGCCGGTCGCGCCGCCCGGCGCGCCCGTCGCCGGCGACAGCCGCCAGTGCAAACGATCCTGCAACCGCGACTACTATTTCTGCCTGTCCGCGGAAGAGGAGACCTGCGCTCCGACCTGGGCCAAATGCACGGCCCGCTGCGGCTGACGCCGCTTCCGCCGCGTCACGGTTGACGTTCGCGGAAACCCCGGACAACCTCGCCTGAACAACGATAAGTGTCAGGGAGGACATCGTGGCCGCACGTCTGCCGAAGGCCTGCATCATCGGCGCGGGATGCAGCGGGTTCACCACCGCCAAACGCCTGAAGGACGCCGGCGTCCCCTACGACTGCTTCGAGATGTCGGACGATATCGGCGGCACCTGGTACTACAAGAACCCCAACGGCCTGTCGGCCTGCTACGACAGCCTGCATATCGACACCAGCAAGTGGCGCCTGGCCTTCGAGGACTTCCCGGTGCCGGCGGACTGGCCCGACTTCCCGCACCACGCCCAGCTGCTGCAGTACTTCAAGGACTACGTCGACCACTTCGGCCTGCGCGAGACGATCACCTTCAACACCGCGGTGGAGAAGGCGACCCGCAACGCCGAGGGCCTGTGGGAGGTGAAGCTGTCGACCGGCGAGACGCGGCTCTACGACGTGCTGTTCGTCTGCAACGGCCATCACTGGAGCCCCCGCGTGCCGGAATATCCGGGCGAGTTCGACGGCCCGGCCTTCCACAGCCACTCCTACTGCGATCCGTTCGACCCGGTCGACATGCGCGGCAAGAACATCGTCGTCGTCGGCATGGGCAACTCGGCGATGGACATCGCCAGCGAGCTCTCGCAGCGCCCGATCGCGAAGAACCTGTGGGTCTCGGCCCGCCGCGGCGTCTGGGTGATGCCGAAGTACATGAACGGCAAACCGGCCGACAAGACGGCGATGCCGCACTGGATGCCGCGCAAGCTGGGCCTGGCGCTCGCGCGCCGCGCGCTGAAGAAGACCATCGGCCGGATGGAGGACTATGGCCTGCCGAAGCCCGATCACGAGCCGCTCGAGGCCCATCCCTCGGTCAGCGGCGAGTTCCTGACCCGGGCCGGCTGCGGCGACATCAAGTTCAAGCCGGCGATCAAGGCCCTGGAGGGCAAGAAGGTCCGCTTCGCCGACGACAGCGTCGAGGACGTCGACGCCATCATCTTCGCGACCGGCTACGACATGAAGTTCCCGTTCTTCGACGATCCGGCGCTGGTCCCGGACGCCGACCACCGCCTGCCGCTGTTCAAGCGGATGATGAAGCCGGGCGTGCCGAACCTGTTCTACATGGCGCTGGCCCAGCCGCTGCCGACGCTGGTCAACTTCGCCGAGCAGCAGTCCAAGCTGGTCGCCGCCTACCTGACCGGCCAGTACCTGCCGCCCTCGCGCGAGGAGATGGAGAAGGTCATCGTGAAGGACGAGGCGGTCCACGCCGGCCAGTACTACGCCGCCAAGCGTCACACGATCCAGGTCGACTTCGGCATCTACGTCCACGACCTGATGAAGGAGATCGAGCGGGGCGCGAAGCGCGCCGCCGCCGGCGGCAACAGGCTCCCCGTGGAGGCCCGGGCGGAGGCTGTGAAAGTCTGATCGGGGACTGCTTGGCGAAGCATAGCTGTCCCCTCGACAGCGTCTGACGGTGTTGTGGGGACAGCAAACGCGACTCTGCGAGCCGCTTGATCCAGCCCCCTACGGCGCGAACGCCCGCAGGAACGCCGCCACGTGAAACTGGCGGTAGCGTTCGCGCTCGGCCTCGTCGCCCACCGGCAGCACGTAGCCGACGGTCCCCAGGGTCGACTGCAGGAAGGGCGCGAAGAACAGCCGGGCGACCAGCGCCGGATCGTGTCCCGGGGCGAGCTCGCCCCTGTCCATCGCGCGCTGGAAGGCCCGGCCGATGGCGACCAGCCCGGGCGCCAGGATCTCCCGGCGCATGAACTCGGCGATCTCCGGCCGCCGCCCGGCCTCGTCCAGCGCCAGCAGCAGGTATCCGCGGGCGAGGCCGTGGCCCTGGATGCCGGTCATCCGGCGGGAAAAGCCCTCGATGAGATCGGCGATCGGCCCGTCGTAGCTTTCCATCCAGGCGAACAGCGCCCGGGAGGGGACCGCCAGGTCCTCCTCCAGCAGCGCCTCGATCAGCCGGTCCTTGCCGGGGAAGTAGCGATAGACGGCCGGCTTGGTCACCCCGACCGCCGCGGCCACCTCGTCCATGCGCGCGGCTTCGAAGCCCTTCTGCGCGAACAGCGTCCTGGCGGCGTCGAGGATCTCGCGCGGGCGGGCGCGGGCGCGTTCGCTGCGCTCGCTGACGGTCGTCGGCCGGCTTCTCGCCTCCCTGGACATGATTCTCCCTCGCCCAATTGCGAACCTAGCCCTATACTCGCGGGTAACTAAGCAAAAACGGAGGAAGCGCGGTGACCCTGAACGTGGATGTCTTCTGGTCGTTCCGCAGTCCGTACTCCTACCTCGCCACGCCGCAGCTGGTCGCGCTCGAGAAGCAGTACGATCTGAAGGTCCACGTCCGGCCTGTGCTGCCGATCGCCGTGCGCATCGACGGCTTCTTCAAGCGCGTGAATCCGCTCTGGCCGCCCTACCTGGCGCGCGACATCTACCGTCTCGGCCAGATGCAGGGCACGCCGATCCGCTGGCCGCGGCCGGACCCCATCGTCATGGATATCGCCACCGGCGAGGTCCCCGCGGACCAGCCCTACATCCACCGCATCACCCGCATGGGCATGGCCGCGGCGGAGGCGGGACGGGGCCTCGAATACATTGCCGAGGTCGGCGCTCTGATCTGGTCGGGTTCGACCGACAACTGGCACGAGGGCGACCACCTCGCCGAGGCCGCCGCCCGCGCCGGTCTGGACGGCGCGGCCCTGGAGCGGCAGGCGGTCGAAGAGGCGGCGCGTCTCGACGCCGCGATCGCGGCCAACCAGACGGCCCTGGAGTCCGCCGGCCACTGGGGGGTGCCGACCATGGTCTTCGAGGGCGAGCCGTTCTTCGGCCAGGACCGTATCGACGTCCTCCTGTGGCGGATGAAACAGCAGGGCCTGCAATCGCGCGCGTGAGACATTGAGCGCGCTTGCCTGCGACGGCCCGGCTGATAGCCTGCGCGGGATGAGTCAGGTCGTCGAACTATCCCCGGGCAAGCGCGAGCAGACAAAGGTCGCCAACCGCCGCGCCATTCTCGACGCCGCCCGCGAGGTCTTCGCCGAGCTCGGCTACGAGTCCGCGACGGTGCGCGACATCATCCGCCGCACCGGGCTCGCCTCGGGGACCTTCTACAACTACTTCAAGTCGCGCGAGGAGGTCTTCGAGGCCCTCGCCGACGACGGCGCCGCCCGTTTCCGGCCGATCCTGCGCGCCTGCTGGGAGGCCTCGACCAGTTTCGAAGGCTACCTGCGGGCCGCCATCCAGGCCTACTTCGACTTTCTCGCCGACGAGCACGAGAGCTGGCAGGCCCAGCGACCGCGCGGCGAGCGGCACCCCCAGCTTCAGGCCCACACGCCGGAGATGGAGGCCGTGTTCGAGGAGGTGCGGGACGCCTTCCTGCAGGCGATGGAGCACGACGCCGCGCCGCGGGTCGACGCCGACTACCTCGCCGGCGCCTGCATCGCGATCGCCCGCGAGATCGGCGACAAGATGCTCGAACGCCGGCCGATCGACACGGCCGCGGCCACCGACTTCGCGGTGAAACTGATCCTCGGCGGCCTGCCGGCCCTGCCGCGCACAAGCCCCTGAACCGGAGACAGCGATGGCGGATCCCGCGGTCCAGCGTACGATCCTGAAGGTCCTGCTGTCGTTGCCGACGCCCGTGCTCCGCGCCCTGTCCGGCGGCGGGGTGGTCTACCAGGGCGGCCGCACCCTCGACCCGCGCTTCCAGTTCATGACCGCCGGCGCCCGGCGCCAGCCGCCGATGTCGTCGCTGACGCCGGAGGAGGCGCGCGCCGCCAGCGCCGCGGGGCTGGCCCTGATGGCCGGCAGGCCCGAGCCCGGCGTGCGGGTCGAGACGCTGAGCATCGACGGTCCCGGCGGCGCGCTGCGCCTGCGCGCCTACCGCCCGGCCGACCAGGACCCGGCGGCGCCGCTGATGGTCTTCGCCCACTTCGGCGGCGGGGTGATCGGCGATCTCGAGACCAGCGACGTCTTCTGCCAGATGCTGGCCCGCATCGCCTGCTGCGCGGTGGTGTCGGTCGACTACCGCCTGGCCCCGGAGCACCGCTTCCCCGCGGGCCTGGAGGATGTTCTGGCCGCCTACCGCTGGGCGCGCGACAACGCAGCCCGTTTCGGCGCGCCCGAGGGCGTCGCCGCGATCGGCGGCGATTCGATGGGCGGCAACTTCGCCGCCATCGTCGCCCAGGAGATGAAGCGCCTCGGCGAGCCGCAGCCGGCCGTCCAGCTGCTGATCTATCCGGCGGTCGACGTGGCCAGCGAGACCCAGTCGATGACGACCTACGCCGAGGCCTATCCGTTGTCGCGTGACACCATGAACTGGTTCATGGGCCACTACATGGCCCCCGACGCCGATCCCGCCGATCCGCGCCTGTCGCCGATCAAGACGGAGGATCTGTCGGGCCTCGCCCCGGCCGTGGTCGTCACCGCCGGCTTCGACCCGCTGGTCGACCAGGGCGAATGTTACGCCAAGCGGCTGAAGGACGCCGGCGTGCCGGTGATCTACCGCTGCTACGACAGCCTGGCCCACGGCTTCACCGCCTTCACCGGGGCCGTCCCCACGGCCGACGTCGCCTGTCGCGAGATCGCCGGCTTCGTCCGCCAGGTCTATGAGGGCAAGCTGGGCTAGCGTCCTCTGAAGGCGGGACTCCCGGGACATATACTGTCGGGACAGGACAGGACATTCGACCCCTTTGCGAGACATCTCCGGACCGCGCCCGGCGGAATCGCTCCCCCTCGCCGGCGCTCCCGTTAGACTCTTCGTATGGACCGTCGATCAGCCCTTGTCCTCGCCACGCGCCGGCCTTCCAGGACCGGACAGGGCGCCCCGAGGGCCGCCGGCAGCCGGAGCCTGTCCGCGCATGTGGCGGTCAGCGACCCTCGAAATGGACGGTCGCGGGACAGTGAGGACATGATCGCCTCATTCCGGATGACTTCCGGAGCGGAAGTCGGCTCGACTGGCGTCGGAACAGGAGAACGGTGATGCGCGCGCTGGTCGTCGAGGAACTGGGGGAGAACTTCGCCGGAACGCGGGTCCGCGAGGTCCCCACGCCCGTCGCCGGGCCGGGCCAGGTGCTGGTCCGCGTCCGCGCCGCCAGCGTCAACTTCCCCGATCTGCTGATGACGAAGGGCGAATACCAGTTCAAGCCGCCGCTGCCGTTCACGCCGGGGCTGGACCTGTCGGGCGAGATCGCGGCGCTCGGCGAGGGCGTCACGGGCTGGAGCGTCGGCGACGCGGTGGTCGGCGGGGCCAAGACCGGCGGCTTCGCCGAGTACGCCGTGATGGATCCCCGCGCCCTCAAGCCCAAGCCGGCGCGGCTGAGCTTCGCCCAGGCCGCCGCCTACGGCGCCGCCTACCTGACGGCCTATGTGGCGCTGGTGCGCCGCGCACGGGTTGAGCCGGGCGAATGGGTGCTGGTCCACGGCGCGGCGGGGGGCGTGGGTCTGGCCTGCGTGGATCTGGCCAAGGCGCTGGGCTGCAAGGTCATCGCCGCCTCGGCCTCGGACGAGAAGCTGGCTATCGTGGCGGCGGAGTACGCGCCCGACGCGACGGTCAACGTCACGGGCGGCTTCCGCGACCGGGTGAAGGAAATCACCGGCGGGCGCGGGGCGGACGTCATCTACGACCCGGTCGGCGGCGACGTCTTCGACGAGAGCACCCGCTGCATCGCCTTTGACGGCCGGCTGCTGGTCATCGGCTTCACCTCGGGCCGCATCCCGACCGTCTCGGTCAACATGCCGCTGATCAAGGGCTTCTCGGTGATGGGCGTGCGGGCCGGCGAATACGGCCGCCAGTTCCCCGAGCGCGGCCGCGAGAACGCCGAGGCGGTCTGGAAGCTGGCCGACGAGGGCGTCATCCGTCCGCGCGTGCACGCCGAGTTTCCGCTCGACCGCTGGCGCGAGGCCTTCGACCTGCTGGCCGACCGCCAGGTCGTGGGCAAGGCGATCATCCGGCCGGACCTGTAAGGGCTCGGGTTGACTCAGGCCCACCCTTCCCGTATCTCCCCGCGCTCATCGCGACGGGGCCCGGCTCCGGCGCGCCCTCTGTACGTTACTGACCCTGGAGCTATCCCGTGAGCAAGCGGACCTTTCAGCCCTCGCGTCTCGTGCGCAAGCGCCGTCACGGCTTCCGTACGCGGATGTCGACCAAGAACGGCGCCAAGATCGTCGCCCGTCGTCGCGCCAAGGGCCGCAAGCGCCTGACCGCCTAGTAAAGGCTGGTCTAGTCCCCATCTGCGTCTGAACGACGGGACCGGGACGTGGATGCAACCCCGAAAATCGAGCGTATGCGCAAGCGGCCGGAGTTTCTCCTGGCCGCTCAAGCGCGTTTCGTGTCGCGCGGCGCGGTGGTGATCCAGCGCCGCGACCGCGCCGACGGCGACCCCGTCATGCGCTCCGGCTTCACGGCCACGAAGAAGGTCGGCGGGGCCGTTGTGCGCAACCGCTGCAAGCGCCGGCTGCGCGAGGCGGCCCGGGCCCTGCTGCCGACCCATGGCGTCGCCGGCTCGGACTATGTGTTCATCGCCCGGGGCGGCACGGCGACGCGCCCCTGGGACCGTCTCCTTGACGATGTGAAAAGCGCGCTGATAAGGCTCGCGGCCGATCCAGACTCCGCGCCGGCGCCCACAGGCGCGGCCTCCGATCCCTCCCGTTCCGGTTAGCCCGCTTCATGCAACAGAACGAAACCCGCAACACGTTGGCGTTCGTCGTCATCGCCGTGCTGCTGCTCACCGCCTACCAGTTCTTCGTGCTGGAGCCCGCCAACCGCAAGCGGATGGCCGAGCAGAAGGCCAGGGCCGTGGCGGAGAAGACGATTGCGGCCCCGGGCACGCCCGCCGCGCCGAAAATCGTCTCGCGCCAGGAGGCCGTCGCGGCCAGCGCGCGGATCCCGGTCGACACGCCAACGGTGAAGGGCTCGATCCGCCTGCAGGGCGCTCGCCTCGACGACCTCTACCTCAAGGGCTACCGCGAGACGCTCGCCAAGGACGCTCCGATGGTCGAGCTGCTGCGGCCGGCCGGCGCGGCGAACGCCTTCTTCGCCGACATCGGCTGGCAGGCGGCCAACATCCAGGGGCTGCCGGGCGACCAGACCGTCTGGACCCTCAGCAAGGGCGACGTGCTGTCGCCGGGCAAGCCGGTCGAGCTGACCTATGCGGCCCCGTCGGGCCTGACCTTCGTCCGCAGGATCTCGGTCGACGACCGCTTCATGTTCACCGTCACCGACACGGTGACCAACGCCGGTGGCGCGCCGGTGGCCATCGCCCCCTACGCGACCATCCTCCGCAACGGCCTCGCCCCGCACCACGGCCGCGGCCAGAACGTCCACGAAGGCGCGGTCGGCATCCTGTCGGACGACGGCAAGGGTCGCGAGCTGCGCCTGCTGAAGTTCAAGCCCTGGCTCAAGAAGGGCAAGGAGGCCGAGGAACGCGCCGCCAACCCGGCCGAAGGCGCCCAGCGCATCGCCGCCAGCTACGCCTCCGACGGCGGCTGGCTCGGCATCACCGACATGTACTGGCTGGCCGCCGTGGTGCCGGACCAGGCCGAGAAGATCACCGCCCAGTTCGCCACCCCGCGCAGCGGCGACGTCGACGCCTACAAGGCCTCGTACGTCGGCAGCCTGCACACCGTGGCGCCGGGGGCGACGATCAGCGAGACCACCCGCGTCTACGCCGGCGCCAAGGTCGCCCAGGACCTGCAGGCCTACGAGAAGGGCGAGCGCGGCGGCGAGCCGATCCCCGACCTCGACAAGGCCGTCGACTGGGGGATGCTGTGGTTCCTGACCCGTCCGTTCTTCGCCGGCCTGGAGTTCATCTTCGGCCTGGTCGGCAACTTCGGCGTCGCCATCCTGGTCGTGACCCTCATCGTGCGCGTCCTGCTCTTCCCGCTGGCGCAGAAGAGCTACGAGTCCATGACCCGGATGAAGAAGCTCCAGAAGCCGATGGAGGAGATCCGGGCCCGCTACAAGGACGACCCGGCCAAGATGCAGCAGGAGACCATGGCCCTCTACCAGAGGGAGAAGGTCAACCCGGTCGCCGGCTGCCTGCCGATCCTGCTGCAGATCCCGATCTTCCTGGCCTTCTACAAGGTGCTGTCGGTGACCATCGAGATGCGTCACGCGCCCTTCTACGGCTACATCAAGGACCTCTCGGCGCCCGATCCGCACACGATCCTGAACCTGTTCGGCCTGATTCCCTGGGACGTCGCCTCGACCCCGATCCTCGGCGGCGTGCCGGCCCTCGTGCACCTCGGCTTCCTGCCGCTGCTCTACGGCTTCACCATGTGGCTGACGACGGCGATGAACCCGCCGGCGCCCGATCCCATGCAACAGCGGATCTTCCAGCTGATGCCGATCATCTTCACCTTCGTGATGGCCGGCTTCCCGGCGGGCCTGCTGCTGTACTGGACCTTCTCGAACGTCTTCTCGATTTTCCAGCAGTACGTGAACATGCGGAAGTTCGGCGTCGACAACCCGATCGACGACTTCCTCGCGAAGATCCGCGGCGAAGCGAAGGCGACCTGAGATGTCCGCGGCCTCCGTCTTCGACGACGACGAGATCGAGGCCGCGCGCGTCCTCTTCGCCCATCCCGTCGCCTTCTTGATGGGGGCGGTGAAGATGGACGGACTGCCGCCGGACGACCTGCCGGAGGTGGCCTTCGCCGGCCGCTCGAACGTCGGCAAGTCGAGCCTGATCAACGCCCTCGTCGGCCAGAAGTACCTGGCGCGGGCCTCGAACGAGCCGGGCCGCACGCGGGAGATCAACTTCTTCAACCTCGATGACCGGCTGCGGCTCGTCGACCTCCCGGGCTACGGCTTCGCCCGGGTCTCGCGCAGCCTCGCCGACAAGTTCCAGGACCTGGGCCGCGCCTACCTGCGGGGGCGTCCGAACCTCAAGCGCGTCTATGTGCTGATCGACGCCCGCCACGGGCTGAAGGACGTCGACAAGGAGGCGCTCGACGCCCTCGACGTCGCGGCGGTGAGCTACCAGATCGTGCTGACCAAGGCCGACAAGCTGAAACCGGCCGAGGTCGAGGCCGTGACCGCGAAGACGGCGGAGGCGATCCGCAAGCGGCCGGCGTCGTTCCCGCGGGTGCTGGCCACCTCGTCCGAGAAGGGCCTCGGCATCCCCACCCTCCGCGCCGAGATCAAGGCGGCCTGCGAGGCCTGATCCGATCATCCTCTCCCCAGCGGGCCGGGGAGCAACTACTGTGCGGTTCGTTTCCGGGGGATCCTCATGCGCGCCATCGCCGTCATCGCACTCGCTTTTTCGCTGATCGCCGGCGCCGCCGGGGCGAAGACCGTCGCGGTCTCGGCCGAGCGCCTGCTCGACGTCGCCACCGGCCGCTACGTCGACCGTCCGGTCGTGGTGATCACCGACGGCCGGATCGTCAGCGTCGGACCGCTGGCGGCGACCACCCTGCCGGAAGGCGTGGAGGTGATCGACCTGCCGGGCCAGACCCTGCTGCCCGGCCTGATCGACATGCATGTGCACCTGACGTCGAGCCCCCTCTACGGCGGCTACTCGGGCCTGCGTTTCACCGACAGCTTCTGGACCGCGATCGGCGTCGCCCACGCCCGGGCCACGCTCGAGGCCGGGTTCACGACGGTGCGCAATGTCGGCTCGGACGAGTATGGCGACGTCGGGCTCGCCCAGGCGATCGAGGAGAGCTTCATCGCCGGACCCCGCATCGTGCCGGCGACCTACAGCATCGGGGCGACGGGCGGTCACTGCGACAGCACCTACCTGCCGCCCTCGGCCAACGCGGTCTCGCCGGCCGTCGCCGACGGTCCGGAGGAAGGCCGCAAGATGGTGCGCAAGCTGCACAAGTACGGCGCGCGGGTGATCAAGATCTGCGCCACCGGCGGCGTCTTCTCGAACGACGGCGTCGGCGTGCAGCAGATGAGCGTCGAGGAGATCCGCGCCATCGTGGAGGAGGCCCACATGATGGGCCTGAAGGTCGCCGCCCACGCCCACGGTCCGGAAGGCATCCGCGCCGCCATCGCCGGCGGGGTCGACACCATCGAGCACGCCAGCCTCGTCGACGACGAAGGCATCCGCGCCGCCGTCAAGGCCGGGGCCTGGTTCGGCATGGACATCTACAACACCGACTATACCCAGTCCGAAGGCCGCAAGAACGGCGTCCGCGAGAGCGAGATCGCCAAGGACGCCGCCATCGGCGAGGCCCAGCGGCAGAACTTCTGCAAGGCGGTGAAGGCCGGGGTGAAGCAGGTGTTCTCGTCCGACGCCGGCATCTACCCCCACGGCTGGAACGCCCGCCAGTTCGCGGTGATGGTCCGCTACTGCGCCACGCCGCTGCAGGCGATCCAGGCCGCCACCGTCAACGCCGCCGAGGCGCTCGGCCAGGCGGGCGAGGTCGGCCAGGTCGCGCCCGGCCGCTGGGGCGACCTGATCGCGGTCAGGGGCGATCCGCTCGCCGATGTGACGGTTCTGGAGCGCGTCACCTTCGTGATGAAGGGCGGCGAGGTGGTGGTGAAGAAGTAGGCGGACCCCCGGTTCGCCTAAACGCTCCCGCAAGGGTTGGGGTCTAGGGTCCTTTCCCGCGCAACGCCCCGGGGAGCAGGCAAGCCGTGAAGATCGACGTCGTCAGGCCATGGGAGCTGAGCGCGTCCGCCGTGGACCGGTGGGTCGCGCTGCAGGCCGCCGACCCGGCGCTGGAGACTCCGTTCCTGTCGCCGCACTGGGCGCGGGCCGTGGCGCGCGCGCAGGGCCCGGCGTCGGGCGAACGTGGCGTCCGCGTCGCCGTGCTGAACGGGCTGGACGACCCGAAGGGCTTTCTCGCCGCCCGCGTGGGCCCCTTCACCGCCATGCCGGCCGGCGCGCCGATGTGCGATTACCAGGGCCTCGTCGCCGAGCCCGGCCTGGCCTTCGATCCGCGGGAACTCGTCCATGCCCTCGGCGTCGGCCGTCTCGACTTCTGCCACATGCTGGAGGGCCAGGCGGCCTTCGCGTCGCATGTGAAGGGCCGCCAGCGCTCCCGGATCATCGACGTCTCGGGCGGCTACGCCGCCTACGAAGCCGGACGCCGCGCCGCCGGAGTGTCGGCCCTCAAGGACATCGACAAGAAGCGCCGCAAGATCGAACGCGAGGTCGGTCCGGTGACCTTCACCGCCTTCTCGCGCAGCAGGAGCGACTTCGACCAGCTGGTCGAATGGAAGCGGAAGGCCTGGCGCGACTCCGGCCAGACCGACCTGTTCGCCGCCGGCTGGCCGCTGCGCCTCGTGCGCCAGCTGTTCGGCAGCCGCGATCCCGACTTCGGCGGGGTGCTGTTCACACTCCATGTCGGCGAGCGCCTGGCCGCGGCCCAGCTGGACATCCGCGGCGGCGCCACGGTGCACAGCTGGATCATCGGCCACGACAGCGCCTTCGACCGCTATTCGCCCGGCATGATGCTGTTCCAGGACATCCTGCGCTGGATGGACACCGCGCCCTACAGTCGGCTCGACCTCGGCGCCGGCGACTACCGCTTCAAGCGCGAGCTGGCCAACGCCGAGGTCGAGGTCGGCCACGGCTTCGTCGGAGGCCTGACGGCGGCGGCGATGATGCGGGAGGCCGCCTACGGCCTCCGCCGGGTGGCCGAGTCCCTGCCGCTGGGCCAGTTCTCCGAGCTGCCGGGCAAGGCCATGCGGCGTCTGGACCTGCTAAGGGGTTTGCGCTGAGCCGAAAGGCCCCTTAAGCGTCTGCGGCGATGACCCTGACCCTCGACGACATCAAGGCGGCCGCCGGACGGCTGGCCGGCCACGTGGAGCGCACGCCGCTGCGCCATTCCCGCACGCTTTCGGAGATCACCGGGGCGGAGGTCTGGGTCAAGTTCGAGAACCTGCAGTTCACCGCCGCCTACAAGGAGCGCGGCGCGCTCAACAAGCTGCTCCTCATGAGCGAGGAGGAGCGCGCGCGGGGCGTCATCGCGGCCAGCGCCGGCAACCACGCCCAGGGTCTGGCCTACCACGGCGCCCGCCTCGGCGTGCCGGTCACCATCGTCATGCCCAAGGGCACGCCGTTCGTGAAGGTCCAGCACACCCAGGCCCACGGCGCCAATGTGGTCATCCACGGCGAGACCTACGACGACGCCGCCGCCCACGCCCAGAAGCTGCGCGAGGAGCGCGGCCTGACCTTCGTCCATCCTTTCGACGATCTCGACGTCATGGCCGGACAGGGCACCATCGCGCTGGAGATGCTCGAGGACATGCCCGATCTCGAGGTCCTGCCGGTGCCGATCGGCGGCGGCGGCCTGATCAGCGGCGTGGCCACGGCCGCGAAGGCGCTGAAGCCCGATATCCGGGTCGTCGGGTGCGAGCCGGCGATGTTCCCGTCCTTCACCGCCCGGATGCGCGGCATGAACGCCGAGGCGGGCGGCCAGACCATCGCCGAGGGCATCGCGGTCAAGGTGGTCGGAACCAACACCTACGCCATCGCCCGGCCGCTGATCGACGACGTGCTGCTGCTCGAGGAGCCGTTCTTCGAGCGCGCCATCGCCCTTTACTGCAATGTCGAGAAGACCATCGCCGAGGGCGCGGGCGCCGCGTCCCTCGCCGCCCTGCTGGCCTACCCGGAGCGCTTCCGGGGCAAGAAGTGCGGCCTGATCCTGTGCGGCGGCAACATCGACACCCGCCTGCTGGCCAGCGTGCTGACCCGCGAACTGGTCCGCGCCCAGCGGCTGGTTTCCCTGCGCATCATCGGCGACGACCGCCCGGGCCTGCTGGCCACGGTCAGCCGGGTGATCGGCGAGATGGGCGGCAACATCATCGAGGTCGCCCACAACCGCCTCGCCCTGGACGTGCCGGCCAAGGGCGCGGAATTCGACATCATGATCGAGACCCGCGACGCCCAGCACACCCAGGACATCATGGACGAACTGCGCCGCTGCGGTTATCCGCCGCGCGCGGTCTGATCAGGAACCTCCCATGCTTCGTCGCACCCTTCTCGTCGGCCTCGCCGGCCTGGCCCTCGCCGCCTGCCAGAAGAAGGCCGATCCCGCCCTGCTTGAGGCCAACGCGGCCAACGCCAGGGCGTTCATGGAGAAGACGGCCAGGGAGCCGGGCGTCCTGAAGCTGCCCTCCGGCGTGCTGTACAAGGTCGAGCGCAGCGGCCCGACGACCGGCCGCTCCCCGGGTCCGCGCGACGACGTGAAGGTCCACTACGAAGGCAAGCTGGTTTCGGGCGAGGTCTTCGACAGCTCCTACGAGCGGGGCTCCCCGGCGGTGATGAACCTCGCCGGCCTGATCCCGGCCTGGCAGGAAGCCCTGGTGAAGATGAAGCCGGGCGACAGCTGGATCCTCTACGTCCCGCCCGAACTCGGCTACGGCGAGACCGGCGCCGGCCCGATCCCGCCCAACAGCGTCCTGATCTTCAAGATCGAGCTGATCGACAGCCTGTCCACCGGCGGTCCGGCCCTGGGGTAGGGGCCGGGCGATCCTCTCCGGAGGGAGAAGGCGCGGGCCTAATCGGTGAACACCACCGTCTTGCGGCCGTTCAGCAGCACGCGGTCCTCCAGCGCCCAGCGCAGGGCGCGGGCGAGGACGCGGCGTTCGATGTCGCGGCCCTTGCGGACCAGGTCTTCGGGCGTGTCGCGGTGGCTGATGCGCTCGACGTCCTGCTCGATGATCGGGCCCTCGTCGAGGTCGGCGGTGACATAGTGGGCGCTGGCCCCGATCACCTTCACCCCCCGCGCATGCGCCTGGTGATAGGGCTTGGCGCCCTTGAAGCCCGGCAGGAACGAGTGGTGGATGTTGATGCAGCGGCCTTCCAGCTTGGCCGCCAGGCCGTCGGACAGGATCTGCATGTAGCGGGCGAGCACGACCAGGTCGGCGCCGGTGTCGCGCACCAGCTTCCAGATCTCCGCCTCCTGCTCCAGCTTGGTGTCCTTGGTCACCGGCAGGTGGTGGAAGGGCAGGTCGCCCAGGTCGACGTTGCGATAGGTCTCGCGCGGGTGGTTCGAGATCACCCCGGCGATGTCCATGTCCAGCTCGCCGATCCGCCAGCGGTACAGCAGGTCGGCAAGGCAGTGGTCCGACAGGCTGGCCAGGATCATCACCTTCTTGCGCACGGCGGGGTCGCGCAGGCTCCAGCGCATCGCGTAGGTCGCCGCCACCGCCTCGAACTCGCCGCGCAGCTGGTCGGCCGTGTGGCCGTCCGGCGCGAACACCACCCGCATGAAGAAGGCGCCGGTCTCGGCGTCGTCATACTGCTGGGCGTCGAGGATGTTGCAGTCCCGCTCGGCCAGGAAGGCGGACACGGCCGCGACGATGCCGCGGCGGTCGGGACAGGACAGGGTAAGGATGAGGCCTTTGGTCGACATGAGGCGTCGGCTTTAGGGCGCGAGCCCGTTTGGGGCAAGGGTTTGCGCGCAACAGTCGCCCAGTTCGCGCCGCAGGGCATGTTTTCGCGCCGCGGCGGTCGATCGGGGACTGCTTGGCGAAGCATAGCTGTCCCCTCGACGCCGTCTGACGCTGTCGAGGGGACAGGAAGCGCGTCCCTGCGGGCCGCTTCATCCAGTCCCCGGTTGGCGTGATCTGTCTTCGCTCGTAGACAGATTCCATGCCCTCCTCCGACGCCCTCGCCGACCGCGCCATAGAGATCCTCGGCAAGCTGGTCAGCTTCGACACCACCTCGCGGGGGTCGAACCTGGCGTTGATCGACTGGGTCGAGGGCTATCTGGCCGACCAGGGAATTGCCGCCCGCCGCATCCCCAACGCCGCCGGCGACAAGGCGAACCTGCTCGCCACCGTCGGGCCGATGGCCGAAGGCGGCGTCATCCTCTCGGGCCACACCGACGTGGTGCCGGTCGACGGCCAGCCGTGGACCTCCGATCCCTGGGTCCTGACCGAGCGCGACGGCCGGCTCCACGGCCGCGGCTCGGCGGACATGAAGGGCTTCATCGCCCTCGCCCTCGCCGCCGTGCCCGCGCTGAAGGCCGGCAGGCGCCCCGCCCACCTGGCCTTCTCCTACGACGAGGAGACGGGCTGCTTCGGGGCGCCGGACATGATCGCGGTGATCGCGCGCGACCTGCCGCGCCCGGCGCTGGCCATCGTCGGCGAACCCTCGGGCATGCTTCCGGTCAGCGGCCACAAGGGCGCGGCCTTCTTCCGTGTGGTCGTCACCGGCCGCGAAGCCCACTCCAGCCAGCCGCATCTCGGCGTCTCGGCGACCATGGCCGCGGTCGAGCTGATCGACGCCCTGATGGACCTGTCCCGCAGGCTGGAAGCCGAGGCCGATCCCGCCTCGCCGTTCGAACCGAAGGGGTCGACCCTGACCATCGGCCGCATCGACGGCGGCACGGCGGCCAACATCATCGCCCGCCGCTGCGAGATCGTCTTCGACCTGCGCTGCGCGCCCGGCCGCACCCGCGCCCTGGACGAATTGAAGCCCTTCATCGCCCGGGTCGCCGACCTCGACGCCCGGCTGAAGGCCCGCGATCCCGACGCCTCGGCGGTGTTCGAGGTGATCGCCGACGTCCCGCCGATGACGCCGGACCTGCAGAGCCCGGCCGAGGCCTTCGTGCGCGGCCTGACCGGCGACAACGCCGGGATGCGGGTCGTCCCGTTCGCCTCCGAAGGCGGCCAGTTTCAAGGAGCGGGGATTCCCACAGTGATCTGCGGCCCCGGCTTCATCGACCAGGCCCACCAGCCGGACGAGTACGTCGCCGTCGACCAGATGAAGCGCGGCGCTGCCTTCATGCTCAGGCTGGCGGAAGCGCTTTCAACCGTTTGATCGCCCACGCCGCCGCATCCCGCACGACCGCGTCGGGATCGTCCAGCAACCGTTCCGCCGACGGCGACAGCGCCGGGTCGCCGCTGTTGCCGATGGCGTAGAGCACGTTCCTGACGAACCGGTCGCGGCCGATGCGCTGGACGGCGCTCTTGCGGAACACGAAGCGGAAACCGGCTTCGTCGAGCGCGGCCAGCTCATCAAGTCGCGGCGCCCTGAGCGCGGCCCGCGCCTGCAGCCGCGCCTCCCGCGACGCCTGGGCGAACTTGTTCCACGGGCAGACGGCCAGGCAGTCGTCGCAACCGTAGATGCGGTTGCCCAGGGCCGGCCGCAGGTCCTCCGGGACCGGCCCCTCGTGCTCGATGGTCAGGTAGGAGATGCAGCGCCGCGCATCGAGCCGGTAGGGCGCGGGGAAGGCGTCCGTCGGGCAGATGTCCAGGCAGGCGCGGCAGGAGCCGCACCGGTCGATCTCGGCCGCGTCCGGGGGAATGTCCGCCGAGGTCAGCACCGAGCCGAGGAACAGCCACGACCCCAGCTCGCGCGAGACCAGGTTGGTGTGCTTGCCCTGCCAGCCGAGGCCGGCGCGCTGCGCCAGCGGCTTCTCCATCAGCGGGGCGGTGTCGACGAAGACCTTCACCTCGCCGCCGAACTTCGCCTTCAGCCAGCCGCCGAGGTTCTTCAGCCGCCCCTTGACCAGCTCGTGATAGTCGTCGCCCCGGGCATAGACCGAGATCGCGCCCCGCGACCGGTCGGCCAGCGCCGTCAGCGGATCGGCGTCCGGGCCGTAGTTCACGCCCAGCATCACCGCGCTTCGGGCCTCGGGCCACATGCCGGTCGGATGACGGCGCCGCGTGAGCGTCTCCTCCATCCAGCGCATGTCGCCGTGCAGCCCCTCGGCGACGAACTGCGCCAGCCAGCCGGCGTTGGGCCACGGCTCGGCCGCGGAGGCGAAGCCGACGACGTCGAATCCCAGCCGCTCGGCCCGCGCCCGGATCGCCGGCCGGGGGTCGGGGATCATAGGCCCTGAAGCAGGGCCAGGCGGCGGGTGTTGATCTCCAGGCGGCGCTGCACGAGCTGCTGCACCGGTGCCATCCTGGCCTGCACCTCGGCCGTGACCAGCACGCCCTTCTCCACAGGTTCCGCCAGCGAAAGGGTCAGGGCGGCGACCTCCGTCTCGACGGCGGCGCTCTCGTCATAGGTCGCCAGCACCGCGAGCAGCTTGTCCTTGCCGGCGATCGAGCTGCGGCTGAGTTCCGCCCGCAACGCCCGCGCCGACGTCGCGACCGCGCGCGCCTGCTCGGCGGCCCGCGCCGACTCGGTGCGGATCTCGGCCGCCATCCGGCCGTAGTCCGGCTGCTCGGCCCGGGTGATCATCGCCATGTAGTCGAGGTAGACGCCGAGGGCCTTGTTGCTGGCCAGGTTGCTCAGCGCCAGGGCCTTGGCGGGGTTGTTGTCCGGAATGCCGGAGGCGGAAAGCTCCAGCATCTCGTTCTCGGCCCGGATCAGGAGCGCCGAGCCCCGGAAATACTCGGAACTCAGGATCGGGAGCGCGCTGCGGTCGCCCTCGGCGGCCTTCCGGGTGGGAACGATGATGCTGTCGCAGAACTCGACGATCCCGGTGACCATTGCGTCGATGCGGGCCGGCATCCGTTCGTAGGTCGACAGGCCGGCCGGCAGCTGACGCTGGATCTCGGCGCGGGGCAGGGGCGGCACGCGTGATTTCCACGCCTCCAACGCCGCCATGCGCGCCCGCATGTCGGCTTCCCAGGCGCCGCCCCAGGCCTTGGCCTCCTGTCGCGAGGCCGCCCCGGCCAGGCCGAAGCCGACCGCCTTCTCGATGCCCTGCACCGACAGGCCGACCAGAGCCGAGATGTCGGTCAGGACCTGCTGCTGGGCCAGCCCGTAACGGGAGATCGCCGCGAGATCCGCCTGCGGCGAACCGGCGGGCGCCGCCAGCGCCCTGGCCGGCGACAGTGCGCCGACCATCGGCGCGAAGGCGACGACGGCCGCGAGAACGATGGTCCGGAACAAGCGAGCCCCCTAGAAATCCAGGTCGTGATAGTGCGGCGCCGGCGCCATCCCCGGCCAGCGGTCGGCTAGCAGGGGGCGGAAGCAGGGCCGCGACTTGATCTTCATGTACCACGTGCGCGCGATCGGCACGTCGTTCCAGGGCACGTCGCCGAAATAGTCGATGACCGAGATATGCGCCGCCGCCGCCATGTCGGCCAGCGAGATACGGCGCCCGGCCAGCCAGTCCCGCTCGGCCAGCAGGTGCTCGATGTACTTCATGTGGTGGCGCAGGGCCTCGCGGCCGGCGCGGATGTTGGCCAGGGCGGGCGCCCCCAGGCCGAGCAGCCGCTTCTCCATCTTCTCGTGCAGCAGGTAGCCGGAGACCTCGGAATCGAACTTCCGGTCGAACCACTGCAGCAGCCGCCGCGCCTCGGCCCGCTCGGCCGGGTCGCGGCCGAGCAGCGGCGGCTCGGGGTTCTGCTCCTCGAGGTGCTCGAGGATGGCGCGGGTCTCGCAGACGACCACCTGGCCGGCGGCGTTCTTCTCGACCAGCACCGGCGGCACGCCGGACGGGTTCAGGGCCAGGAAGTCGTCCGGCTGCTCCCACCAGCGCACCTGGACCTCGGCGAACGGCAGACGCTTCTCGCCCAGCGCCAGCCGGACCTGGCGCGAGGCGGGGTCGAGCGGGAAATGGTGAAGGGTGCGGTCTACGCTCATCGGGGGTCCGGCGATTCGGAAGCTCAGCAGGCACAGATGCGCCTTAAGACCGCGTTTACCGCGGTCTAATGCGTGGTCTCGGCGAAGGCTCCGCCGTGCGGTTCGGCCTGGCCGCGCGGGTCCGCGTGGATGATGATGTCGGCTGCGGGAAACGCGGTCAGCACCCGCTTCTCGGCCGCCACCACGGCGTCGTGCGCCGCCACCAGCGACAGCCCCGGGTCGAGGTCGGCATGCATCTGGATGTGCACATAGGGACCTGACGCGCGGGTGCGCAGCTGGTGCACGCCCTTGATCGCGGCGTCCTCGGTCATCAGGGCCACGATCCGCTCGCGGTCCGCAGGGGCCAGCTCCTGGTCCAGCAGCTGGGCGGCGGCCTCGCGGAACACGCCGATCGCGCCCCACACCAGCCAGGCGGCCACGACAAGGCCGGCGGCGGCGTCGAGCCAGTAGAGTCCGAGCAGGCTGGCCCCCGCGATGCCGGCCATGGCCGCCAGGTTCGACGCCAGGTCGGCGACATAGTGGGCCCGGTCGCCCTGGACGGCGACGGAGCTCGCCCGCCGCAGGACGCGGGCCTGGACGGTGACCAGGGCGAGCGTAAGCCCGATCGACAGCGCCATCACCGCCAGCGCCCAGCCCCCGGCCTCGATCGGCCGGGGGTGGAGCAGCCCGACGACCGCCTCGCGCCCGACCAGGGCCGCGGAGGCGAACACCAGTCCGCCCTGCATCAGGCTGGCGAAGGCCTCGGCCTTGCCGTGCCCGAAGCGGTGCTCGGCGTCGGGCGGCGTGGCCGCGAAGCGCACCGCGAACAGGGTGATCAGCGACGCCACCAGGTCGAGGCCGGAGTCGGCCAGCGAAGCCAGGACCGCGACCGACCCGCTGGCCAGCCAGGCGGCGGTCTTGGCGGCCAGCAGGACCAGCGCTGTCGCCACCGACAGCTGGGTGACCCGCCGCGTCAGGGCGGTGGTTTCGGCGAGGGTCAGGGGCGCGTCGGGCATGGCGCCAGTCTAGCGCGCCGCCCGGGGACATGCACTTCGTCGCGGCCCCGCCCTCTCGCGGTCATGCCGCCTTGCGCGGCTGCGGGCCGACGTAGACCGACTGCGGCCGGATGATCCGGCCGCCCGCCAGCTGTTCGCGGGCATGGGCCAGCCACCCCACGACCCGGCCCATGGCGAAGACGCCGGTGAAGGCCGACGGCGGGAAGGCCAGGCCTTCCAGCAGCAGCGCGGTGTAGAACTCGACATTGGTCTGCAGCGACCGGTCCGGCTTGCGTTCGCGCAGGATGGCCAGGGCCGCGCTCTCGACCGCCTCGGCGAAGGCCAGCCGGCCCGGCGCGGTGTTGCTGCCCTCGGTCAGCCGCCGCACCGCCGCCTTCAGCGCGTCGGCGCGCGGGTCGCGGACCTTGTAGATGCGATGGCCGAAGCCCATGAGCCGGTCGCCGGAGTCGAGCGCCGCCTCCAGCCAGGCGCGGGCGTGGCCGGGCGTGCCGATGGCGTCCAGCATCTCGATCACCGGCCCCGGGGCGCCCCCGTGCAGCGGGCCCTTCAGCGCCGAGATCCCGGCCAGCACCGCCGACGTCAGGCCGGCGCGCGTCGAGGCCACCACACGGGCTGCGAACGTCGAGGCGTTCAGGCCATGATCGCTGACCGTGACCAGATAGGCGTCGAGCGACCGCGCCTCGAGGTCGGTGGGCGCGCGTCCGCGCAGCATGCGCAGGATATCGGCGCTATGCCCGCTGGTCGCCGAAGGGGCGACCGGGTCCAGTCCCTGTTGCGCCCGCACGACGGCCGGGATGAACACCGCCGGCGCCGCGATCAGCTTCAGGGCGGTCGCCAGGTCGTGGCCCTCCGGCAGGCGGGCGGCCAGGGCCCGCATCGCCTCGACCGGATCGAGCTTCAGCAGGTCGGCGTCAAGGTGGCCGACCTCGGCGAACACGGCGACCCGCGCCGCGCCCAGCAGCGGCCCGATGTCGTCCGGCAGATCGTCGAAAAAGCCGTCGAACAGCAGGTGCGTCACATCCTCGAAGCGCGCCGACCCGGCCAGGTCGTCCAGCGAGCGGCCGCGGATGACGAGGCGTCCGGCGAGCCCGTCGACCTCCGACAGCACGGTGTGGGCGGCGACGACATTCTCGAGACCATCGGACATGGCGAACTCCTTCTTCTCTCGTTCCTTGACGAGACAGATCCGCCTTGACTGTGCTATCGTCAATCTTGATCAATATAATCAATATATGGCCATGCAGCGCGAGTGGGTGACGGCGGAAGAGGCGATGGAGGCGCTCGGGGTGCGTCCGCAGACCCTCTACGCCTACGTCAGCCGGGGCCGGATCGAGGCCCGGCCCGACCCCGACGACCCCCGCCGCAGCCGCTACCGCCTCGCCGACGTCGGCCAGCTGGCCGAGCGCAAGCGCCGTGGCCGCAAGGCGGCGGAGGTGGCCGCCGCCGCTATCGCCTGGGGCGAGCCGGTGCTGACGTCCGCCATCACCACCATCGACCGCGGGCGGCTGTTCTACCGCGGCCGGGACGCCGTCGCCCTGGCCGACCACGCCTCGCTGGAGGGGGTGGCGCGGCTGCTGCGCGGCGGCCACGGCGCGGCGATCAAGGGCGTGGCGCGCACGCCGCCGCCGGACGCGTCGTCGATCCGCGCCCGGCTG
>CALKHU010000062.1 GCA_937991555.1 uncultured Caulobacter sp.
CGCCCGCTGCGCGGGCTGCTCAGGGTGACGTCGTCAGACGGCCAGCCAGCGACGTCATGGTGAGCAGGCCCGAAGGGCCGTGTCGAACCACGCAGGGCCTAGGCCTCCGCCCCCCTGATCTTCGCGATCAGGCCCTTCAGGTCGATCTTGCCGGTCGACAGCGCCCCGGCCCGGAACGCCCGTCCGGCCAGCCAGACCACGAGGCCGACCGTCGCCAGCATCAGCGCGCCGGAGCCCGCCACCTCCCAGAGCGGCGGCTCGCTGGCCGCCCGGGCGGTCATCAGGAAGGGCGTGAACGGCGGTATCCAGGACAGGGCTTCCAGCAGCGGCGAGTCAGGCCGGCGGATCGCCTGGGTCATGAACACGATCGGGATGGTCAGCAGGGCCATCACCGGCCCAAGCAGTGTCTGGGCCTCGCGCGTGGTCTCGCAGAAGGCGCCCACCGCGATGAAGATCGCCGCGTACAGCAGATAGCCGCCCACCAGATAGAACGCGAAGTAGAAGACCAGCCCCTTGCCGAACAGCACCGCGGCGATGTCCGCCGCCAGCTGTGGATTGGCCACGCTGGCGATCGCGCCGCCGACGCCGGCCCAGACGGCCAGCACGGTCAGGGTCACACCGGCCACGCCGAGGATCTTGCCGAACATGATCTCCGCCGCCGAGGCGGACGCCAGCAGCACCTCCAGCACCCGGTTCGACTTCTCCTCGATGACGCTGTTCAGCAGGATGCCGGCGCCGGTCAGGATCATCGACCACAGCAGGAAGGCGGCCGCGAATCCGACGATGCCCGGCAGCCGGTCCCGGTCGGCGACCCGCCCCCCGCTGGTGGCCCTGGGCGAATAGGTCGTCACCTTCGGCGCCAGGGCCTGCACGGCCTCGAGCGTCGCCGGATCGACGCCGAGCGCCGCCAGCCGTCGCGCCTGCAGCACCTCGGCCACGGCCGCCGTGAAGCCGCGCTCAAGGGACGAATCGACGAGGTTGTTGCTCCAGAAGTCGACCGCCACCGTGTCGCCGCCGCCGTGGATGACGGCGACGGCGGTAAGATTTCCCCCGCCTTCGCTGGTCTTGCCCAGCCAGGTCCGAATCTGGACGTCGATCGGTACGTCGTCACGCACCGTCACATCCACGATCCGCGCCTTGGCCGCATCGCCGCGCGAGGCCTTCATCCCCTCGATGACCGGCGCGGTGAAGGCCTGGCCGGTCTGGTCAATGATGGCGATCGACGGCGGCGGCGCATTGCGCTCGAGCAGCGCCGGCGCGGAGAAGGCCGCCCCGCCGACGACAGGCATCAGCAGCATCGAAAGCCAGAACCCCACCGTGCGGACGTAGGCGCCGTACTCGCGCGCCGCGATCTTGAGCAGCCGGATCATGCGCCCTCTCCGCCGGTCAGGGTGATGAAGGCGTCGTGCAAGGTCGGCTCGCGCAACTCGAAGCGGGAGATGTCGAGGCCGGCGGCGAAGGCGGCCTTCAGCGCGTCCTGCCCCGCCGCTCCCCTCGACAGGGCGGCGGTGTAGCGGCTGGCGCCCGTTTCGGCGGTCTCGACGACGACCTGCTCCACACCGGGAAGGGCGGCCACCGCGGCGCGGTCGACGCCGCCCTCGAGAACCAGGGCCCGGGGCGCGTGCGATCGCGCCTCCGCCACCGTCCCGTCGAACACCTTGCGGCCTTTGGCGAGCAGCACGACGTGGTCGCACAGCCGCTCGGCGTGCTGCATGACGTGGGTCGAGAACACCACCGTCGCGCCCCGGGCCGCGAGTCCGCGGATGACCGCCTCCAGCGCCTGCTGGTTCACCGGATCCAGACCGCTGAACGGCTCGTCGAGGATGACCAGCTCGGGCTCATGAACGATGGCGCTGATCAGCTGGACCTTCTGGGCCATGCCCTTGGAGAGATTCCGGATCTGGCGCCGCGCTGCATGGCCGAGCCCCTGCTCCTCCAGAAGCGCCAGGGCCCGCCTGCGGCATTCGGCGCGCGGCACACCCTTGAGACCGCCGAGAAAGACGATGGCGTCCAGCGGCGTCATGCGCCGGTAGAGCCCGCGTTCCTCCGGCAGGAAACCGATCCGCTCCCGCACGGATCGTGCGTCCGGCGCGCCCAGCACGTCGATCCGGCCGGCGGACGGCGCGACGAGGCCCAGCACCATCCGGATGGTCGAGGTCTTGCCCGCCCCGTTCGGGCCGAGAAAGCCGAGGATCCGGCCCCGTCGGGCGGCGAAGGAGAGATTGTCGACGGCGGTGAAGGCGCCGTAGCGCTTGGTCACACCCTCGAGCTGCAGCGCCGCGTCCATCGGGGCCTCGAATCGATACCGGGCCCTAACTCTTAGTCGCCGCCGCGTCCCTGACGAAGAGCACGGCCTTCACGATCTCGTCCGCGTGGGTCTCGCCCAGCAGCGTGGCGTGGCCGGCGCCGTCGACATGCTGGACGTAGCCCCTGGCCGAGGCCCTGGCCGGCGAGGCCTGGATGGCCTTCCAGTCCTCGCGCCCTTTCAACGGCCCCGCGGTCACGACCGCGACGGGCATGGCCGGGTCGAAGCCGGGCAGATCCAGGGCCTGGCGCGAGGCGGCCATCCACTGCGTGACCTCCTCCGCGGACCAGCGATTGTGGGCCCCGGAGGCGAAGGCGCGGCGCTTGTCGCGCGCCGCTTCGGCGGGCAGACCGATACGATCGCCCATCCAGGGCGCGACCGGCTTGAAGAGCCCGATCGACGCGCCCCAGCCCGCCGCCCTGGAGGCCGCGGCGAAACGGCCGATCCACTTCGCCGCCAGCGGATGGCGGGACGCTTCCGGCGGCGCGGCGTCGACCAGCACCACGCCGGCGACACGATCGGGATTGCGGCCGGCGAACAGCCGCGCGTACAGCCCCGCCATCGAATGGCCGACATAGATGTAGGGACCGGCTTCCCCGGAGGCGGCCAGCATCTTCTCGAAGTCGCCGGCCACCGCCAGCCCGTCGCGGGGCGCGGGGCCGGGCTGCGACCGTCCGAGGCCGGCGCGGTCGTAGGCGCAGGACCGGATCCCCTGACCCGCCAGCCGGGCCTGCACCGCGCCCCAGTCGGCCGAAAGGCCGAAGGCGCCGGCTTCGAGCACGACGACAGGACCGGCCCGCTCGGGACCGGCGCAGACCATGTGCAGCGCGCGGCCGCCGATGTCGATCATTCGGCCGCGCAGCGGCGGCTGGCTGGCGGCGGACATCAGGCCTCCGATGGCGATGAAGGAGACGAGCGCGAGGGCAAGGCCCGCCGCCCCCCGCAGGACGAGCTTCAGCATGCGTCCAGTCTAGTGAAGTCGCGGCCCCGGGAAAGGGGCCGGAGTCAGTTCGCCGTGGAGATGGCTTCGTGCGCGGCGGCGGCCGTCGCCGCATCCGTCGCGGCCGAGGCGGACGGTGCATGGGGCGCGGCGGGCGCGGGCGCCGGGGACGCGGCCGGCGAAGCGCCCGCGCCGCCGGGCTGGATGACAGCCCTGACCCGGCCGCGTCCGGCGTCGGCGACCGACACCGTTCCGGCCGCGGCTTCCCGGGCCTTCCTGCGGGCCAGGATCTCGGTCGGCCAGTTGGAGACCTGCGCCACGCGGACGCGCCGCGAGACGCGCGCCGCCTCGGTCAGCGGCAGGTCGGCCTCGGTCTGGAACACCCGCCCCATGAAGGCGGTCGGGTTGAGCGGCCGGCCCAGGTGGCGAATTTCGAAGTGCAGGTGCGATCCGGTCGAACGGCCGCTGGACCCGACATGCCCGACGATCGCGCCCGCCTTGACGTAGGCGCCCTTCTTGAGACCCGCGAGCCGGCCGAGGTGGGCGTAGAGGGAGGTCATGCCGTTGGCGTGGCGGATCTCGACGAAACGGCCGTAGCCGCCGTCCACGCCGCTGCGGACGATGACGCCGGCCGTGGTGGCGCGAACGGGGGTTCCAGCCGGGGCGGCGATGTCGACGCCCTCGTGGAGGCGCCCGCCTTCCTCCCACGGCATCTTGCGCATGCCGAACGGCGAATTCACCGCGTGGCCGGCCAGCGGCGAGATGAAGAAGTACTTGGGCATCGCCCGGTGAGCGGCGACGGCCTCGTCCATCTCCGGCGCGGGCTCGGGAGCCGACGCCGCGCTCGCGCGTTCTTCACGCGTGGGCAGGCTGGCCTGGGCGGTCGCGACGGCGACCGAACCCATCAGGACGGCGGCGAGGCCGACGCCGATAATCGGCGGCAGGCGGCTTTCGCGTGCAAGCAATTCACGGAACAATGTTCGGCCTCGTAATGTGCTGTCGAGCTTTCTGCGGGGTGCGACGAGGTCTGACGCACCAGCTTCGACGTTCAGTTTTGTGAACTCGGGCCGGATATGCTGGCCCATCCTGGCGACATTATGTCGAGGAGCGCGCCCATTTACTGGGGCAGGTGTTAATATTCAACCCTACAGGCGGTGATGGATTGGCCGGGAAGGCTCTTGATCTGTCCGCCAGCATGGCGTCATCCGCGGGCGACCGCCGGGATCGCTGATGCGAAGCCCCTCTTGTGCGCCGGATTTGTTGAGGATCGGTTCAGGCGGGGTACTTCGCCCGCATGGTCGCCACGCACCGTTCGGCCAGCTGGCGGAGCACGTCCCCGTCCACGCTAGAGAGGCGGCCGATGTAAAGACAGGACTTCCCGGTCCTGTGCGGGCCCAGCCGGGCGAGCAGGTCGCCCTGGTCGGCGTCACCCATCAGGACATAGAGCACCATGTTGGCCTTGCGGGGTGAGAAGCCGACGATCGGCCAGTCGCCCGTGGACATCCGGCAGCTGCCATAGCCGACGATGCTCGGCCCCCACATCACCGGTCGCTCCCCGGTGACCGCCTCCAGCATTTTCGCGACCACCTTGCCGTCCTCACGGCGGCCGGGATGGTCGACGGCGTCGAGGAAGGCCTCGACGGACGCGGTGGTGGGGCGGGTCTTGGGTTCGGCAGCCAAGCTGGAACTCCTTCGCTAGCGGCTGGCGGCCGCGCCGCCGCCCCAGCAGGAGATGCCGAGCAGGAAGCCGAAATCGTACCACCGCCCGTCGTTGGGAAAGGCGTACATCCGGACCTCGTCGTTGAACAGGCTGACGACGAAGGCGATCGGGGCCACGAGGCCGTGCCAGAGACCCGACCAGAAGGCCGGCGCGCCGGGCGTGCCCGGAGGCTGGGCGGCGCAGGCGGAGAGAGCGCCGAGGGCCAGCAGCGCAGCGCCGGCCATCGCCAGCCTGCCGAGTCTTGATTGGGTCATCTCGCCCCCCCGTCCAGGACGCGACGCCCAGCGCCGCCGCGCGAACAGATTGCGAAGCCCCAGGCGGTTCGTCCAACGAAAACGGCCGCCGTCACGCCAGACGGCGGCCGCCCTCGGCGACAGGTCGCTGACGAAGGCCTAGAGCCCCTTCACGATCCCTTCGACCATCTTCTTGGCGTCCGCGAACAGCATCATGGTGTTGTCGCGGAAGAAGAGCTCGTTCTCGACGCCGGCGTAGCCGCTGGACATGCCGCGCTTCACGAACAGCACGGTGCGGGCCTTCTCGACGTCCAGGATCGGCATGCCGAAAATGGCGCTTGAGGGGTCGGTCTTGGCGGCCGGGTTGGTGACGTCGTTGGCGCCGATCACGAAGGCCACGTCGGCGGTCGGGAACTCGGCGTTGATGTCCTCCAGCTCGAAGACCTCGTCGTAGGGGACGTTGGCTTCGGCCAGCAGCACGTTCATGTGGCCCGGCATACGGCCGGCGACGGGGTGGATGGCGTACTTCACCTCCACGCCCTCTTCCTTCAGCTTGTCGGCCATTTCGCGCAGGGCGTGCTGCGCCTGGCTGACGGCCATGCCGTAGCCCGGGACGATGATGACCTTGCTGGCGTTCTTCATGATGAAGGCCGCGTCGTCGGCGCTGCCCTGCTTCACCGGGCGGGTCTCGACCCGGCCGCCGGAGGCCGCGGCCGCATCATCGGCGCCGAAGCCGCCGAGGATCACCGAGATGAAGCTGCGGTTCATCCCCTTGCACATGATGTAGCTGAGGATGGCGCCGGACGAGCCGACCAGCGCGCCGGTGATGATCAGGGTGACGTTCTGCAGCGTGAAGCCCAGCGCCGCCGCCGCCCAGCCCGAGTAGCTGTTCAGCATCGACACCACGACCGGCATGTCGGCGCCGCCGATCGGGATGATCAGCGTGACGCCGATCAGCAGGCTGAGGGCGAAGATGGCCCAGAAGGCCCACTTCGCCTCGCCGCCGCTCATCACCAGCAGCACCGTCAGGGCGACGATGGCCAGCGCGATGACGATGTTCAGCAGGTGGCGGGCCGGCAGCAGGATCGGCGCGCCCGACATGTTGCCGTTCAGCTTGGCGAAGGCGATCACCGAGCCGGTGAAGGTGATGGCGCCGATGGCCAGGCCGACGGCCAGCTCGATCAGCGACTGCAGGTGGATGTGGCCGTTCGGCTCGGCGATGCCGTAGGCCTCGGGCGTGTAGATGGCGGCCACGGCGACGAGACAGGCGGCCATGCCGACCAGGCTGTGGAAGGCGGCGACCAGCTGCGGCATCGAGGTCATGGCGACCTTGCGGGCGATGACCGCCCCGACGACGCCGCCGATGGCCACGCCGCCGACGATGAGGCCCAGCGTGACCGGGTCGAGCTTGCCCTCGCCCCACAGGGTGGCGAGGGTGACGCCCACGGCGATGGCCATGCCGATCATGCCGTTGCGGTTGCCGGCCTGGCTGGTCGTCGGGCTGGAGAGCCCGCGCAGCGCCAGGATGAAGAGCACGCCCGAGGCGATGTAGAGCAGGGCGGCGATGTTGGCGTTCATGGTCTGGATTCCCCCGCGCGCGCTCTAGTGGCCGCTCTTGCCCTTGGCGGGCTCTTTTTTCTTGTACATGGCCAGCATGCGCTGGGTGACCAGGAAGCCGCCGAAGATGTTCA
>CALKHU010000063.1 GCA_937991555.1 uncultured Caulobacter sp.
GCCCTGCTGGCGCCCGGCGCCGCCCGCAACGCGCTGGACTGCGGCCTGTGGGACCTGCGGGCCCGCGAGACCGGGCGATCCGTCGCCGCGATGACGGGACTGCCCCGACCCGACCGGCTCGCCTGTGCGGTGACGGTCAGCCTGGACGAGCCCGAGGCGATGGGCGCGGCCGCCCAAGCCCTGGCCGAGGCGCCGCTGGTCAAGGTGAAGCTGGACGGCGAGCTGATCGAACAGCGTCTGACCGCCGTGGGGCAGGCGGCGCCTCGGTCACGACTGATCATCGATCCGAACGAAGGCTGGACGATCGACATCCTGCGCGACGTCTCGCCTCTGCTGCGCCGGATGAATATCGCCCTGATTGAGCAGCCGCTGCCCGCCGAGGCCGATGCGGCCCTGGCCGGGTTCGAGCCGCCGGCCCCGGTCTGCGCCGACGAGTCCGCGCACACGGCTGATCAGCTGGACGACCTGCGGGACCGGTACCAGGCCATCAACATCAAGCTCGACAAGGCCGGCGGTCTGACCGAGGCCATGGCCTTGCTGCGCAAGGGGCGCGAGCTCGGCTTCACCATCATGACCGGCTGCATGGTGTGCTCGTCGCTGGGCATCGCGCCGGCGCTTCATATCGCCGGTAGCAGCGATTTCGCCGACCTTGACGGACCCTGGTGGCTGGCCGGGGACTGGCCCTGCGGGGTCCGTGTCGAGGGCGGCTGGATGACGCCGCCGGCCAGGGGATTCTGGGGCGAACCCGGATGAGTTGCATAACGCACGGCTATGACTTTCCGAACCAACGGAAACGCGAAGGTTATTGGCTGTGGTCGGACGAACGTCGATCCTTCCGGGATGGCGGAGACAGGGGCGGAAGGTCCGATCCGCGCGCAAATATGGGGGTTTAAGGGCATGTCCCGCACGTTCATCTCGCAAGGTCTGAAGTCGGCGCTGCTCGCCGGCGCCGCCTCGTCGCTGCTCGCCGGCGCCGCCTTCGCCCAGGACGCCGCGCCGGGCGAGGCCGCCGACGGCACGGAAGTCGAGGCGATCACCGTCGTCGGCTCCAACATCAAGGGCGCGAAGGTCACCGACGTCCTTCCGGTCACGGTCATGGAGACCGCGGACATCGAGGCCACCGGCGCGGTCACGGGCGATGACCTGTTCCGCTCGATCCCGCAGGCCGGCGACGTCAGCTTCAACGAGGCCCGCTCGGCCGGCGGCATCAACGACGCCCGCGGCGACACCGCCTCGATCAACCTGCGGGGCCTCGGCACCGGCAACACCCTGATGCTGCTGAACGGCCGCCGCATGGTCCTGCACCCGGCGATCCAGGTGGAGAACCTGGTGCCGGTCGCCACCGTCAACACCAACGCCATTCCGGTGAAGGGCGTGCGTCGCGTGGAAGTGCTGCGCGACGGCGCCGCGGCCATCTACGGCACCGACGCCGTGGCCGGCGTCATCAACACGGTGCTCAAGTCCAGCTTCGACGGGTTCACGGTCGATGCGGAGTACACCCGCACCGAGGACTCCCACCAGGAGGAGTTCGATCTCGGCTTCGAGTGGGGCCACGACTTCAACGGCGGCGCCAGCAACATCTCGGTGTTCGGCAGCTACACGCACCGCGATCCGCTGTGGACGGCTGACCGCGCCTTCTCGCGGACGTCCGACCTTCGCCCCCTGGTGAAGCGGACGGCCTGGATCGGCGACACCGATTTCCGCAACACGGCGACGGACACGCCGTGGGCCGAGTTCCAGCGCCTCACCAACAGCTTCGCCAACTCGACGACCACGGCCAGCTACAACGGCGTGTCGATGACCTCGAGCGGCATCTTCCACGTCCAGCCCGCGACCAACGAGGGCTGCATCGTGCCGCTCGCCGGCGGCGTCTGCTTCGACAACAGCTCGCTGTCGACGGTCAGCAGCGACGAGAACCTGCGCTACAACACCAACGAGGGCCGTACGCTCTGGGGCGAGATCGACCGCTTCAACCTGTTCTCGTTCGTGAACCATGAGTTCGACAACGGCGTCGAGTTCTTCGGCGAGGCCGGCGTGTACGCCTCGAAATCATGGTCCCAGCGCGAGCAGGAGACGACCCTGGCGAGCCAGCGGGTGATCGTGCCGGCCACCGGCTACTGGAACCCCTTCGGCCCGACGGGCAGCGTCAACCGCCTGCCCCTGCTGACCGGCGTCGCGTCCTCCGGCGTGCCGCTGGAGCTGATCGACTACCGCCTGGTCGACGCCGGCAACCAGGACTACGAAGTCGACCAGACCGTCACCCGCTACCTCGCCGGACTGCGCGGCGACTGGCGCGAGTGGGACTGGGAAACGGCCTTCCTCTATTCGCGCGCCGAGACCGAGGACACCATGCGGTCGCCGAGCCTGACGCTGTTCCAGGCGGCGCTCTCGCGGACCGACGACACCGCCTACAATCCGTTCACGGGCGGCGACCCGGACAACCCGAGCGAAGGCGACTCGTCGCCGAATCCGCGCTCGGTGATCAACAGCTTCATGGTCCCTGTGACGCGCAAGTCGCACACCTCCATGGCGCTGTGGGACTTCAAGGTCTCCCGGCCCGACCTGTTCAGCCTGCCCGGCGGCGACGTCGGCGTGGCGGCGGGCGTCGAGCTGCGCCGCGAAACCTACGGCGACGACCGCGACAAGCGGCTCGACGGCACCGTCACCTTCACGGACCTCGCCGGGGTCACGACCGGCAGCGACGTGATGGGCGTCAGCCCGACGCCGGACACCTCCGGCGCCCGCAACGTACAGTCGACCTGGCTTGAGTTCGCGGTTCCGCTGGTGTCGCGGGACATGAACATCCCGCTGGTCTACTCGCTCGACCTGCAGCTGGCGGCCCGGTACGAGAACTACAGCGTCTTCGGCAGCACGACGAAGCCGAAGGTGGCGCTGTCCTGGCGGCCGGTCGACTTCCTGCAGTTCCGAACCGCCTGGTCGGAAGGGTTCCGCGCTCCGAACCTGCCCCAGCTCTACGAAAAAGGCATCCAGCGCAGCAACAGCCGCACCGACTGGATCCGCTGCGAGGTCCAGGAACGGAACGGCGTCATCGCCAACTTCGACGCCTGCAGCTCGTCGGTGTCGGTGGTCAGCAACCGGTCGGGAAGCAAGGACCTGGCGCCGGAGGACTCCGAGAACTTCACCGCGGGCGTGACCTTTGAGTCCACCTTCATTCCGCGTGACTACGGCCGCCTGACCCTGACGGTGGACTACTGGAGCGTCGAGCAGGACAACATCATCGGCCTGTTCGGCGACGCGAACGCGCTGACCCTGGACTACCTGCTGCGCGTGGTGAACGACCCGGCCATGCCGGTGAACCCCAACGTCGTCCGCTCGGATGTGGCCCTGCTCAGCGCCCAGGAACTGGCCGACTTCGCCGCGGCCGGCCTGACCCCGGCGGGCCGTGTCGTCTCGGTGACGGACAACTACCGCAACCTCGGCCCGCGCGAGGTCGAGGGTCTGGATGTCGGCGTCTATTACTCGATCGACGACACGCCGCTGGGCGACTTCGACGTCAAGGTCAACGCCGCCAAGCTGCTGACCTTCTTCCAGACGCCGGGGCCGGAGCAGCAGGTGCTGCTCGACGCCCAGGAAGCCGGACTCATCGACGCCAGCATCACCATCCCCGGCGCCGAGAGCCTGATCGAGCAGAACGGCCGTCCCGAGTGGCGCTGGTCGGCGACGGTCACCTGGCGGAAGGGCAACTGGGGCGCGGGCTACTTCACCTCGTTCGTGGGTGAGGTGAACGACACCAGCGCGTCCCTGGCCGACGGCACCCTGTGGCGGGTCGACTCGATGCAGACCCACAACCTGTACGTCCAGTACACCTTCCGGGACGGCTGGATGGACGGCACGCGGATCCGCTTCGGCGGCCGGAACATCTTCAACGAGATGCCGCCGCTGGCCGACTCCGAACTCGGGTTCCTGGGCGAGCTCCACTCGCCGCGCGGCGCCAACTGGTACGCCTCGATCCGCAAGCGCTTCTAGCGGGTCCACGGTCTGGGAGTGTGGTGATGGTCCGGCGCCCGCGCCGAGGAGCGCTCGAAGTGCGTCCGCCGTGGATCGGCCTGGCCCTGGCGGCCGCGCTGACCCTCGCCGGCTCGCACGGCGGGGCGGTCGAGGCGACAAACCCCCGCCTCGACCTGCTCCTCCGCGGGGGGCAGGTCATCGACGGGGCCGGCGCGCCCGCCCGTCGGGCGGACGTCGGCGTCGCGGGCGACCGGATCGTGTTCGTCGGCGACGGCGCGACGCTGACGGCGGAGCGGATCATCGACGCGACCGGCCTGGTCGTGGCCCCGGGCTTCATCGACCCCCACACCCACGCGGGCGCCGACCTGAACGCCGACGACGCGGCCCGGCGGGCCAGCCTCAACTATCTGGCCCAGGGGGTGACCACCGTCGTCATCGGCAACGACGGCGACGGCAAGCCGGAGGTAGCGGCCGCGCTCGACCGCTTCGACCGTCGCGGGGTCGGGGTCAACGTCGCCGCCTATGTCGGGTTCGGCGCGGTGCGCCGGGCGGTCGTCGGAGACGCCGCCCGCGATCCGACCGGAGACGAACTCGCCCGCATGAAGGCGCTCGTCGCCGGCGCCATGTGCGAGGGGGCGATCGGCTTCTCGACCGGCCTCTACTACGCCCCGCAGAGCTTCTCGAAGACCGCGGAGGTCATCGCCCTGGCCCGCGAGGCGGGTCGGCGCGGCGGCGTCTACGACAGCCACCTGCGTGACGAGGGCAGTGACAACGTCGGACTTCTGGCGGCCGTCGACGAGGCGCTGCTGATCGGCCGCGAGGCCGGCATGCCGGTCCACTTCGCCCACATCAAGGCGCTCGGCGTCGACGTCCACGGCCAGGCGCCCGCTGTGATCGCGCGCATCGAGGCCGAGATCGCCAGGGGCCGCGAGGTGACCGCCGACCAGTATCCGTGGCTGGCCTCCGGCACCCATCTGGGCAACGCCCTGGTTCCGATCTGGGCCAAGGACGGCGGCAAGGCGCGGCAGAACCAGCGGCTGGCCGACCCGGCCCTTCGCGACCGCCTGGTCGCCGAGATGGCCGACAATCTCCGCCGGCGCGGGGGGCCGATGTCGTTGCTGCTGACCAGCGGCCCGCACGCCGGCCGGCGGCTGGGGGAGATCGCGACGGCCTGGGGCGTGTCGCCGGTCGAGGCGGCCATCCGCATCATCCGCGACGAAGGCGACGCCGCCGTCGCCAGCTTCAACATGGCCGACGCCGACGTCGCCGCCTTCGCCGTCCGCCCGTGGGTGATGACCGGCTCGGACGGCAGCACCGGCCATCCGCGCAAGTACGGCACGTTCCCGCTGGCCTGGACCCGCTTCGTCACCGGCGGGAGGCTGCTCACGCCCGAGCAGTTCGTGCGTCGCAGCTCCGGCCTCGCCGCCGACGCCCTGCGCATCGCTGACCGCGGCTATCTGAAGCCGGGCCAGTACGCGGACGTGGTCGCCTTCGATCCTGAAGCGTTCTCGAGCCGGGCCGACTACGAACATCCCACGCGGCTCGCGACGGGGGCGCGCTGGGTGCTCGTCAACGGCCGCATCGCGATCGAAGATGGACGTCCGACCTCGGCGCTCGCCGGCAAGGGCCTGCGCCGTCCCGTCCATCCGGAGTGCTCCCGATGACTGACACCCCTCAGACCCTTTCCCCGCCGCCGGAAGAGGCGCCCCGCCGCAGGGGGCCGCTCGGCTGGTGGTTCGCGATCCCTCTGTGGCAGAGGATCCTCGGCGCCCTCGTCCTCGGCGGCGTGGTCGGCTACCTCTGGGGCCCGGGCGCGGAATCGATCAAGTGGATCGGCGACATCTTCGTCCGCCTGATCCGCATGGCCGTGGTGCCGCTGATCTTCATGATCATCGCCTCGGGGGTGGCCCAGCTCGGCGACACCCGCCGCCTCGGCAGCATCGGCGCCAAGACCATCGGCATGTACGTGATGACCACGCTGGTCGCGGTCACCATCGGCCTCACGCTGGGCACCCTGTTCGCGCCGGGCGTCGGGGCCGACTTCCAGGACGTCGCGCCCCAGGCCGTGGCCACCCCGAAGGCCCCCGCCGAGCTGTTCCTCGGCATCGTGCCGCTCAACCCCATCAAGGCCATGGCCGAGGGCGAGACCCTGGCCATCATCTTCTTCGCCTTCGTCATCGGCGCCGCCACCATCGTCGCCGGCAAGGACGGCGAACCGGTCGCCAGGGTGCTCCGGTCGGGGTCGGAAGTGATGCTGCGCGTCGTCGGCTTCGTGATGGAGACCGCGCCGTTCGGCGTCTTCGCCCTGATCGCCGTGGTCATGGGCAAGAACGGGCCGGAGACCTTCATCCACGTCTTCAAGCTGGCGCTGTGCGTCCTGACCGGGGCCCTGATCCAGACCTTCGTCACCCATGGTACGATCGTGCGCGTGCTGGCCTGGCTGCCGCTGGTTCCGTTCTATCGCGGGGTGGCGGACGCGATCATGGTCGGCTTCTCCACCTCCTCCAGCTCCGCCGCGCTGCCGGTCGCGATCCGGGTGGCCGAGGACAATCTCGGCATCAAGCCGCCGGTGACCTCGACCGTCCTGCCGCTCGGCGCGACCATCGGGATGGACGGCACGGCGATGTACATCGGCATGCTGACCATGTTCGCCGTGCAGGCCTTCGGCATGCATCTGGAACTGGCGCAGTACGCGATGGTGGCGGTGATCATCACCATTGTGGCCATGGGGGTGGCGCCGGTGCCGTCGGGCTCGCTGTTCGTGCTCGCCGCCGTGCTCGCGGCCATCAACATCGGGCCGGCCCAGACGGCGATCATCGTCGGCTTCATCCTGCCCTTCGACCGCATCCTCGACATGATCCGCACGGTGCCGAACGTCACCTGCGACCTCTCGATCGCCACCGCCGTGGCGCGCTGGGAGAACGAGATCGACGTCGACGAGTACAAGTCAGCCAAGGACGTCTGATCGCATGCGCAGGCTCTTCCAGTCCCTCGTCGCCGGCCTCGCCGCCGTCGCCCTGGCTTCGGCGCCGCTCGCGCCGGCCTATGCCCAGGCCCAGCCGCAGCGAAAGCAGCTGCTCGAGTACCCGTCGATCCACCACCCTGTGGTCGGCACGCGCGGCATGGTGGTCAGTCAGAACGAGATCGCCAGCCATGTGGGGGCGGACATCCTGCGCAAGGGCGGCAACGCGGTCGACGCCGCCGTGGCCGTCGGCTTCGCGCTGGCGGTGACCCTGCCGCGGGCCGGCAACATCGGCGGCGACGGCTTCATGATGGTGCACGACGCGGCCACGAAGAAGACCATCGTGATCGACTTCCGCTCGGTCGCGCCCAGGGCCGCCCGACCCGACATGTTCGTCAACCGCGACGGCGAGGAGAGCCCGCGCGCCTCCCGCGGCTACCGCGCCCCGGCCGTCCCGGGCACGGTCGCCGGCCTGGCCCTGGCGCACCAGCGCTACGGCAGGCTGCCGTGGAAGGACGTCGTCGCCCCGGCCGTCCGGCTGGCCGCCGACGGCGTCGTCCTTAGCCCCGACGAAGCCTTCGTGTTCAGCTGGGCGCAGGAGCGGATGACCGAGAGCGCCGCCGGCCAGAAGGCGTTCTACAAGCCCGGCGGCGAACTCTACAAAGCCGGCGAGGTCCTGAAGCAGCCCGACCTCGCCTGGTCGCTCCAGCAGATTTCCGACCACGGGGCCGACGCCTTCTACCGGGGCGAGATCGCGCGGCGCTTCGTCGCCGACATGAAGGCGAACGGCGGGCTGATCACGATGGAGGACCTCGCGGCCTACCGGCCGGTGGTGCGCGAGCCGCTGATGGGGACCTATCGCGGCTACACCGTGGCGACCACGCCGCCGGCCAGCGCGGGCGGGGCCACCCTGCTGCAGATGCTGAACGTGCTCGAGCACTTCGACCTGAAGGCGCTGGGCGGCGCCGGCTCCTCGGGAGCGCTGCACGTGATGTCCGAGACCATGAAGATGGCCTACGCCGACCGCTATCGCTTCCTCGGCGACACCGACTTCGTGAAGTCGCCGCTGCAGGGGTTCGTGTCCAAGGCCTACGCCGCCGAGCAGGCCAGGCGGATCGACGTCGAAAGGGCGCAGCCGGCGAAGGTCCTCGGCGCCGGCGACCCATGGAAGTTCGAGAGCCCGAGCACCACCCACTACAGCGTCGCCGACGCGGCCGGGAACGTGGTCTCGACGACCTACACCCTGGGGGCGGACTTCGGCTCGGGCGTGATGGTCGAGGGGGCGGGCTTCGTCCTCAACAACCAGATGAACAACTACAGCCATGAACAGGCCTTCCGCGCCGCCGAGCGGGGCGAACCGGCGCCGCTGAACGCCATGCAGCCCGGCAAGCGGATGCTCTCGACGATGATGCCGACCATCATCTTCAAGGAGGGCAGGCCCTGGCTGATCACCGGCACGCCGGGCGGCAGCACCATCATCGACACGGTGCTGCAGGTGATCGTCAACGTCATCGACTTCGACCTCAACGTGGCCGAGGCGACGCACCAGCCGCGCATCTTCCAGGCCGCGACCGACACGCTGGAAGTCGAGCCCAACTTCAATCCCGACACCGTCGCTGCGCTGCGCGCCAGGGGGCATCCCGTGAAAACCGCCGAGACCATGGGCAGCGCCCAGTCCATCATGATCGACAAGGGCCTCTACCTCGGGGCGGCTGATCCGCGCCGTCCGGGCGCCCTGGCGGTGGCGCCGTGATCGGCCCGCTGCGCAGGACGGTCGCCGGGCTCGCCGTCCTCGCGATTCTCGCCTCGGGACCAGCCGGTGCGTCGCCGCCGGTCGCCGGCGCCGCGCCGTCCACCGTCTCGGCCGCGTCCCCGACGCACGGCGGCTTCGTGGCCGCCGCCAATCCGATGGCCGTGGAAGCCGGCCTCGCCGTCCTTCGCCGCGGGGGCAGTGCGGCGGACGCCGCTGTCGCCGTGCAGGTGATGCTGGGCCTGGTCGAGCCGCAGTCCAGCGGCATCGGCGGCGGCGGCTTCGTGATGCACTACGACGCCCGGACGGGCGAGGTGACGGCCTGGAACGGTCGCGAGACCGCCCCCGCAGGGGCGAGTCCGACGATGTTTCTCGACGACGACGGCGCGCCGCTGAAGCGTCCGGAGGCGATCCGCAGCGGCCGCGCCACCGGCGTTCCCGGGGCGATGGCGGTGCTCGAGGCCGTGCACGGGCGCTACGGCAAGCTGCCCTGGAACGCGCTGTTCGACGACGCCGCCCGGACAGCCGATGAAGGCTTCGCGGTGACGCCGCGTCTGGCTGGCTACATCGCCAGATACACCGCCGACGGCAAGGCGCCGGACGCCAGGACGCTGTTCTCCCGGCCCGACGGCGGGGTGCTGCAGGCCGGGGACCTTTACCGCAATCCGGCCTACGCCGCCGTCATGCGGCGGATGGCGGCCGAGGGCGCGCGCGTGCTTCACGCCGGTCCGATCGCCGAGAAGATCGTGGCCCGCACGACCGCCGCGCCCTATCCCGGAGCCATGACGCTGAAGGACCTCGCCGGCTACCGGCCGCAGGAGATCCCGGCGCTGTGCAAGCCCTACCGCGTCTATGTGATCTGCGTGCCCTCGCCGCCGGCCAGCGGCGTGGGGCTGCTCGAGCTGATGGGACTGCTGGAGCGGACCGACATCGACCGCCGCGGTCCGGACGATCCCCAGGCCTGGTTCCTGTTCGCCGAGGCGAGCCGGGTGATGTACGCCGATCGCGACCGCTATGTCGGCGATCCGCGCTACGTGCCGGTGCCGGTCGCGGGTCTGCTCGATCCCGCCTACCTCGACCAGCGCGTCCGCCTGATCGGCGCGCGGGCGGGCGAGCCGCCCCGGGCCGGAAAGCCCGCGGGCGCACGCATGGCCGGGATCGACAGGACCGACGAGCCGGCCGGCACGACCCACTTCGTCATCGTCGACGCCGAGGGGGACGTAGTCTCGATGACCACCACGGTGGAGTCGTACTTCGGCTCGGGCCGCGTCGTGGAGGGCTTCTTCCTCAACAACCAGCTGACCGACTTCTCCTTCAGTCCGAACGAGAAGGACGGCGCGCCCGCCGCCAACGCCGTGGCCGGCGGCAAGCGGCCGCGTTCGTCGATGACGCCGGTGATCATCCTCGACCGCCAGGGGCGGTTCGTCGGCGCGGTCGGCTCGCCGGGGGGCAACGCCATCCCCGCCTACGTCGCCAAGACGCTGGTCGGCGTGCTCGACTGGAAGCTGCCCATGCAGCAGGCGATCGATCTACCGAACCTCGTCGCCCGCGGTCCCGACTTCAACGGCGAGGCCCACCGGTTCGCGCCGGGCGTCGTCGAGGGCCTGAAGGCGCGCGGCGTCGAGGTGAAGCGCGGCGCCGGCGAGGAGAGCGGGATCCATGGCGTGATGATCGTCGACGGCGTGCTCGTCGGCGGCGCCGATTCCCGCCGCGAGGGCGTCGCCCGCGCGCTTCCGTCTCCCGCCCACTGAGAGCCCGGCCATGCCCTTCAACGAAAGCTCGCGCGGCGTCTACGCCATCGCGGTGACGCCGTTCACGCCCGATGGCGCGGTCGACCTGGAGTCGACGGACCGGATGGTCGACTTCTACGAGCAGGTGGGCGTCGATGGCCTGACGATCCTCGGCATCCTCGGCGAAGCGCCCAAGCTGGACGCCGCCGAGGCGCTGGCCTTCGCCACCCGGGTCATCCGCCGGACCGATCTGCCGGTGGTCGTCGGCGTCTCCGCGCCCGGCTTCGCCGCCATGGGCTCGCTGGCGAGGGCGGTGATGGATGTCGGCGCGGCGGGGGTGATGATCGGCTCGCCGCCGAACCTGCGCACCGACGACCAGATCGTCGGCTACTTCGCCGCCGCCGCCGAGGCGGTCGGCCGCGACACGCCCTGGGTGCTGCAGGACTATCCGCTGACGCTGACGGTCCAGATGACGCCGGGCGTCATCCGCCGGATCGTGCAGGACAACCCCAGTTGCGTGATGCTGAAGCACGAGGACTGGCCGGGCCTTGAGAAGATCACGGCGCTGCGCGGCTTCCAGGCCGACGGCTCGATGCGGCCGATCTCGATCCTGTGCGGCAACGGCGGCCTGTTCCTCGACTTCGAGACCGAGCGCGGGGCGGACGGGGCCATGACCGGCTACGCCTTCCCGGACATGCTGGTGGAGCTGGTCGAGCACGCTCGCGCCGGCCGCCGCGACGCCGCGCACGACCTGTTTGACGCCCACCTGCCGCTGCTGCGCTACGAGCACCAGCAGGGGGTCGGCCTGGCGGTCCGCAAGTACATCCTGAAGAAGCGCGGGGTGATCGCCGGCGACCACCAGCGCAAACCCGCCCAGGCGCTGACGGACCGTGCGCGGGCGGAGGTGGACTATCTGCTGGCCCGGCTCGCCCGATTCGACAGCCGCGCCGCCTAGGAAGGACGACCATGGATCTCGGCATCTCCGGCAAGACGGCGCTGGTCCTCGGCGCCTCCAGCGGTCTCGGCCGCGCCATCGCGCTCGGCCTGGCGGGCGAGGGCGTCAACGTCGCGGTGGCCGCCCGCAGCGAGGCGGCCCTGCACGCCCTGGCGCGCGACATCGAGGCGACGGGCGTCCGCGCCCTGGCGCTGAGGTGGGACCTCGCCGACCTCGGCGTCATCGACGGCAATGTCGGGGCGGTCGAGACCGCGTTCGGGGGCGTCGATATCCTGGTCAACAACACCGGCGGGCCGCCGCCGACGACCGCCTCCGGCCAATCTCCGGACCTGTGGGCGGCGCAGTTCCAGGCCATGGTCGCCTCGGTCATCGCCACCACCGACCGCGTGCTGCCGGGCATGGTCGCGCGCAAGTGGGGCCGGATCATCACTTCGACCTCCTCCGGCGTGATCGCGCCGATCGCCAATCTCGCGATCTCCAACGCCCTTCGTCTGTCGCTCGTCGGCTGGTCCAAGACCCTCGCCCGCGAGGTCGCCCGCGACGGCGTCACCTGCAACATCGTCGTGCCCGGCCGCATCGCGACGGACCGCACGCGCTTCCTCGACGAGAAGCGGGCCGAGCGCGAGGGGCGCACCGTCGAGCAGGTCGAGGCCGCCAGCCTGGGAGCCATTCCGGCCGGCCGCTACGGCGAACCGCGCGAGTACGCCGACGTCGTCGCCTTCCTCGCCTCCGCCCGCGCCTCCTACGTCACCGGCTCGACCGTCCGCGTGGATGGCGGCCAAATCGCCTCGATCTGAGTCCGTTCTCTTCCGGAAGTCCCGCCATGTCCCTCGATCCCAAGCTCAAGGCCGCTCTCGAGACGATCTCGACCGGCACCCTGACCACCATCCTGCTCAAGAAGGGCCTGCGGAACGTCTGGCTGCGCGGCGCCATGCCCTATGCCGCCGCCGACGGGCGGGTCGTGGGCAAGGCCTTCACGATGCGCTTCGTGCCGGCCCGCGAGGACCTGGCCACGCCGGCGTCCTGGGCCTCGCCCCGGTCGACCCGCGCGGCGATCGAGGACATGCCGGAGGGCGTGGTGGTGGTCATCGACGGCCTCGGCTGCACCGACGCCGGCGTGTTCGGCGACATCCTCTGCGCCCGGATGGTCAAGCGCGGCGTGGCCGCGATGATCACCGACGGCGTGGTCCGCGACGCCGTCGGCGTGAAGGCCACCGGCCTGCCGGTCTGGTGCGCCGGAGTCGCGGCGCCGCCCTCGGTCGCCGGCCTCACCTTCGTCGGCTGGCAGGAGCCGGTCTCCTGCGGCGGCGTCGCCATCTTCCCGGACGACGTCATCGTCGCCGACCAGGACGGCGCCGTGGTGATTCCGGCCGATCTCGTCGCCCAGGTCGCCGAGGAGGGCGTCGAGCAGGAGCGGCTCGAGGGCTGGATCGTCACCGAGGTCGAACGCGGCGTGCCGCTGCCGGGCCTCTACCCGGCCAACGAGGAGACCCGCGCCCGCTACGAGGCGTGGAAGGCGTCGCAGGGGTTCTGACCCCCCGCGGGCGAGGCTTTAGTCATTTGGGGTGATATCCGCGGTCGCCGACTCATGGTCTCTGGCGCCTCCGGTTGCGCTGTACGAACGGTTGAATGAGCTCGCGTCTTTCGGCCAAGGCTGGACTGGCGATCCGCAAGCTTCGACTCGCGGGCGGCTGGACGCTCGCCCAGCTGAGCGAGCGATCGGGCGTGCCCCTGTCGACGCTGTCGAAGGTCGAGCTCGGCCAGACCTCCCTGAGCTACGAGAACCTGCTGCGCATCTGCAGGGGACTCGAGATCGACATGGCGCGGCTGATCGGCGCCGAGGCCGACGGCATGCTCGGCGCCCCGACGATGACTCCGACGCCGCCCGCGGCGCTCGGCCGCCGGTCGGTGGTCCGGGCAGGGGAGGGCGAGGCGACCGCCCTGCCCTGGGGAAGCGGCCGGGTCGCGGCCGCCGAGCTCGTCCGCAAGGCCTTCACCCCGATCGTCTGCGAGGTCGAGGCGACCGAGGTCGACGGGCAGGGCGGATACCGTCGTGGCGAGGGCGAAGCTTGGCTGACGGTGCTGAACGGCGCCCTGGTCCTCCATTCTGAACTCTATGCGCCGCTACATCTGGTCGCGGGGGACGGCGTCTATTTCGACACGCGCGCCGGCTACGCCCTGGTCCGGGAGGGGGACGCGCCCTGCAAGGTCCTGCTGGTCCTGCCCGGCGACGCCCGCGACTGACCGCCGCGCCGGGCGGCAGGCCGTTCTCTCATTTAACCAATTGTTTGCCGAACCTTGTCAGCGATGCCGTGACGGCAACAGGCCGCGGGGCGAGCGGGCATGCGGACATCGACTTCCGGAAGGGGCGACCATCAGTCCCGCCGCTGGTCGCGCGCGCCGCACGAGGCGCTGAGCCGCCTTAACGCCGACGCCGCCGTCACGGGCCCGGCCGCCGCGACCGGGACCTCGGCGAGGGCTTTGGGCGACGATGGCCCGGCCCGACGGCGCGCGACCGCCGCCGCCTGGCGCGTCCATCTTTCGAACCAGCAAACCATTGAAAGACTTGGCATATTCCCGCTCGGAGGCGTCCCTGCCGCCCCCGCCGTAGGGGCGATCCGGGGGCGTCCGGCCGGATCGACCGGCGTCACGACGCCGCAGAGCGCCGTTCCGCGCACGGTAAACGCCGCCGTTAACCAGATGGATCGAGTGACGCAGCACAATGCGGTCGCGGTCGGTGACTCGACCGCAGCCGTGCCCACGCCGCGAGGGTGGGGTGAGGTCTAGGAAAAGGGGCCGGGGGTGACCACGAACCTTGAACCACTGAAGCTCGGGTCGAACCTGAGCATCGACCAGGCAGGGCCGCTGCGCGACGCCCTGCTCGGCCGCCGCGGCGCGCCGCTGGACATCGACGCGAGCGATGTCGAGCGCCTCAGCGGGCCATGCTTCCAGGTGCTGGCTTCGGCCCGCGTGACCTGGAACGCGGACGGACAGCCGCTCGCGTTTACCACAGTTTCACCTGCCTTCGAGAACGGTCTGGCCCTGATGGGCGCCGCCGACTGGATCCGCCCGCAAGAGGACCGCCTCCCGTGAGCCTGACTATCCTTGCCGTCGATGACTCCCGCACCATCCGTGAAATGCTCGGCCATACGCTCCGGCAGGCCGGCTATCAGGTGATCACCGCCGAGGACGGCATGCATGGACTCGAGGTCCTGCAGACCGAACGCCCCGACGTGATCGTCACGGACATCAACATGCCCCGTCTGGACGGGTTCGGCTTCATCGAGGCCGTCCGCTCGGAAGGTCCCTCGAAGGCCACGCCGATCCTGGTGCTGACCACCGAGAGCGAGCCGGAGAAGAAGGCCCGCGCCCGCGCCGCCGGGGCTACGGGCTGGATCGTCAAGCCCTTCGACCCGGTCAAGCTGGTCGAAGCCATCCGCCGGGTCGCGGCCTAGGAACTGAAGGGGTAGTTCCACCATGGATCCGATGGACGCCATCCGGACGACCTTCTTCATCGAGTGCGACGAACTTCTCGCGCAGCTCGAAGAAGGCCTGATGGCCATGGAGCAGGGCTCCGCCGACGCCGAGACGATCAACTCGGTGTTCCGCGCGGTGCACTCGGTGAAGGGCGGCGGCGGGGCGTTCGGCCTCGATCCGCTGGTGCGCTTCAGCCATGTGTTCGAGACCCTGCTGGACCAGATCCGCTCGTCCCAGGTCGAGCCGACCGAGGCGGTGGTGGCGACGCTGCTGCGCGCCGCCGACATGCTCGCCGACCACGTGGCCGCCGCCCGCGACGGCGGCGTCGCCGACGAGGCGCGGTCGGAGCAGATCGCCGCGGCGATCATGTCCCACACCATCGGCGGCGCCTCCGCGGCCGAGTACCAGGAACAGCCGGCCGAGATCGAAGGCCTCGATTTCAAGCCGCAGATGATCTCTCTCGATCTCCCGCCGGCGGCGCCCGCGGACGACTTCGACCTGTCGGCCCTGCTGGCCGGGGCCGCGGCGGCGCCGGAACCTTCCGCTGACGGGGACGCGGACGGGGAGGGCGACTGGATCGTCAACTTCGCGCCCCACGCGTCCCTCTACGCCAAGGCCAACGACTCCGTCCTCGTGATCCGCGAACTGAGCGGGCTCGGCGAGGCGACGGTCACCTACAACGACGAGATGCTGCCGACGCTGGACGAGATGGATCCGGCGGGCGCCTACCTGTCCTGGACCGTCCGCCTGCCGGCCTCGGTGCATGAAGAGGACATCCGCGAGGCCTTCGCCTTCGTCGACGAGGACTGCGACCTGGAGATCGTCCGCGACGGCGCCATCGAGGCCGCCGGTCCCGACATCGCCAGCCTGCTCGCCGCCGTGTCCGACACGCCGGCGGCGGCCGAACCCGCTTCCTCCGTCGACCTGCCCGCTTCCGCGCCGGCGGACATCCAGCCCGCGCCGACGCCGCCTCCGGCGCCCGTCGCCGCCCAACCGGAGACCGCCAGGGTGGTCAGCCTCATGGACCTGGCCCCGCCGGTCGAGACCCTGACCCAGGCCGCGCCGTCGGCGGCCGCCCCCGCCGCCTCGGCGGCCGTCGCCGCCGGCGCCCCGGTTCCGCCTCCGCCCCAGACCATCCGTGTCGACCTCGACCGTGTCGACCGGCTGATCAACCTGGTCGGCGAGCTGGTCATCAACCAGGCCATGCTGGCCCAGCGGGTGATGGAGTCCGGGGCCGGCAAGGCGACCGACGTCAACCTGGCCATCACCGACCTGGAGCTGCTGACCCGGAACATCCAGGACAGCGTGATGGCGATCCGCGCCCAGCCGGTGAAATCGGTGTTCCAGCGCATGCCGCGGCTGGTCCGCGAGGTCGGCGAGGCGACCCAGAAGCGTGTTCGCCTGATCACCGAGGGCGAAGGCACGGAAGTCGACAAGACCGTGGTCGAGAAGCTGTCCGACCCGATCACACACATGATCCGCAACGCCATCGACCACGGCCTGGAGACCCCCGCCGAGCGCGAGGCGGCCGGCAAGCCGGCCGAGGGCACCGTGCGGCTCACCGCGGCGCACCGCAGCGGCCGGATCGTCATCGAGGTTTCGGACGACGGCCGCGGCGTCGATCGCGCGCGGGTCAAGGCCAAGGCCGTCGAGAAGGGCCTGATCTCGCCCGAGGCCCAGCTGACCGACGAGGAGATCGACAACCTGATCTTCGCGCCGGGCTTCTCGACCGCCGCCACCGTGTCGGACATCTCCGGCCGCGGCGTGGGCATGGACGTGGTCAAGCGCTCGGTCCAGGCGCTGGGCGGCCGCATCACCATCGTCTCGACGCCGGGCCAGGGATCCCGCTTCTCGCTCAGCCTGCCGCTGACGCTGGCGGTGCTGGACGGCATGGTGGTCACCGTCGGCGACCAGACCCTGGTCGCGCCGCTGACCACGATCATCGAAAGCCTCAAGCCCCGCGCCGGCGACGTCCGTCCGCTGGGTCCCAACAACTTCGTGCTCAAGATCCGCGACGCCTTCGTGCCGCTGGTCGACACGGGCGCGGCCCTCGGCTTCGGCAAGTCGAAGTTTGATCCGACCGAGGGCGTCGCCCTGCTCGTCGAAAGCGATGTCGCCGGCCAGGTGGCCCTGATGGTCGACCACATCCAGGGCCAGCGCCAGGTCGTCATCAAGAGCCTCGAGACGAACTACCGGCCCACCGACGGCGTCGCCGCGGCCACCATCCTGGGCGACGGACGGGTCGCCCTGATCCTCGATATCGACGGGCTGGTGACGGCCCATCGCAAGGCGCCGCCGCGCGCCGAAACCCTCGCCATGACTGGATGACGACCATGACCGAGCTTTCCCTGGACGGCCGCGACGGCAGCGAACTGATCTCCTTCCGCATCGGCGAGCAGGAGTTCTGCGTGGACATCATGGCGGTTCGCGAGATCCGCGGCTGGACGCCGGCCACCCCGGTGCCGCACTCGCCCCGCTTCGTCCGCGGCGTCATCAACCTGCGCGGCGCCGTGCTGCCGGTGGTCGACCTGGCCGACCGCCTCGGCCTCGGCAAGGCGGTGGAAACGGCCCGCCACGTGATCATCGTGGTCCAGATCGGCAGCAAGGTCGTCGGCCTGCTGGTCGACGCGGTCTGCGACATCCTCTCCACGGCCGACCATGTGGTGCAGAAGACGCCGGACCTCGCCGGCGACCAGATGCAGAGCTTCGTGAAGGGCCTGATCGCCCTTGAAGGCCGCATGATCAGCCTGATCGACCTCGGCCTGGTGCTCGACGCCCAGCAGGCGGAGGCAGCCTGACACCGATGGCCGGCGCAGAACACGCCACCACGCTGCCGAAAGACGCCGGTCGGGAGTTCGCCTTCACGACCGAGGACTTCCGCACCATCGCCGCCGTGCTGCACGGCGACGCGGGGATCTACCTGCCCGACACCAAGGCGACGCTGGTCTACTCCCGCCTGGCCAAGCGTCTCCGGGCGCTCGGGATGTCGAGCTTCCGCGACTACTGCAAGCTGATCCAGGACCACGAGGGCGTCGACGAACGCCAGCACATGCTGGCCGCGCTGACCACCAACGTGACCCGCTTCTTCCGCGAGCCGCACCACTTCGACCATCTGCGCGACGTCGTCATGCCGGCGCTGGCGGCCCGCGCCCGGGCCGGCGGCCGCGTCCGGCTGTGGTCGGCGGCCTGCTCGACCGGCCAGGAGCCCTATTCGATGGCCCTGACCGCGCTGGCGATCCTGCCGGACGCCGCGCGCTACGACTTCCGCATCCTCGCCAGCGACATCGACCCCAACGTGGTGCGCACGGCGCGCGAGGGCGTCTACAGCCGCGAGGCCATCGACCCGGTGCCGGCCAACTTGCGCAAGTACCTGAACAAGGCCCCGGACCAGGGCGTCGACATGTGGCGGGTCGCGCCGGAGGTGCAGGAGCTCATCGCCTTCCGCGAGCTCAACCTCATCAAGCCGTGGCCGATGAAGGGACGCTTCGACGTCATTTTCTGCCGCAACGTGGTGATCTACTTCGACGACAAGACCCAGGAGACGGTCTGGCGCAAGTTCATCGACGTGATGAGCCCCGGCGCGCGCCTCTACATCGGGCACTCCGAACGGGTGACCGGCGACGGCGGCCGCCTCACCAGCGACGGCCTCACGGTCTACAAGGCGGGGGGCCAGCTGTGACCACCCGCGTCCTCATCGTCGACGACTCGGCGACCATGCGCGGCGTGATCGCCGCCGTCCTGCGCCGCGACCCGGAGATCGAGGTGATCGGCTCCGCCGGCGATCCGCTGGAGGCCCGCGAGGCCATCAAGCGCCTGAACCCGGACGTGGTCACCCTCGACGTCGAAATGCCGAACATGAACGGCATCGAGTTCCTCGAGAAGATCATGCGCCTGCGGCCGACGCCGGTGATCATGATCTCGACCCTGACCCAGGCTGGCGCGGACACCACGATCGAGGCCCTGGCCCTCGGGGCCGTGGACTGCGTCGGCAAGCCGGGGCCCGGCGTCACCGCCAACGAGGCCTTCGCCAACCTGCCGGACAAGGTCAAGGCGGCCGCCCGCTCGCGCCTGCGCCCGCTGGGCGACG
>CALKHU010000064.1 GCA_937991555.1 uncultured Caulobacter sp.
CGGCATCAAGCCGACCTACGGCCGCTGCTCGCGCTGGGGCATCGTCGCCTTCGCCAGCTCGCTGGACCAGGCCGGCCCGATCGCCAAGACGGTCGAGGACGCCGCCATCCTGCTGAACAGCATGGCCGGCCACGATCCGAAGGACTCGACCAGCCTCGACGTCGAGACGCCGGACTGGACCCCCTATGTCGGCAAGTCGGTGAAGGGCCTGCGCATCGGCGTGCCGAAGGAGTACCGCGTCGACGGCATGCCCGCCGAGATCGAGAAGCTCTGGCAGGACGGCATCGCCTGGCTGAAGGACGCCGGCGCCGAGATCGTCGAGGTCTCGCTGCCGCATACGAAGTACGCCCTGCCGGCCTACTACATCGTCGCCCCGGCCGAGGCGTCCTCAAACCTCGCCCGCTACGACGGCATGCGCTACGGCTTCCGCGCCGAGGGGAACAACCTCACCGAGATCTACGAAAACACCCGCGCCCAGGGCTTCGGGAACGAGGTCAAGCGCCGCATCCTGATCGGCACCTATGTGCTCAGCGCCGGCTACTACGACGCCTACTACCTCAAGGCCCAGAAGGTCCGCCGCCGCATCGCCGACGACTTCGACAGGGCCTGGGAAACCTGCGACGCCCTGCTGACCCCGACGGCCCCCTCGGCGGCCTTCGCGCTGGGCGAGCGGATGGCCGACCCGATCGCCATGTACCTGAACGACGTGTTCACGGTGACGACCAACCTCGCCGGCCTGCCGTCGATCAGCGTCCCCGCCGGGCTCGACGCCGCCGGCCTGCCGCTCGGCCTGCAGGTCATCGGCAGGGCGCTGGACGAGGCTACCGTGTTCAGCGTCGCCGGCGCGATCGAGAAGTCGGCGGGCTTCCTCGGCCGGAAGGCCGCGCGCTGGTGGTGAGGTTCCGCCTGCCGCGGCGGGTGCTGCTGGTCCTCTACGGTCTGGCGCTGCCGCTGTTCGCGGGCCACGCCGTCTGGATGGCGCTCGATCCGTGGCTGCCCGGCGAGGTGGTCTATGACACCGCCCCGCGCTGGGCCGTCCTGACGATGAACCTGTTGCTGGTCGCGATGATCGGCTGGCGTCTGGCGCGGCTGCTGCGCGAGGGGCCGACCGCCACGGATCAGCCGCCGGGGGCGTAGCGCACGAGCGCTTCCCGGATCGCCTGCGGCGCCACGTCGAGACTGTGCGGCGACACCGCCACCCCGCTTGCGAACCCGTGGTTTGCGTTCAGCAACCACCGCTTGAGGCCGCTGGTGGTGAACCGGTCGACCGGATCGCCGACGTTCAGATAGTAGAACGGCTTGCCCCGGACGCTGATCGCCTCGACGCCCTCGATCTCGCTCCAGGGAACCTTGCGGTCCATACTGCGGCGGTCGAACACGCCGGTCTCGTCGATGGTCACCACCGCTCGACGGTCGAACAGCGACCGCGCCGCGACCGCGCCGACGGCGGCGAAGAACACCACCCCGACCATGGCCGCGAACCGCACGACGTCGCTCGCGGGCAGGTCGCCCGCCAGCAGCCAGCCGCACAGCGCCACGAACAGCGCCGCGCCGATGGCCGTCACCATCAGCTTCGCCACGGCGTAACGTGCGACCATGCCGGTCTCTCCCCTGAACAGGGGCGACCCTAGGCCTATCTTTGTGACGCCGCCATGGCCCGCGAGTCTTTCCCGACCGCCGCGAGCGCGTGTATAGCCAGCCCATGACCGAGACCTTCAAGATCAAGGGCCGCACCGGCGACTGGGAACTCGTCCTCGGACTCGAGGTCCACGCCCAGGTGTCTTCCAACTCCAAGCTGTTCAGCGGCGCGGCCGTCGGCTTCGGCGCCGGCCCGAACGAGCAGGTGTCGCTGGTCGACGCCGCCATGCCCGGCATGCTGCCGGTGCTGAACCGCTACTGCGTCGAGCAGGCGGTGCGCACCGGTCTCGGCCTGAAGGCGAAGATCAACCTGAAGAGCCGTTTCGACCGCAAGAACTACTTCTATCCGGACCTGCCGCAGGGCTACCAGATCAGCCAGTTCGAGCAGCCGATCGTCGGCGAGGGCGAGGTTACCGTCGACCGGATCGACGGGACGAGCTTCACCGTGCGCATCGAGCGTCTGCACCTGGAGCAGGACGCGGGCAAGTCGATCCACGACCTCGATCCGAAGGCGACCTTCGTCGACCTGAACCGCTCCGGCACGGCGCTGATGGAGATCGTCAGCAAGCCGGACATGCGCTCGCCCGAGGACGCCGCCGCCTACGTCAAGAAGCTGCGGGCGATCCTGGTCACGCTGGGCGCCTGCGACGGCGACATGGAGAAGGGCAATCTGCGCGCCGACGTGAACGTCTCGGTCTGCCGTCCCGGCGACTACGAGCGCTTCCGTGAGACGGGCGATTTCAGCCATCTCGGCACCCGCTGCGAGATCAAGAACGTCAACAGCTACCGGTTCATCCAGCAGGCCATCAACTACGAGGCCCGCCGCCAGATCGAGATCCTCGAGGACGGCGGCAAGGTCGACCAGGAGACCCGCCTGTTCGATCCGGGCAAGGGCGAGACCCGCTCGATGCGGAGCAAGGAAGAGGCGCACGACTACCGCTACTTCCCTGATCCCGACCTGCTGCCGCTGGAGATCGACCCGGCCTGGGTGAAGGAAATCGAGGCCTCGCTGCCGGAACTGCCGGACGCCAAGAAGGCGCGGCTGATGGCCGACTACGGCCTGTCGGCCTACGACGCCTCGGTGCTGATCTCGGACGCGGACGTGGCCGCCTTCTTCGAGGAGGCCGCCAAGGGCCGCGACGCCAAGCTGGTCGCCAACTGGACCCTGAACGACCTGATGGGCCGGCTGGGCAAGGACGGGCTCGAGATCACCGCCTCGCCGATCCCGGCCTCGGACATCGCCGGCCTGGTCGAGCTGATCGAGAAGGGGACCATCTCCTCGAAGATCGCCAAGACCGTGTTCGACCACATGTGGGCGGGCGAGGGGCCTCCGGCCGCCATCGTCGAGAAGCACGGCCTGGTCCAGATCACGGATGCCGGCGCCATCGAGGCGGCGGTCGACAAGCTGATCGCGGCCAATCCCGACAAGGCCGAGGCGGTGAAGGAAAAGCCCCAGGCGATCGGCTGGTTCGTCGGCCAGGTGATGAAGGAGACCGGCGGCAAGGCGAACCCGGCCGCCGTCAACGAGATCCTGAAGGCGAAGCTCGGCCTGTAAGGATTTCGGCGAAACGCGCCGGCGCAGCCGCAAACGAAAACCGCCCCGGAGTCTCCTCCGGGGCGGCGTTCGCTGGATCGGGTCGCGATCGGGCCTAGTGGTTGATGATCACGTCCAGGATCAGGCCGGTGGCGATGGCCGCCAGCAGGTAGTCGTTGCCGCTGCGGTACCAGTAGTAGCCGCGCGGCGGCGGACGCAGGCCGTAGCGGCCGTAGTCGTACACGACATAGCCGCGGTCGCGGTAGTAGGGCGGCAGGTAGGCCCCGCGCCGCCAGGCGTAGTAGCCCGGCCGGTAGCCCGGACGGCCGTAGTAGGCGGCCGGCGGCGGGCCGTAGTACCAGCGGTTGTTGTAGTAGTAGCCGTTGTGGCGGCCGCGGTCCCAGCGCGTCCGGCTGTCCCAGCGGTCCTCGCGGCGATCCCAGCGGTCCTCACGCCGGTCCCAGCGGTCTTCGCGCCGGTCCCAGCGATCTTCGCGGCGATCGCGCGGGCCGCCGTCGCGGCGGGCGTCGCGGCGGTCCTCGCGACGATCCCAGCGGTCCTCCCGGCGGTCGTAGCGATCCTCGCGACGATCAGCGCGGTCTTCGCGCCGGTCATAGCGGCCCCGGTCCTGGGCGGCGGCGTCGGTCGCCACGGCGGCCATCGGCCCGGCCACCGAGGCGACGGCGGCGATGGTCATCATCAGACGCTTCATGGCGAAGCTCTCCAATCTCTTTTCTGTCGTCCCGCGGCGCAGCCCGGCCGCCAAGGTTCCCTCGACGCTGGACAGGGTGAATCGTCCGGCCTGAACCCTGGCTGAACGGGCCCGTCAGGATTCAGTTTCCCTGGCCTTGCGCGGAGCGGGGCCTCGCGCCCATCTTGCGTTCACAATCGCAACCAAGGCCGGGAGACCCTGGAATGACCGACGCCGCCGAGTACACGCCGCCCAAGGTCTGGACCTGGAACAAGGAGAGCGGCGGACGCTTCGCCAACATCAACCGCCCCATCGCCGGCCCCACCCACGACAAGGACCTGCCGGTCGGTAAGCACCCGCTGCAGCTCTACTCGCTCGGCACGCCGAACGGCGTGAAGGTCACGGTCATGCTCGAGGAGCTGCTGGCGCTCGGCCACGCCGGCGCCGAGTACGACGCCTGGCTGGTCCGCATCAACGAGGGCGACCAGTTCTCCAGCGGCTTCGTGGCCGCCAATCCGAACTCCAAGATCCCGGCCCTCGTCGACCGCAGCGGCGACAAGCCGGTCCGGGTCTTCGAGTCGGGCGCGATCCTGATCTACCTGGCCGAGAAGTTCGGCAACGCCTTCCTGCCGACGGACGAGACGCGCCCGGAAACCCTCTCCTGGCTGATGTGGCAGATGGGCAGCGCGCCGTTCCTCGGCGGCGGCTTCGGCCACTTCTACGCCTACGCGCCGTTCAAGATCGAATACGCCATCGACCGCTACGCCATGGAGGTGAAGCGCCAGATGGACGTGCTCGACCGCCGCCTGGGCGAGAGCGAGTACCTCGCCGGCCCCGAGTACACGATCGCCGACATGGCGGTCTGGCCCTGGTACGGCGCGCTCGCCAAGGGCCTGGTCTACGAGGCGGGCGAGTTCCTGCAGGTGCAGGACTACCGGAACGTCCAGCGCTGGACCGACCAGATCGCCGAACGCCCGGCGGTCAAGCGCGGCCGCATGGTCAACCGCGTCTTCGGCGATCCCGCCAACTGCCTGCCGGAACGCCATGACGCCGGCGATTTCGAAACGAAGACGCTCGACAAGCTGCAGGCCGCGGCGGGCTAGGACGCCAGTCCCTCTCACCGTGGGAGAGGTGGCCCTGCGAAGCCCGAAGGGCGTAGCCGGGTCGGAGTGGGAGGCGCGGCGGCAAGGGGGCTGGCCTCTGTTCTTCCCACTCAGTCCCGCCCCGGAACAGGCCCGGGGCGCGACAGCGCTCCCACGGGGAGAGCGACCAAGGAGGTGGGCCGGCGAGGGCCTTGTGCGGACGGGCTTTAACCCGGCCGACATACAGGTTTACGGACAGTAATCTGCGACAGGGCGTCCTGTATTCGCATCTGAATACAGGACGGCTTCGCGATTAACCCTATGTTCAGCGAGCGTGGATTTTCCTGTCGACATCGGCTCCGGGACAGAACCGTCCGGAGGGGGTTTGAAGGGAAGAAGACCATGCTTGCGAGCATCGAAACCGAAGCTCCGGCGACCATTCCGCTGCCGGGTCCGGACTCGTCGGGCGACGAGCTGTTCCGGATGGGCCTGCTCTATTCGACCGGTCAGGGCGGCGCGCCGCTGGACTACGTCTCGGCCCACATGCTGTTCAACCTGGCCGCCATGCGCGGCTCGCTGGAAGCCAAGGTCTACCGCAAGGAGCTGAGCGGCGAGATGGACCCGGCCGAGGTCGCCGAAGCCCAGCGCCAGGCCCGCGAGTGGCTGCAGCAGGCCTGAACCGCCGCGTCGGGGGACCGCAGGACGGCTCCCCGCCTACTGTCCGTTCTGGCCGTTGATGGCGTAGCTGAAGCCGAAGTTGATCGGCGACAGGTCGCGGAACCACTGCTGCACCCACAGGCCCGCCTCGGAGACGTTGCTGCGCGGCACGTAGACGATGTCGAACCGGCGCAGGGGCACGAGGTCGGCGCCGGCCGGATTCTTCAGCGCCGTCTTCAGGTTCACCGTCCGGTACATCGCCGTCCCGCCCGGTCCCCGGCGGATGATCACCACCCGGTCGGCCTTGGCGCTGGTCCGGAAGCCCCCGGCCTGGAGAATGGCCTGCAGGCTGTTGATGTCGCCGGGCATGTCGAAGACCCCCGGCGTGCCGACCTCGCCGCCGACGAACACCTTGAGCGGGCTCACCGTCTTCACCTGGATGATGACTTCAGGCCGCAGCAGCTGCGTCGCGTAGGCCCGCGCCAGGTCCGCCTGCAGCTCGGTCACCGTGCGATCGGCCGCCATGACCGGCGCGACCAGGGGCAGGGTGATGCGCCCGTCGGGCTGCACGATGACGCCCGTTCGCGCCAGCTCGGGCGCCGAGGGCACCGAAACGTCGATCACGTCGCCCGGATAGAACCGGTACTCCGGCTCGTAGTCGGTCCAGTCGGCGTAGCCGATGTTGGGGAAGGCCGGCGCCCGCGCAGCCATCGCCGGTCCCGCCGCCAGCAGGGCGGCGGAGAGCATCAGTACGGCGCGGATCGGGGCGCTCCGGGACATGGTCCAAACGTTAAGGAAAAGGGGTAACGGAGTGTTAATCGCGCTCCGCGACGGTCGCTCCCGTCAGTCTGCGAGAGTCCCGGATTCGCATGAGCACGCAAAGCGCCTGGAGCACGGTGCCCCACGACCCGCCGGGTCGTGCGACCCCGGCCGCCTCCGGGTGGGCCTCCCGGCCGCGCTATGCGCCGAGCGACTTCATCACCCTGCTCTGGCGGGAGCGCTGGCTGATGCTGGCGATCTTCCTGGTCATCCTGTTCGCCGGCGTCGGCTATGCGCTGACCCTGAAGAAGTCCTATCCGGCCCAGGCCAGCATCCTCGTCCAGCTGGGGCAGGAGTACGTCTACGAGCCCCGCGCCGGCGACGCCGCCCGCGGCGCGGTGCCGGACACCGACTCGCTGGTGCAGTCGGAAGTCGAGATCCTGATGAGCGCCGAGCTGCGCGAACGCACGATCCGCAGGATCGGCCTCGCCGCGCTCTATCCGGAACTCGGCGTGAAGTACGCCGCCGCCAGCCCGGCCGACAAGCCGCTGATCATGGCCAAGGCGGTCGAGGACTTCGGCAAGAACCTTTCGGTCGGGTCGGCCCCCGACAACCCGGTGGTGCGGATCGGCTTCGAGCACGACAGCGCCACGATGGCCGCCAGGGCCGTGAACACCCTGCTAGAAGAGTATCTCGTCTATCGCCGCACGGTGCTGATCCAGCCCAGTTCGCCGGTGCTGGAGCGCCAGCGGGTGCTGTTCGAGGACGAGCTGCAGAAGGCGGACGCCGCCTACCAGCAGTTCCTGGCCACCAACGACATCGGCGACTTCAACGCCCAGAAGACCGCCCTGACCGCGCTCATCGGCCAGATCGAGGCCCAGCGCCAGACCGCCGAGGTCAGCCTCCGGGATCGCCAGGCCCGCCTCGCCACGCTCGACGCCCAGCTGGCCCAGGTCTCGCCGGAGATCGGCCTCTACCGCGACATCGATGCGACCGCCGCCACACGGCTTGCGGGGCTCCGCGCCACCCGCGAGGAACTGCTGTCGCGCTACCTGCCGACCGCGCAGCCGGTCAGGGACATCGAGGTCCAGATCGCCCAGATGGAGGCCGGCATGGCCTCGGGCCGCACGGCGACCGAGGGCGCCAGGCGGATCGGGGTCAACCCTGTGCACCAGACGCTGCAGACCGACCGTATCCAGACCGCCGCCGAGGTCGCCGCCCTGCAGGAAAGCCTGGCCGCCTACGCCCGTCAGTCGCAGCAGGCCACCAGCCAGCTGCAGCGCCTCGCGGCCATCGAGCCGCAGTACCAGGCGCTCAGCATGGATCGCGACGTCCTGCAGTCGAGCGTCCGCGACTTCACCGTCAAGGAACGCCAGGACGACGCGGCGCGCCAGATCGCGTCCGAGAGCAATGACAACATCCGCATCGTCGATCGCGCCGTGCCGCCGACGAAGGGCGAGAGCCTGCGCAAGCCGGTCGTCGCCCTGGCCTTCCTGTTCGGCCTGTTCTCGGCCCTCTGCGCGGGTCTGATCCGGGTGTTCCTGCGCCCCGGCCTGCCGACGCCGGCCTCGGCCTCGCGGACCCTGGACCTGCCGGTGCTGGGCGCCGCGGCCTGGAAAGGGCGGTGACCTTGTCCGGCGGTCATGGCCCGGACGCGTCGGACCATGACGATCGGGCGGATGGGACAAGGTGCGCGGGTTCCCGCGGTGCCGTCATGCGTTAGCTTGTGGCCCTTGGGCGCGTAACGATTCGGGCGATGGTGGACTTGAGCGCGGAAGCGGCGGAGCTCTGGGCGTCCCTCGGGCCGCCGGCGCCGGGCCGCGCCCGGGCGGTGCAGTTCGTCGCTGCGCGGCGGGGCGAGGGCGCCTCGACCGTCGCCCGCGAACTGGCCGCCTATGTCGCCCGCCGCGCCGGACGCACGGTCTGGCTGGTCGACCTCGACCTGTTCGGTTCGCCGCAGCACAGCTACATCGCCGCCCGTCCCGACCTCTACGGCGAGCTCGGCCGGCCGGTCTCGGCCACCCCGGACGGCGGCGTCTTCTTCACTGTCCAGCCGCCGACCCCGCTGCCGGACGGGACGCCCGCCCCGGACTCGAAGTTCCTCGTCGCCCACCAGGTCGGCGGCGACCGCTTCTGGGTCACCCGTTTCCGCGCCGACGTCCTGCGCGGCCGGCAGGCCGTCCACGTCCTGCCCAGCGCCGACTACTGGCAGGCGCTGAAGCGCCATGCCGACCTGATCGTCGTCGACTGCCCGTCTGCCGACAGCTCCCAGGCGGCCCTGACGGTCGCGCCGTTCATGGACCAGACCGTTCTGGTCGTGGCCTCCGACCAGCCGGACGTCAGCGCGCCCGCGCGGCTTCGCGACGCCCTCGTCGCCGCGGGCGGCCGCCCCGCGGGCGTGTTCTTCAACCGCGCCCGGATCGAGGCTCCGGCCTTCCTGCGGAAGATCCTGCCGTGACCGTCTGGGCCGCCCCGTGGGAGGTCGCCCCGCCGGTCCGCCGGGTCGACGTCTGGGACGTGCTCGCCTTCGGCCTGATCGTGATGAGCCTTCTGCTCTACAGCCAGGGCTGGATCCTGCCGATCTTCGGCAACCGCTTCGACGCGGCCAGTTCGGCGGCCATCCGCAACGCCTACCTGCCGGCCTACGCCGGCGCGGTGGTCGTGCTCGCCATGCGCCCCTGGCAGACGACCCTGGCGATGATGCGCCAGCCGTTCCTGATCATCCTGATGGCGGTGACGGCGGCCTCGGTGCTGTGGTCGATCGCCCCGGACGCCACGGTCCGCCGCCTGGTCGCCCTGTTCGCCACGACCCTGACCGGCGTCGTGCTGGCGGTGCGCTTCCGCTGGGCGACGATGGCCGAGGCGATTGCCGCCGCCTTCGGCCTGCTGGCCGTGGCCTCGCTGATCGCCGGCGCGGTGCTGCCGTTCGGCCGGATGACCGAGCTGTTCCCCGGCGCCTGGCGGGGCGTCTGGATGGAGAAGAACGCCCTCGGCGGCAACATGGCCATGGCCTTCTCGATCTTCGGCGCCGCCGCGCTGCTGGCCCCCCGGCGGCGCTGGCTCTGGTGGGGCTGCGCGGCGATCGCGCTGGCGCTGGTGCTGCTGTCGACCTCGAAGACCTCGCTGGTCTCGCTGATCCTCGGCGCCATGGCGCTGGCCTTCGTCTGGATCTGCCGCCGGGGCCCGGCCTCGGGCGTCGCCGCCACCTGGGCCGCCGTGCTCGGCGCGGCGCTGCTGGCGGCCTTCCTCCTGTTCGCGGCCGACGTGTTCCTCGAGCTGCTGGGCAAGGACGCCACCCTGACGGGCCGGACGAAGATCTGGGAAGCGGTCATGCGCCAGATCAACGAGCGGCCGCTGACCGGCTTCGGCTACGCCGCCGTCTGGGACGACAAGTCCGGCTGGGGACCGCTGGCCTGGATCACGAAGGACGCCGGCTTCAAGGCCCAGCACGCCCACAACAGCTGGCTGGAGCAGTGGCTCGGCATGGGCCTGTTCGGCCTGGTCGCCTGGGGCCTGTTCTACGCCCAGACCATCGGCGCCGCCCTGGTCAGCGTCTTCCGCGACAAGGGCGCCTACCTCGCGCTGCCGTTCCTGGTCATCTACAGCCTGATCTGCCTGACCGAGAGCGTCGCCGTCAGCTACAACGACCTGCGCTGGGCGATCTTCGTGGCCCTGGCCGTGAAGCTGGCCTGGGGAGACCGGGAGGCAGTCCACTAGCGCCGTAATGGCCCGACCTGTTCGGGCGACCCATGAACACGGCTTCTCCAGTGCGTCCTTCGACACGCCGCCTGCGGCGGCTGCTCAGGATGACTGGACAAGAAGGCTGTCCAGGATGGTCATGGTGAGCAGCGCTTCAAGAGCGTGTGTCGAACCACGCAACCACCCCTCCGCCTCGCCACGCCTGGGCGGCCCGAACAGGTCGGTCCATGACGGTTGGAAGGGGAGCTACAGCCCCAGCCTCCGCGCCCCCTCGGCCGCGGTGACGACGTCGAACCCGCGCGCCACGGCCGCGTCCACCAGATGCCCCAGCGCCTCCGGCGTGCAGCCCCAGGCGCTCGGAGTCTCGGCGACGTCATGCGTATAGAGGATCAGCCACGCCTTCCGCTCCGCCGCCCGGTCCAGCCAGCGCATGGCGGCGGCTTCGCCCTCCGGCCCCTCGACGCCCACGGCCGGCAGCTGGTTGGCGTCCGAGCCGGTCTCGACCAGCCCGGCCTGCACCGTCCGCAGCGTCCGGAACCGCCCGCCGAGCACCCGCTTGGCCGGAACGGAGACGTCGCCGTACGGGTAGGCGAAGCTTTCGGTGTAGGCCGCGCCCCAGGCCTTGAGCCCCTCGGAGTTGCGGTCGACGTCGCCGACGATGGTCGCCGCGTCGGCCTTGCCGCAGTCGAGGTGCGAGAAGGTGTGACAGGCGATCTCGTGACCCGCCGCCGCCAGTCGCCGGGCGTCCTCGGCCTGGGCGTAGACGCCCATCGGTCCGGTCTGTCCGGCCAGGCCGGTAGAGACATAGTAGGTGCCGCGAACCCCGCGGGCCTCCAGGACCCGCGCGCCCTCCAGCGCCGCCGTCACCGGCGCGTCGTCGAAGGTGAAGCTGACCATCGGCCGCTCCAGGGCCACCCGCACCGGGCGGCGGACGCTGAGCAGCGCCAGCCGGCGGCGCAGCTTGCCCTTCAGCGAGCGGTCGGCGCTGTAGGCTTCCATCAGACGGCCTCGGCGTAGAGGGCGGCGCGGTAGAGCCGCATGGCGAAATCCCGGGCGGGCAGGGGGGCGGCGTCGGCCAGCGCGAACGCCTTCACGACCGGCCGCCACAGCCCGCGCAACGGGACCCGCTTCAGGATCCGCGCGGCGCGATAGCTGGCGTAGGTCTCGACCACGGCCCGGTGGCCCGCGACGACCCGCGCGAAGTTGGCGGCCGACTGCTCGTACTTGCGGGCCATGGTCGCGGGGGTGTCGAGGCCCAGGTGGCTGGCCGGAATGTCGACATGGACGATCGGATGGTCGCGGGCGACTCGCATCGCCCATTCGACGTCCTCCCAGCCCCAGCCGGTGAAGGCCTCGTCGAAGCCGATGGCGTCGAACACGTCGCGCCGCACCAGCAGGTTGGAGGTGAAGACATGTTTTTCCGGCGCGAGGGCGCGCGTGCCGGCGGGCAGGCAGTCGCTCTTGAGCGCCATCGCCCGGTGCAGCGCGTGCGCCCGGGTGCGCGGCGTCTGGTCCAGCGAGAATCCCCCGAAGGCGACCGCCGGATTGCGCTCGGCGATCAGCGCCAGCCAGTCGGCGACGAAGGTCGGCCGGTCGGGCAGCATGTCGGCGTCGAGGAACAGCAGGTGCGCGCCGCGGGCATGCGAGGCCAGGCGGTTGCGGCCCTTCGCGCGCCCTTCGTTGGCGGACAGGCTCACGAAGCGGGCTGCGGTGGACAGGCCCTCGACCGTCGCGGCGACGCGGGCGGCGAGGTCGGGCAGGCCCGAGCCGTCGTCCAGCACGACCAGCTCGACGCCCGCCGGCGCGCCGTCCAGCGCCTGCAGCAGCCTGACCGGGTCGTCGCGGTGGAACGGGATCAGGATGGACAGCGCCGGCGTCGCCGTCCGGTCGGCGGCGCTCTCGACGATCCATTCTCCGGGACGGGCGGTCATGCGGCCGCTCCCGGGCGCAGGCCGGCCAGCAGTTCATGCCGGCGCGTGCGGGCGCCCGCCGCATCGAGCGCGTAGACGACCAGCCCGTACACCGCCGCCCCGGCGCCGGCCTTGAGGATCAGTTCGGCCAGCCCGCCCAGCGCGGGGATGGCCGTCACCGCCGCCCCCATGGCCGCGCAGCCGACGCCCGCCTTCCACAACGCCTCGAAGGGCAGCGGCAGCGGCATGGCGCGCCGGCCGAGCGCGAACGACGCCAGCGCCCCGACCCCGTAGCTGGCCGCGGTCGCCCACATCGCCCCGTCGATGCCGAACCGCGGGATCAGGATCAGGTTCAGCGCCAGGTTCAGCGCCGCCGGAATGGTCATCGCCGCCATCAGCAGCCGGGTCCGCTGTCCGAGCGTGAAGGCCTGGTTCAGGTAGTAGGTGGTCACGCCGGAGAAGAAGGCGCCGACCGCGACCCAGGGCGTCACGCGCGCCGCGCCCTCGACCAGCGCCTCGCCGACCATCACCTGGGCCAGCGGGTGGGCGACCAGGGCCACGCCGACGGCGGCGGGCAGGGTCAGCAGGACCATGAAGGAGGCCTGCTCGCGGGCGGTCTCCTCGAGCGCCGGCCGGCCGCCACGCTCGAGCGCCGCCACCATCGCCGGTCCGCCGGCCATGCCCAGCCAGATGAACATCACGTCGAGGGTCCGGTTCGCGAGGCTGTAGCCGGCGTGGTAGACGCCCACCGCCTGCTCATGGAGGTAGCCGGCCAGCAGGAAGCGGTCGGTGGTCGAGATGACCAGCGACAGGATCAGCGACAGCGCCACCGGCAGGCCGTAGCCGGCGTATTCGCGCAGCCTCGGCCGCTCGAATCGGCCGCCGCGCGCCAGGGTCAGCTCGCGACGCAGGGTGAAGACCAGGCACAGGATGGCGACCACGGCGGCGCCCATCAGCGGTCCGCCGCCGCCGAAGCCGAGCACGACATAGACGACCCCGGCCGCGAAGCCGCCGGCCGACTGGGCCATGTCCAGCAGGGACGCGGCGCCGACCTCGCCGTCGGCGCGCCGGCGCTCCTGGACCAGCTTGATCAGGCTCCGGAACACGACCGCGACCAGCCCGGGTATCACCGCCAGCTTCAGCGTTCCGGAAACCGGCGCGACCCAGACCGCGAGCCCGGCCACCAGCGGGAAGGCGAGGGCGAGCAGCAGCCAGGACCGGTAGATCGTCGCCATGTGGTCGGCGACCTCGCCCTGTTCCCGCGCCCGGGCCTGGAACCGGGCCATCGCCGCCTCGGCCCAGGTGAACAGCAGCGTGTGGGCCAGGATCATCACCGACATCGACAGCGCGTAGGCGCCGTACGCCTCCGGCGTGAGCAGCCGGGTGAAGACGACGATGGTCAGCAGCCCGACGAGGCCGGAGGTGATGTTGGCGGGCAGGTAGCCGAGCAGTCCGCGGCGATACATGGCGCGCCTACCGGACCGTGTCGCGGTCGCCGAGCAGGCAGGGGATGGTCATGGCCATGATGTAGAGGTCGAACCAGAACGACTGCCGCTCGATGTATTCGATGTCGAGGGCGACGCGCCGGCGCACCAGCTCGGGCGTGTCGACCGGCCCGCGCGAGCCGTTGATGGCCGCCCAACCGGTCATGCCGGGCTTCATGCGATGGCGGTGGGCGTATTCGGCGACGAGGCGCGCGCTTTCGGTCTGGCCGGTCTTCATGCCGACGGCGTGGGGCCGGGGGCCGACCAGCGACATCTCGCCGGCGATGACGTTGAACAGCTGCGGCAGCTCGTCGAGGCTGGTGGCGCGGATGAACCGCCCGACCCTGGTGACCCGGTCGTCGCCCGCCCGCACCTGCTGCACGGCGGCGTAGTCGGCCGCCTCCTGCCGCATCGAGCGGAACTTCCAGACCAGGATCTCCTCGTTGTTGAAACCGTGGCGGCGCTGGCGGAAGAACACCGGTCCCGGGCTGTCCAGCTTGATGAGCAGGGCGACGATCGCCATCGCCGGCGCGGCCAGGATCAGGGCAAGCCAGCCGACGACCAGGTCCTGCAGGCGCTTGACGACGGCGCGGCGCACGTCGGCCGGCTCGCCCGAGACCTGGGCCAGCTGGGAGTCGGCGATCCGCGACAGGGCCCGGACGCGACCGTCCTCGCCGCTGGCGTCCAGCACCAGGCTGACGTCGTTGGGGAGGACCCGCAGGCGGGCGATGATCTCCCGCACCCGGGTCTGGGCGGTCGGGTTCACGGCGATGACGATGCGGTCGACGTAGGGCAGGACCTTGTGGCCGAGCAGGTCGCCGGTGTCGCCCAGCACCGGCACGCCGGCGACGGCCTTCGGCGCGCGGCCGAGACGGTCGTCGAACACGCCCAGCACCGCCACCTCGCGGGTCTTGAGGGCGGTCTCGATCAGCTTCCGGGCGGCGTCCGTGGCCCCGACGATGACGATGTTCGGCGTCAGCTTCCCGGCCAGTCGCCAGTGCCGGACAGTGTTCCACCAGAGGGCGTGCAGCACGAACAGCCCGCCGATCGTCGGGAAGAACCACTTGGCGAGCAGCGGCACGGAATTGCGCCCGCCGGGCACGAGCAGCTCCCAGAGCAGCAGCGGCGCGCCCGTCACCGCGAAGGCGCCGGCCACGCGCAGCAGATGCCGGGGCAGGGTCTCGCGAATGGCGAAGCCGTAGCAGCCCAGGGCGCCGAGCGCCCAGACCAGCAGGACGACGCCCGCGGCCAGCGGCAGGACTTCCCCCAGCGTCGCCGCCAGCAGCCCGGCCGGCGTCACCAGATGCGTCAGGGCGACCGCGACCACGACGGCGAAGGCCGCGTCGACCCAGCCGTACAGCCGGGTGACCTGCTGCATTTCGAGCCGCGACCGGACCGGCGTCAGACGGGTGGGGCGGAAGGGACCGCGACGGTCGCGCGGGTCCTCCTCGGGCGGCGCGGAGCCGAATCCCCTGACGCCTTCGCGCAGCGCGCGGACGGCGTCGACCCAGCCGTCGTCGGACGCTTCAGGTTCGTCGGGCCGGGGCGCGGGGGCGGTGAGCATGGCGGTCATGATGGCGCCGTCGCCTCAAGCGCCGGTTAACGCCGTTCACCGAAATCCCGGGACGGCGCGGTTTTCGGCCTGACCGCCGGCGGTCCGCCACGCGCCGGCGCTGCAACGAAACCGTCATCCAACTGCGGTCGAACCGTGATGCTGCCGTCCTAACCTCGTGTCGGTTGGATGGGCTGTGTTGGCGACGTGACGGTTGAGAGAATTGGTCTGGCGCGGAGCCATCCCGGCCTGCCCGACATTGAGCGACAGCGTGAGCTGCTGACCGGGATCGGCCGGTGTGACGCCGTGATCGACGTCGAAACCGGCGCCGCCGCCGAGCGCCGGCTCGAGAAGAGTCTGTCCGCGCTGCCGGCGGGGGCGACCGTCGCGGTCGTCAGTCTCGACGTGTTCGGCCGGCCGCTCGCCGACCTGGTCCGCCTGCTGCGCGACCTCGGCGAACTGTCCGTGTCGATCGCCATCGTCAGTCCGAAGGATGGCGAAACGCTGCTCAGGCCGGGGGACGACGTCCTCGAACTGCTTCGCCGGCTCAGCGCGTACAACGGCCGGGCCTCCAGCGCCGCCTCGACCGGGCCGAACTGGTACGGCCGCACATTCCGGTCGGCGAACCAGTTCAATCGCCAGCAGGTTCTCCATGCCCGCAAGCTCTACGGCGAGGGCATGTCCCTGCGCGCCATCGGCCTGATCTTCGAAACCTCGCCGGAGGAGGTCTGGAAGATCGTGTCGTGACGGCCACAGGCGATCGCCCGCGGGGCGCATTCGCGAGTCTGTCACATCGATGTTGGCTGGCTGTCACGCTCGCTGACTAGGCCTGTCGCCGGGCAGGTGGGGAACCTCGAAAGGCGCGGCGCCCGCCGACCGCCGACCCCGCCCGCGTGCGAAATGTTGCGAAGGTGGAGGCAGGAATGACCGCCCTGAAGAAAATTGGCGCTATCGCGTTTGCGGTGAGCGCGTCTCTCGCGCTGGCCGCTTGCGGCGGCGCGGACGGTGTCGCCTCGCCGGGCGAAGGCGGATTCGGCG
>CALKHU010000065.1 GCA_937991555.1 uncultured Caulobacter sp.
CGCGCGCGAGGCCATCGCCGACGTCGACCGGCTCTTTCCTGACCATTTCGGGACCTTGGACGCCTTCGGCTGGCCGACGACGGCAGGTCAGGCGGAAGAGGCGCTCGACCACTTCCTCCGCGACGCCCTGCCGCTGTTCGGCGACTGGCAGGACGCCATGGCCACCGGCGAGCCGTTCCTGTGGCACAGCCTGGTCTCGACCTCGATCAATCTGGGCCTGCTCGACCCGTTCGATGTCTGCCGGAGGGCGGAGGCGGAATGGCGCGAGGGCCGCGCCGCGCTGAATGCCGTCGAGGGCTTCGTCCGCCAGATCCTCGGCTGGCGGGAATTCGTGCGCGGCGTCTACTGGCTGAAGATGCCCGAATACGGCAGGCGCAACGCGCTGGACGCCGACCGGGCGCTGCCCTGGCTGTTCTGGAGCGGCGAGACCGACATGGTCTGCGTGCGCGAGACGGTGATCGCCGCCCGCGACCACGCCTACGCCCACCACATCCAGCGGCTGATGGTCGCCGGCAACCTGATGATGCTGCTGGGCGTGCATCCCGACGCGGTGGACGACTGGTACATGACCGTCTTCGCCGACGCCTACGAGTGGGTCGAGATGCCCAACACCCGCGGCATGGCCACCTTCGCCGACGGCGGCATCGTCGGCTCAAAGCCCTATGCGGCCAGCGGGGGCTACATCAAGCGGATGAGCGACCACTGCGGCGGCTGCCGCTACGACCCGGCGGCGCGGACAGGCGAGGGCGCCTGCCCGTTCAACGCCCTCTACTGGGATTTCCTGATCCGCAACGAGGCGCGGCTGGGCGGCAACGCCAGGATGGCGATGCCCTACAAGAACCTCGCGCGGTTCAGCGAAACGGAGCGCGGGGCGATCTCGAGGTGGGCGGAGACGGTGCGGGAGCGGATGGGGGCTGTGCGGTTGGTTGAGGCCGAAGGGTAAGGCCTTCTGAAGAAGAAGCGCGGTCAGCGCCGCTCACGCCTTCCCCAGGCTCACCTGCACCACGTCCGTCCGCCCCGTCCTGAACCCCGCCTCGCAGTAGGCGAGGTAGTAGCGCCACATGCGGCGGAAGCGGTCGTCGAAGCCGAGCTTGCGGATGTCGTCCCAGGCGGCGTCGAAGCGCTTCATCCACTCCGACAGGGTGTCGGCGTAGTCCTGGCCGAAGCGGCGGACCGAGAGCCAACCGAGGCCGGCCTTGTCGGTCTCCTGCTTCAGCCGGGTCTCGCTGGGCAGCATGCCGCCCGGGAAAATGTACTTCTGGATGAAGTCGGCGCGGCGACGGTAGACCCCGAACAGCTCGTCGCGGATGGTGATGATCTGCAGGCCGGCGCGGCCGCCGGGCGAGAGTACGTCGCGGATCTTTCCGAAGTAGGTCGGCCAGTACTCCTCGCCGACGGCCTCGAACATCTCGATCGAGGCGACGCGGTCGAACTGGCCGTCGACGTCGCGGTAGTCGATCAGCCGGATGTCCGTCTTCTCCGCCAGTCCCTGCTCGAACAGGCGCTTGCGGGCGAAATCGTACTGCTCCTGGCTGATGGTGATGCCGGTGACCTTCGCCCCGACCTCCTTCGCAGCGAACTCGGCGAACCCGCCCCAGCCGCAGCCGATCTCCAGCACGCTCTGGCCGCTCTGAAGCTCCATCGCGCGGGCGAGGGCGGCGTATTTCTGCTGCTGGGCCTGGTCGAGCGGCTCGCCGGGCCGCTCGTAGACAGCCGAGCTGTAGGTCATCGTCCGGTCCAGCCACTTCGAATAGAAGTGGTTGCCGAGGTCGTAGTGGGCGTGGATGTTCCGCCGGCTGCCCTCGCGGTCGTTCCGGTGCAGCATGTGCATCACGAAGTTCACCGCCCGGACGATCGGGTTGCCCTCGACCAGGGTGTTGATGCGGTCGAAGTTCATCGCGAAGCCGGTGAGCAGGGCGGGCAGGTCGGGCGTGTCCCACTCCTGCGCCATGTAGCCTTCCGCGAACCCGATGGATCCGGCCGACAGACAGCGCCGGATGAAGCGGTAGTCCTTGACCGCGATGCGGATGTCCGGGCCCGGCTCGGTTCCGGCGCAGCGGATCTCGTCGCCGGCCGGCAGGACCCAGGTGATCGAGCCATAGCGCCAGTTCTCTGCGCAGACCCGGACGGCGGTGCGGAAGATGGCCGGCGCGCTGCGCAGGGCCGGAATGTCCCATCCGGGACTGGTCGAGGCGGGCGTCAGGTCCGTGATCGTCATCGGCGCTCCCCTGTGTCGGCGGGAAGGTAACATCGTTTTTTCGCGTAACGCGAGTATGGACCGTCACGCGGTCCTTCCGAGATCGGATCGCTTCTCCCTCGCCGCAAGGGGGCGGAGGGTCAGTCGAACGCGGCCAGACCCTCGCCGCGAACGGCCCTGTGCGCCTCCAGCGCCCGCGTCCGCGCCTCGGCATGGTCGACGATCGGGCGCGGGTAGGTGACGCCGAGGCGGACGCCGGCGGCGGCGAGGCGGCCGGGGGAGGCCGTCCAGGGCGCGTGGATGACGTCGGCCGGCAGCTTCGCGAGTTCCGGCGCCCAGCGGCGGACATAGGCGCCGTCGGGATCGAACTTCTGGCCCTGCGAGACGGGATTGAAGATCCGGAACCAGGGCGAGGCGTCGGCGCCGCTGCCGGCGACCCACTGCCAGTTGGCCGCGTTCTGCGCGATGTCGGCGTCGACCAGGGTGTCCCAGAACCAGGCCTCGCCCTCGCGCCAGTCGATCAGCAGGTCCTTGATCAGGAATGAGCCGGCGATCATCCGCACGCGGTTGTGCATGAAGCCGGTGGCCCACAGTTCGCGCATGCCGGCGTCGACGATCGGATAGCCGGTCAGGCCCTTTCGCCATGCCTTCAGCCCCGCGGGATCCTCGCGCCAGGCGAAGCGGTCGAACTCCGGCTTGAAGTTGTCGGTCGGCAGGTCGGGCCAGTGGAACAGCAGGTGGTGGTTGAACTCCCGCCAGCCGAGTTCGGCCAGGAACTTGTCGACCTGGTCCTGCGGCGCGCCCCGGCGGGCGGCGGACTGGATCGCCCGCCAGACCTGGCGTGGGCCGATCTCGCCGAAATGCAGATGGGGCGAGAGCCGCGACGTGCCGGCCACGTCCGGCCGGTCGCGCATCCCGGCGTAGTCGAGCAGGCCGCGATCGATGAACCGCTCCAGCAGGGCCATCGCGCCGGCCTCGCCAGGAGTCCAGCCGGAGAAACCGGTCGACCAGTCGGGTCCGGCCGGGTGCAGGCCCCAGTCGGCGATATCCTCCGAGTCCGGCCATTGCGACGGCGCGGAAAGTGCGTCGGGCGTCGGCAGCGCGGGGACGTCCGGGATCACCGTCCGCGCGGCGCGCCAGTAGGGCGTGAACACCTTGTAGGGCTCGCCGGAGCCCGTCTTCACCGTCCACGGCTCGGCCAGCAGGCCGCCGTTGCAGGAGACGGCCTCGACGCCGTCAGCCTTCAGATCCGACTTGAGGGCGCTGTCCCGAGCCACCGAATGCTTGTCGTAGAGCCGGTTCCAACAGACGGCCCCGGCCCCGGTCGCCGCGACGATCTCGCCGATCTCGTGGCGTGGATCGCCCCGCCGCAGGATCAGCCGCGACCCGCGCGCCGCAAGCGCCGCGTCGAGCGCGCGCAGAGACTTGGCCAGCCACCAGCGGCTCGCCCCGCCCAGCGGCCGGGCGGTTTCGTCGAGGACGTAGAGCGGAATCACCGGCCGCCCGCCCGCCGCGGCCTCTGCCAGGGCCGGGTTGTCGGTCAGCCGCAGATCCTGGCGGAACCAGACGATGGCGGGGGAGGCGGGGGAGGGGGCTGCGGCGGTCACGCCGCTTCTACGCCGCGGCGCGCGAGTCGGTTCAACGGCCGCTTGACCGCCCCCACGTCAGAGCCCACACCCTGCCGTTCATGGACCTCGCTTCGCTCCAGTCCCTCCTGACCACCGTCACCGGCGCCCGCGTGGCCTGCGTCGGCGATGTGATGCTGGACCGCTTCGTCTACGGCGAAGTCACCCGCACCTCGCCCGAGGCGCCGATCCCGGTGCTGAATCGCGCCCGCGAGATCGCCATGCTCGGCGCGGCCGGCAATGTGGCGCGCAACGTCGCGTCGCTCGGCGGAACCGCCGCCCTGGCCGGAGTCATCGGCGACGACGCCGCCGCCAACGAGGCGCTCGGCATGATCGGCGCCGACTTGCGCATGGAGGGCCATCTGGTTTCCGACCGGACGCGGCCCACCACCGTCAAGACGCGCTATGTCGCCGCCGGCCAGCAGCTGCTGCGGGTCGACAGCGAGGATGCGCGGCCGATCGGCCGGGAGGCCGAGGCCAGGCTGCTGGGCGCGGTTCGCCACGCCGTCGCCGACGCGGGCGCCATCCTGCTCAGCGACTACGGCAAGGGCGCCGTGACCCAGGCGGTGATCGAGGCCTGTCTCGAGGCCGCGCGGACCTCGGGCGCGGTGCTGATCGTCGATTCCAAGGCGCGCAGTTTCGCCCGCTACGGCGCGGCGGACATCGTCAAGCCGAACGCCGCCGAACTGGCCGCGGCCACCGAACTGCCCACCACGACCGACCCGGAGGTCGAGGCCGCCCTGGCGCGGGCGCTGGACCTGTCGCGGGCCAGGGCCGTGCTGGTCACGCGCGCCGCCAAGGGCATGAGCCTGGCCGTGCGCGGCCAGCCGGTGCGCCACTTCCCGGGCCGTCCGCGCGAGGTGTTCGATGTCTCCGGCGCCGGTGACACCGCGCTGGCCGCGCTGGGCCTGGCGCTGGCGGCGAAGGCCGACCCGGCCGCCGCCGTCGAGTTCGCGTTGCTCGCCTCCGGCGTCGCGGTCGGCAAGGCCGGCACCGCCGTGGTCTCGCCGCAGGAGCTGGTCGAGGCCGAGATCACCGCGCACATGGCTCCGGCCGAGGCCAAGCTGGCCACGCCGGGCCAGGTCGCCGCCAAGGCCCAGGCCTGGCGCGAGGCCGGCCTGAAGGTGGGCTTCACCAACGGGTGCTTTGACATCCTCCACAAGGGCCACGTCGCCTATCTCGCCCAGGCCCGCGCCTGGTGCGACCGGCTGATCGTCGGCGTCAACAGCGACCGCTCCGTGCGGGCGCTGAAGGGCGAGGGGCGGCCGGTCAACGATCTCGAGTCGCGGGCCCTGGTCCTCGCCGGCCTCGCCCACGTCGATCTCGTCGCCCCGTTCGACGAGGAGACGCCGATCGAACTCATCAAGGCCGCGAGGCCCGACGTCCTGGTCAAGGGCGCCGACTACACCGTCGAGGGCGTGGTCGGCCACGAGCTCGTCCAGGGCTGGGGCGGCGAGGTGAAGCTCGCCCCCATCGTCGAGGGCTACTCGACCTCCGCCGCCATCGCCCGCATCACCGAAAAGGCCTGATCTCCGACATGACCCGCCGCATCGTATTCGTCACCGGCGGGGCCGGCTTCATCGGCTCCAACATCGTCGCCCGCCTGGCCGAGGATCCGTCGCTTGACCTCGTCGTCTGCGACCGCCTGCGCGAGGCCGAGCTCGGCAAGTGGCGCAACATCGCCAAGCATCCGATCGGCGATATCGTCATGCCCGAGGACGCGTTCGAATGGCTCGAGAAGCGCTGGCAGGACGTGGCCATGGTGATCCACATGGGGGCGATCAGCTCGACCACCGAGCCGGACGCCGACAAGATCATCCAGAACAACTTCTGCCTGTCGCGCGATCTCTACCGGTGGTGCACCGACCGCCAGCGCCGGTTCATCTACGCGTCGTCGGCGGCGACCTACGGCGACGGCGCGCAAGGCTTCACCGACCGCAACGACCTCGACAGCCTCAAGGCGCTGCGGCCGCTGAACGCCTATGGCTGGTCCAAGTCGCTGTTCGACCTGTTCGCCGCCCGGCAGGCCGCCCGGGATTACGCCCCGCCGCAGTGGGCGGGCCTGAAGTTCTTCAACGTCTACGGCCCCAACGAGGAGCACAAGGCGTCGATGAAGTCGGTGGCGTCGCAGATCTGGCCGAAGGTCCGCGGCGGCCACACGGTGCAGCTCTTCAAGTCGCACAATCCCGACTACGAGGACGGCGGGCAGCTGCGCGACTTCGTCTACGTCCGCGACGTCGCCGACGTGGTGCGCTGGCTGTACGACAACCCGCAGGTCAATGGCGTCTTCAACCTGGGCTCGGGCCAGGCGCGGTCCTTCCGCGACATGGCCGAGGCGGTGTTCGAGGCGGCGGGAAAGACGCCCGACATCGAGTACATCCCGATGCCGCCGTCGATCCGCGACAAGTACCAGTACTTCACCCAGGCCGACATGGACCGCCTGCGCGCGGCCGGCTACCCGGGCCAGATGACGCCGCTCGAGGAAGGCATCGGCGACTATGTGCGCAACTACCTGAACACGAGCGATCCCTACCGCTAGGGCGCGGGCTCGTGTAACCATCGGCGCATGTGGGGGCTCAAGGGTTTCAAGCGCTGGATCTTTCTGGGCGCGGTCGCCATGGCCCTGTTGCTGGCGTTCGCCGCCTGGGTCTTCCGGGTCGACATCATTCGCACCACCCTCGACCCGCGGGTGCCGTTCCAGACCTACAAGCCGTCGAGGGCGCCCAACTACGCCCAAGGGCGGGCGTGGGCGCTGCCCATCGTCGCCGATCCGCCGGCGACCCTGCCGGCGGACGTGTTCTTCATCGCGCCCACCACCTACGACGGCGGCGAGCACTGGAACGCGCCGTTCCGCGACCAGGAGGCGCGACGGCTGCTCGAGCGCGTGATGCTGCCCAACTACGCCGGGCCGTTCGCCCGCGTGGGGCGGGTGTTCGCGCCCAACTACCGGCAGGCCAGCCTCTATTCCCAGCTGACCCTGCGCGAGGACGCCCGCAGCGCGCGCCGCTTCGCCTACGGCGACATCCAGGCGGCGTTCCGGTACTGGAAGGCGCACCATGACACCGGCCGGCCGTTGGTCATCGTCGGCGTCGAACAGGGCGGCCTTCTGGCGTCGCGGCTGCTGCGCGAGGAGATCGCCCCCGACGGCGACCTGCGCGCGCGCCTGGCCGGCGTCTATCTGATCGAGACGGTCGTCCCGGAGGACGAGTTCACCCGGGACGCGCTGGTCCCGGCCTGCTGGATGCGGGCGCAGGCCCGATGCGTCGTGGCCTGGGCCACACCCCGGGAGACGGGCGCGCGGGAGACGGTCGAGCGGGCCCTGGTCTGGGACGGCGGCGGCCAGCTCGTCGAGCTCGTGGGTCGCAGGCCGCTCTGCGTCAACCCGCTGACCGGCGCCAGGAGCGACGCGCCGGCCGCGGAGCGCGACAACCTCGGCGCGGCGGTGGCGACCGGCTTCGGCTGGAACGAACGGCCTGCCTTCCTGCAGCGGCAGGTCAGCGCCCGCTGCGTCGACGGCCTGCTGCAGGTCAGCCAGCCGAAGTCGAAGGTGTTCAAGCCCGCGCGGGGCTGGGCCGACAGGCTGAAGGCCCCGCCGTACAACCTCTTCTACCTGGATCTCGAGGCGGACGCGCAGGCCCGCGTCTCGGCGCTGCTCGGCCGACAGGCCTACGGCAAGGCCGCGCCGCCGATCGAGACCTCCATCCCGGTCAGGCCCTCGCCGGTCCACCGGATCGACTGACGGTGTCCATCCTCGGGGGAGAGCTCTGGCGGCACGGCGATTTCCTGCGCCTGTGGTCGGCGCAGGCCGTGTCGGCGTTCGGCGCGCGCATCACCCGGGAAGGCCTGCCGCTGGCGGCGGTGATGACCCTGGACGCCGAACCGGCGCAACTCGGCATGCTGGCCGCGTTGTCGATGGGGCCGGGGCTGGTGGTCGGGCTGCTGGCGGGCGGCTTCGTCGACCGTTCCCGACGGCGGACGATCCTGATCGGCGCCGACCTGGCGCGGTTCGCGGTGCTGATGACCGTGCCGCTGGCGGCCTGGTTGACGCTGCTGTCGATCGAGCAGCTCTACATCGTGGCCGCGCTGGTCGGGGCGGCCAGCGTCCTGTTCGACCTCGCCGACAACGCCTTCCTGCCCGGTCTGGTCGGACCGGACGAGCTGATGGAGGGCAACAGCAAGCTGGGCGTCACCGACTCGACAGCCGAGATCGGCGGTCCGGCGCTGGCGGGACTGCTGTTCCAGGGACTGACCGCGCCGTTCGCGATCGCCGTCAACGCCGCCACCTACCTGGCGTCGGCCCTGCTGCTGGGGGGCATCCGGGCCGCCGAGCCGCCGCCGCAGGCGAGCAGCGGGCCTCAGCATCCCGGCCGCGATCTTGCGGACGGCTGGCGCGCGATCATGGCCCGTCCGCTGGTGCGGGCGCTGCTGTTCATGACCATGGCGCAGACGCTGTTCTTCTCGTTCTTCGCCGGTCTCTACGCCCTCTGGGCGCTGCGGCATCTGGGCATCAGCCCCGCGGCTCTGGGCCTGGTGATCGCCGTTGGCGGCGTGGGGGCCCTTCTGGGAGCGCTGCTGGCGCCGTGGATGACCCGTCTGCTGGGGATCGGCCCTGCGATCGTCGTCTGCGGCGTCGTCTCCGGCCTGTCGGCCTTCCTGATCCCGCTGGCGCCTGCCGATCCGGCCGGCGCCGTCGCCTTCATGGCCGCCGCCCAGCTGCTCGGCGACTCGTTCGGGCTGGCGGC
>CALKHU010000066.1 GCA_937991555.1 uncultured Caulobacter sp.
CGCTCCCTGGCGCGCTGGAACTCGGCGTAGTGGCCGGCGAGCTTCAGCCCGAAGGTGGTCGGTTCGGCGTGGATGCCGTGGCTGCGGCCGGTGCAGGGGGTCAGTTTGTGCTCGAAGGCCCGGCGCTTCAGCGCGGCCAGCACCAGATCGACGTCCTCGAGCAGCAGGTCCGTCGCCCGGGCCATCTGCACCGAAAGGCAGGTGTCCAGCACGTCGCTGCTGGTCATGCCCTGGTGCAGGAAGCGGGCCTCGGGCCCGACGACCTCGGCCACATGGGTCAGGAAGGCGATGACGTCGTGCTTGGTGGTGCGCTCGATCTCGTCGATGCGGTCGCTGTCCCAGACCGCGTCGCGGCCGCCGTCCCAGATGGCCCTGGCGGCCAGCTTCGGGATGACGCCCAGCTCGGCCATGGCGTCGGCGGCGTGGGCCTCGATCTCGAACCAGATCTTGTACTTGGTCTCGGGCGACCAGATGGCGACGGCTTCGGGGCGTGCGTAGCGGGGGATCATGCGCGCGCTAGTGATGCCCGCGCATGATCCTGTCAACCGCTCCGGGGCGTTCTATCCCACCCAGTCCTTGCGCAGCGTGCGCCAGGCGAACAGGAAGTGCGCTCCCGCCCAGAGGTAGCCGAACAGGCCGATGAAGATCGCCCAGCGCAGGCCGAACTCCTGGCCGACGGCGCAGGCGGCCTTGTTGGCCTCGGCCACCGTCCTGCCGCAGTCGGCCATCGTCAGGCCGGCGGCGGCCAGGTTGGTGTTGGCCAGGAAGTCGCTCAGCGCGCCGATAACCGGCGGGCCGAGGCCGTAGCCGAGGATGTTGACGATGAACAGCAGCACGGCCGTCGAGGTGGCGCGGATGCGCGGCGAGGAGACGCCCTGCACCGAGGCGTACATGCAGCCGAGGTAGAAGTAGTGGGTGATCGCGCCCACCACCATGAACGGGATGCCGATGTAGAGGCTCGGCGCCATGTAGCCGACCAGGTAGAGCGGCGTGCAGATGGCGAAGCCCAGCGCCGGCAGCCAGGCCAGGGCGTTCGGGTGGCGCTTGACGATGCGGTCCGAGAGCCAGCCCGCGAAGAAGGTGCCCACCGCCGCCGCGACGCCGAGCACGGCGCCGGTCAGTTGCGAGGCCTGCAGGATGTTCAGGCCGTGAGTGCGCATCAGGAACGAGTTCAGGTACTGGCCGACGCCGTAGCCGACGAACGAGGCCATCGCCGACCCCAGGGCCACGTGCCAGAAGGTGGCCTTGCGGGACAGCTCGCCGAAGGCTTCCAGGAAGGACGGCGTCTTGAGCTCGACCCCGCCCGCGCGCGGCGGCTCCTTGACGGTGAAGAACACGAGCATGGCGAGTACCAGGCCCGGGATGCCGAGGATCAGGAACGCCTGCCGCCAGCCGAGATACTGGGCGATGTAGCCGCCCCCGATCGCGGCCAGGGCCGAACCGATCGGCACGCCGAGGGCGTAGATCGAGATCGCGGTGGCGCGGCTGGTGGCCGGGAAATAGTCGCTGATCACCGATTGGGCGGGCGGCGTGCAGCCGGCCTCGCCGACCGAGACGCCGATCCGGGCAGCGAGCAGCGTCACATAGGAGGTCGCCACGCCGCACAGGGCGGTCATCAGGCTCCAGAGCGCCAGGCAGATCGACAGGATGGTCATCCGGCTGCGCTTCTCGGCCATGCGCGCGATCGGGATGCCGAGGAAGGTGTAGAGGACGGCGAAGGCCGGGCCGCCGAGCAGGCCGAGCTGGAAGTCGGTCAGGCCGAACTCGGTCTTGATCGGCTCCTGGATGATCGAGATCACCACCCGGTCGATGAAGTTGAAGGTGTAGACCACCAGCAGGGCGAACAGCACATATGCCCGGTAGGCCTTCGTCCCGTGTCCCGCATAGGGCGTCGCCGCCGTGGCGTCCGTCATCGAATCTGTTCCTTCCCCCAGGAGTAGCGACGCAGAGTAGGTCGCCGCCGGCGCAGGGCGCCAGCGGCGTTTGGCCCCGAATCTAGCTGACCATCTCTTCGCGGATGGTCTTGCGGGCCAGCCAGAACAACGCGAACGCGATCAGGTTGAAGCCCATCGACACGATCAGCGCCCAGCGCAGGCCTTCGGCCTGGGCGACGCCGCAGGCGGCCTTGTTCGCGTCCAGCATCGCCTTGCCGCAGTCGGCCGCGGTCAGGCCGGACTGCTGCAGCAGCCCGCCGGCCCACAGGTCGCTGATGATGCCGACGAACAGCGGGCCGAGGCCGAGGCCGATCAGGTTGATGATGAACAGCAGGACGGCGGCGCAGGTGGCGCGGATCTGCGGCTGCACGATGCTCTGGGCGGTGGCGTAGACCGGGCCGTACCAGAGCGAACCGATGATCGCGGGCAGCGCCAGGATCAGCAGCGCCGCCGTGGCGTCCGGCACCGAGACGCCGGTGATGTAGATCGGGATCGTGATCAGCGAGGCGATCGCCGGGACCACGACATAGGCGCGCAGGTCTTTGGCCCCGAGCTTGTCGGCGATGACGCCGCCGAGCCAGACGCCCAGCACCCCGGCGGTGCCGCTGACCACGCTGAGGGCGACGCCGACGGTGCCGATCGGGCCGATCGAAAAGCCCGTGATGCCGGTGATCCAGGCCGACAGCTCGGCGATCTGGCCGGCGTGGCTGCGGAAGAAGAAGCTCGCCGTGAACGGCGCGTGGCCGTAGCCGATGAAGGCCTTGATGGCTGCGGCGAAGGCGATCAGCCAGAAGGTCTTCTTCGACGCCAGCACGGCGAGGGCGGCCCCCAGCGGAATGGTCGCTGTGGCCTTGGCGGCCATCGCCGCCGACAGCTTCTTGCGCGGCTCGGGCAGGGTGAAGAAGGTCAGCAGGGCGAAGATCAGACCCGGGGCGCCGGCGACGAGGAAGGCGGCGCGCCACCCGTAAGCGTCAGCGATCAGCCCGCCCATGGCCATGCCGATCAGGCTGCCGAGCGGCGTTCCGATCGAGTAGAAGGCGATCGCCGAGGCGCGCTTTTCCTTGGGCACGTAGTCGGTGATCAGCGAGTGGGCCGGCGGCGTGCAGCCGGCCTCGCCGACGCCGACGCCGATCCGCGCCAGCACCAGGTGCCAGAAGTTCTGCGCGAAGCCGCAGAGCATGGTGAACCCGCTCCACACGGCCAGTGCGGCGCCGATGATGGCCGGCCGGTTCGACTTCTCGGCCTTGCGGGCGATGGGGATGCCCAGCACCGTGTAGAACAGCGCGAAGGCCAGGCCCGTCATCATGCCCAGCTGCCAGTCGGCCAGGTGCAGGTCCTTCTTGATCGGCTCGGCGAGGATGTTGACGATCTGCCGGTCCAGGAAGTTCAGCGTGTAGATGATCATCAGGGTCCACAGCGCGTAGCGCCGGAAGCCTGTGCTCAGCGGTTCGATGCCGGGGCCGTCGTCGGCGGGATGGGTCGCCGTCGAGGCGACACCCTGGGCCGGCGCGGTTGCGTCGGTCATCTGTACACTCCCTGTCAAACGCTTGTTCTATTTCTTGGCCGCACCTTACGTGCAGGTTAGGGGGAGGCGTCAACAGGCGGCGCGCCATACCAGGGAGTACGACGTTGGAAATCGTGGTCGGGACGAAGAAGTGGTCCACCTGGTCGCTGCGCCCCTGGCTGGTGATGAAGCGCACCGGCGTCGCGTTTACCGAGACGCTGGTCCCCCTCCGCGAGGTCGAAACCTCGACCGCCGAAATCCGCAGGCATTCGCCGTCCGGGCTCGTGCCGGTGCTGAAGGCCGACGGCCTGGTGATCTGGGATTCGCTGGCGATCAGCGAGTACCTGGCCGAGCGGTTCCCGGCGGCGAATCTGTGGCCGGCCGACCCGGCGGCCCGGGCCGTCGCCCGCGCCGTGACGGCCGAGATGCACAGCGGATTCGCCGACCTGCGCCGGGAGTGTCCGATGGACCTTGGGCTGATGACGACGATGCAGCCCTCCGAAGCGGTCAGCGCCAATGTGCGGCGCATCGTCGAGGTCTGGACCGGCTGCCTCGCGACCTCGGGCGGGCCCTTCCTGTTCGGCGACTGGTCGATCGCCGACGCCTTCTACACGCCGGTGGCCACGCGGTTCCGCAGCTATGGCCTGGACCTCGCCGCCCACGGCGACACGGACGGCAGGGCGGCCGGCTATCGCGACCGCCTGCTGTCGACGCCGGAATTCCGCGAGTGGGAGGCAGCGGCTTAGGAGACTCGCCGTCGTTGCCCCGTCATGGCCCGAAGCGGTCGGGCCACCCATGAACACCGTCGAAGCCCTGCGTCCTTCGACCCGCCGCTGCGCGGCTGCTCAGGAAGAGGTGGTCTGGAGACGGCCGATCCGCGTCGTGACAGATCTGGATCACGGACCGGCGCCATCCAATTGACTGGTCCGTGATCCTGTCGGCGTGATCCACACGGCGGCGGGCGGCGTAGCCCCGCGCGGGGCCATCTGGAGACCGGCATGCTGATCCGTCACGAGGGCGACCTGACCGAGAACGACGTCACGCCGAAGGACGTCTACCTGCGCCGTCGGGCGTTCATGGCCGGGATGGCCGGCGCGGGCCTGGCCATGGGCGGCGGCGCGGCCGCGGCGGACGCGGCGACAGGCCTGAAGGGCGTCGCCAGCCCGTACTCCACCAAGGAGCCGCCGAACACCCGCGAGGAGATCACCGGCTACAACAACTTCTACGAATTCGGCGTCGACAAGGACGACCCGGCCCGCAACGCCGGCTCGCTGACGACCCGGCCCTGGACCATCCGGATCGACGGCCATTGCGACCGGCCCGGGACCTACGACCTCGCCGACTTCCTGCGCGGCAACAAGCTGCAGCAGCGGATCTACCGCCTGCGCTGCGTCGAGGGCTGGTCGATGGTCATCCCCTGGCTCGGCGTGCCGCTCGCCGACCTGCTCAAGCCCTACGGGCCGACCAGCCGGGCGAAGTATGTCGCCTTCGAGACCCTCTACCGCCCGGAAGAGATGCCCGGCCAGCGCCGGCCTGTGCTGGACTGGCCCTACCGCGAGGGCCTGCGCATCGACGAGGCGATGCATCCGCTCACCATCATGGCCGTCGGCCTGTACGGCGAGACCCTGCCCAACCAGAACGGCGCCCCGATGCGGCTGGTCGTGCCATGGAAGTACGGCTTCAAGAGCATCAAGAGCGTGGTCCGGATCAGCTTCGTCGAGAAGCAGCCGCGCACCGCCTGGAACGACTCGGCGCCGCAGGAGTACGGCTTCTATTCCAACGTGAACCCCGAGGTGGACCATCCGCGATGGTCCCAGGCGACGGAGCGGCGGATCGGCGAGTTCCGGCGGCGCAAGACCCTGATGTTCAACGGCTACGGCGAGCAGGTGGCGGCGCTGTACCGAGGCATGGACCTGAAGACCTTCTACTGATGGACCGGGTGTTGCGCGGCCGGACGGCCTACATCGTCGTCTGGCTGGCCTGTTTCGCGCCGATCGCCTGGCTGGCGGGGCGGGCGTTCGCAGGCGAGCTGGGCGTCAATCCGATCGAGACCCTGATCCGTCAGCTCGGCGTCTGGGGCCTGCGGCTGCTGATCGTCGGCCTGGCCATCACTCCCGCGGCCCGGCTGCTGCGCATGCCGGTGCTGATCCGCTTCCGCCGGACGATCGGGGTGTTCGCCTTCGCCTACATCCTGCTGCACCTGCTGAACTATGTCGTCACCGACCAGTGGTTCGACTGGGCGGCCATCGGAAAGGACATCCTCAAGCGGCCGTTCATCACCGTCGGCATGCTGGCCTTCGTCCTGCTGGTCCCGCTGGTTGCGACCTCCACCGACCGGGCGCTGCGCCGGCTCGGCCCCTTGCGCTGGCGGCGGCTGCACCGGCTGACCTATGTGATCGTCCCGCTGGGCGTGCTGCACTACTACATGCTGGTGAAGGCCGACCACCGGCCGCCGCTGGTCTACGCGGCCATCGTCGCCGTGCTGCTCGGTTGGCGGCTGTGGGAGCGGGCGCGAAAGCGGCGGGCGGCTAGCGGAACAGCCCCAGCGCCTTAAAGCTGGCCACGCCCTCGCGGCCGACGACCAGATGGTCGTGAACGCTGATGTTCAGCGCCCGGCCGGCGTCGACGACCTGGCGCGTCACGTCGATATCCTGGCCGCTCGGCGTCGGATCGCCGCTGGGGTGGTTGTGGACCAGGATCACCGAGCTGGCCGACACCTCCAGCGCCCGGCGCATGACCTCGCGGGCATAGACCGGCGCGTGGTCGACCGTGCCGCGGTTCTGGATCTCATCGAGGATCAGCTGGTTCTTCCGGTCGAGGAACAGCACCCTGAACTGCTCGCGCGGCTCATTGGCCAGCGCGACCTTCACATAGGCGAGGAGGGCGCTCCACGAGGTGATCACCGTGCGCTTGCTGAGCTTCTCGCGACCCACGCGGACGGTCGCCTCGCCGAGCAGCTTCAGGTCCAGCGCCGCCTGCTCGCCGACGCCGGCGACGCCGCGGAGGTCCTCCATCGGCGCCGTCAGGACCGCGCCCAGCGAACCGAAGCGCGCCAGCAGCGCCTTGGCCAGCGGCTTCACGTCGCCGCGCGGAAAGGTGCGGAACAGGAAGAGCTCCAGCAGCTCGTAGTCCGCCACCGCGTCCAGCGTCTTCAGGGCCCGGTCCCGCAGCCGTTCGCGATGGCCGAGCTGATGAGGATGGTGCGGCATGACTGCCCCGCGTCGTCTCGCGGGCAGCATGATGTCGTGCGCGCGCTGGTTGCGCAATGCGTCCTTCGACACGCCGCTTCGCGGCTGCTCAGGATGACGTGGTCAGACGGCAAACCTCTACGTCATGGTGAGCAGGCCCGAAGGGCCGTGTCGAACCACGCAGGGCCGATCAGTTGCCGCGGATCGGCGGCTGGAACAGCCCGGCCGGCGAGGCGGTGAACAGCTCCACGCCGTCCTTGGTCACGCCGCAGCTGTGCTCGCACTGGGCCGACAGCGACTTGTCGCGGGTGACGGCCGTCCAGCCGTCGCTGAGCACCTTCACCTGCGGCTTGCCGAGGTTCACCATCGGCTCGACGGTGAAGAACATGCCTTCCTTCAGCACCGGGCCCTCGCCGGGTCGGCCGAAGTGCAGGACGTTGGGGCTGTCGTGGAAAACGCGGCCCAGGCCGTGGCCGCAGAAGTCGCGCACGACGCTGCAGCGCTGGCTCTCGACGTACTTCTGGATGGCGTGGCCGATGTCGCCGAACGTGGCGCCCGGCTTGATGGCGGCGAGCCCCTGGGCGAGACCTTCGTAGGTCACCTCGACCAGACGGCGGGCGCGGGGCGAGACCTCGCCGACGCCGTACATGCGGCTGGTGTCGCCGTGCCAGCCGTCGACGATAACGGTCACGTCGATGTTGGCGATGTCGCCTTCGCGCAGCGGGCGGTCGGACGGAATGCCGTGGCAGACGACGTGGTTGGTCGAAATGCAGACGGTGTGGTTGTAGCCCTTGTAGAACAGGCAGGCGGGCAGGCCGCCGTGGTCGAGCACGAACTCGCGGGCCAGCCGGTCGAGATGCTCGGTGGTCACGCCGGGCACGACATGCGGAATCAGCATGTCCAGGCATTCCGCGGCCAGCCTGCCGGCCCTGCGCATGCCCTCGAAGCCCTCGGGGCCGTGAATCCTGATCGCGCCGGTGCGGTATTCCGCGTCCGAAACGCTGTCCATGGTGCTCATCTACGGGTCCTTCCCGCCGCGCCGGGGAGGGCGGGCGAAGCGTCTATGTCGTCCCTATAGCACGGAAGTTCAACCGGCGGCGGGGGAGGCGAATACCCGATACTCCGTGGTGGCCGACCAGTCCGGGCCGCCCATGAACACCGCCTGTGCCGTGCGTCCTTCGACACGCCGCTGCGCGGCTGCTCAGGATGACGTGGTCAGAAGGCTATCCAGCCACGTCATGGCGAGCAGCGCCGCAGGCGCGTGTCGAACCACGCAGGACGCCTGCCGACTCACCACGCTTGGGTGGCCCGGACAGGTCGGGCCATGACGAACGCGTCGAGGGCGGGGACGCTCGCTAGCCCGCCTTCCGCCACTCCATCACATGGAACCACGGCGCCCGGCGGTAGCGGTCGACGATGACCGGGTCGCCGCCGGTCGGGGCAGGTTCGGCGAACCAGGTCATTGTCAGGCCGGCGCCGAGCAGAAGCTGCATGTAGGTCTCCAGCGGCCGGTGCCAATTGACGATGCGGATGCCGCCCCATTCCACCGTCTGCGCGCGCGGCTCGAGATAGCCGTCGATGGCGAACCGGAAACGGCCGTCGGCGTCATACGACGAGCCGAGGCGCTCGTCCCCCTGGCCGGCGCTGTTGAAGCTGGTCAGGTTGGCGACCAGCAGCACGCCGCCCGGCTTCAGCACCCGCGCCATCTCGGGGATCGCCGCGCGGATGTCGGGGATGTCGATCAGGGTCAGATAGCTGACCACCAGGTCGAAGGCGGCGTCGGGGAAGTCCAGCGCCTCGGCCCGGCCGATGCGGTAGTCGCCGTGAGGGTCCAGCGCGCGGGCCCTGTCGACAAGGGCGGCTGTCGGATCGACGCCGACGGTCGCGACGCCCATCGCTTGCATGACCCGGCAGAACCGGCCCTCGCCGCAGCCGACGTCAAGCGCGGTCGCGGGCCCGAGCGCCGCGACCCGCGCTGTCATCGGGGCGTCCAGCACATGGCGGCGGCTGAAGTCGCCCGCCTCGCCCTGGCTGGCGATCCAGGCCTGCGCGGATTCGGCCCAGCCGTCGGTCATCGTCGCCACTCCACCCGGCGTCCCAGCGTGATCGCCTCGACGCTCATCTCGCAGGCGTGGATGCGCACCTCGACGCCGGCGTCCGCCGCGCTGTCCAGCGCCGCCGCGAACGTCGGATCGATGTCACGGCAGGTGGCGAAGGCGTCGCAGTCGGTGCGCTGGAGCACGAACAGCACCACCGCCCGGTCTCCGGCGCGCACCATCGCCTCCAGTTCCCGCAGGTGCTTCGCCGACCGCGCGGCGACACAGTCCGGGAACTCCGCCAGCGGCGGCGTGCGTGACAGGTGGCAGTTCTTCACCTCCAGCCAGCAGCGCTCGCCGGTTCCCTTCTCCAGCAGGAAGTCGACGCGGCTGGCCTCGCCGTACTTCACCTCGCGGCGGACGCTGTCGTAGTCGGCCAGTTCGGGAATGGACCCGGCGGCCAGAGCCTCGGCGACCAGGCGGTTGGGGTGCATCGTGTTGACGCCGGCCAGGGCGCCGCGGTCCTCGACCATCTCCAGCGTCCAGGCGAGCTTGCGTCCGGGATCGTCCGATCGCGACAGCCAGACGGGCAGGCCCGGCATGTTGAGGCCGAGCATGGCGCCCGGGTTCGGGCAGTGGGCGGTGATCTCCTCGCCGCCCTCGAGCGTAACGTCGGCGAAGAAGCGCTTGTAGCGGCTGACGAGGACGCCGCGGCTGAGCGGTTGCGGGAACTGCATGCGGTCTCTAATCCGGAGAGCGCTCAGGTTTAGGGAAGGACGGGACGGATGGCGAGCCAGGAACGGGTGACGGCGGCTGTCCTGATCATCGGCGACGAGATCCTGTCCGGGCGCACGCAGGACACCAACCTCAACGCCATCGCGCGCTATCTCGGCGTCCACGGCGTCGAGGTGGCCGAGGCGCGGGTCGTCGGCGACGTCGAGGACGAGATCGTCGCGACCGTGAACCACCTGCGCGAACGCTACGACTACCTGGTCACCACCGGGGGCATCGGGCCGACCCACGACGACATCACCGCCGACTGCGTGGCCAAGGCCTTCGGCGTCGCGCTGTATGAGCATCCCGAGATCATCGCCATGATGGAGGCGCGCTGGGGCGACGAGCTGAACGCCGCGCGGCGGCGGATGGCGCGGGTGCCGGAGGGCGGATCGCTGGTGAAGAACCCGGTCCAGGGCCCGCCCGGGTTCCAGATCGGCAACGTCTTCGTGCTCGCCGGCGTGCCGGTGATCATGCGCGGCATGCTCGAGGATGTCGGCCATCGCCTGATGGGCGGCGCCGTCGTGATCTCGAAGACCCTGCGCGTCGACGGATCCGGCGAGGGCGTCATCGCTGAGCCGCTGGCCGCCGTCGCCAAGGCCCATCCGGCGCTGTCGCTGGGCAGCTATCCGTTCTTCTCCAACGCGGGCTACGGCTCGAACCTGGTGATCCGCGGCCGCGACGCGGCAGAGGTCGAGGCGACGGTGACCGAACTGGAGGCGGCGCTGCGCGAAGCGGGCGTGCAGACGATCACCCGTCCGGATGCAACCTGAAAGCGGCGTCGGCCGGCTTGACACCGTCGGCGGCGACCGGTTCACCTGCCCGCAGTTTCTCCCTGTACCCGAAAGGACGCCGCATGCGTCGCTGTCTCGCTTCCCTCATGCTCGCCGCCGGCCTCGCGCTGACGACCCCGGCCCTCGCGGAGGAGACCGCGCCGTCGCCCGACCAGACGACGCCGCCGGCCAAGCCGGCGAAACCCGCCAAGGATGACCCGAACCGCATGGTCTGCACCCGGGAGCACGTGGTCGGCAGCAATCGTCCAGTGAAGGTCTGCATGACCGCGGCCGAGCGCGAGCAGCTCAGGGACCAGTCGGCGCGGGCCGTCGACGAGACGCGACGGTCGGGGCCGCAGAGCCCGGGCGGCGTCCAGGGCGAATAGGTCCGCCCCGGCGGCGCGGCGTTTCCCTTCGCCGCCGAAAGGTCCTATGCCAGCCAGGCGCGGGGACGTGGCGGAACGGTAGACGCAGCGGACTTAAAATCCGCATCCGCAAGGAGTGTGGGTTCGAGTCCCACCGTCCCTACCAGCGGCGGGGCGCCCGCGGCCCCGGGGCCGCTCAGGCCTCGCCCAGGGCGTAGGGTGTCGGCGCCCGCGTCGACATGAAGTAGGCGGCGTTCGGCTGGACCGTATGGGCGCGGTCTTCCTCAAAATTCAGGCCGAACACATGCCGCGGGACCGCGAGCTTCCGGGTCGAACCACTGCGCGCGATCACCCAGATCGAGACCGCTTCGCCGTCGAGATGGCCGACGCGGATATCGTCGTCCGGGCGCACATTGTTGCGCTGGTTGCTGGCGGTGGGCAGGGCAATGTACTTGCCGCCGCGTTCGATGAGCGCCATGGGCGTCCTCCCTTGCCGGTCAGAACCTCGCGTTCAGGCCGACGAACCAGCGCCGGCCGAGCGCGTCGTAGGTCGACGGGTCCGTGTTCGAATTGGAGTAGCTGGTATAGTAGGGCGGGTCCTCGTCGGCGATGTTGTTGACGCCGGCGCGGAGCGTCAGGCGCCCGTCGATACGCCAGGATCCCGTCAGGTCGTAGACGTCGTAGTCGGGAGTGTTCAGGGCCGTCGGGCTGAAGGTCGGGATGCTGCGCGCGTCGGTCATGCCGTCGACGTGCCGCCAGCGCAGGGTCGCCTTCAGCGGACCGCCGCTCCAGGTGGCCGACAGCGCCCAGCGGGCGTCGGGCAGGGCCGAGCCGCTGAGGTCGCCGCCGATCGAACCGGCGTAGTCCACGAAGGCGGCGCCGGGCCGGGCCTGGCGGTCGAAGCTGTCCAGCCGGCTGTAGACGAGATTGACGGCGAGATCGCCCGCGCCCTGCGGCAACCCGAGATCGTCGAGGGCAAGGCCCCAGTCGACCTGCAGGTCGACGCCGCGCGTGTTCAGCCCCGCCAGGTTCACCTGCGTCAGCCGGACCTCGGTGATCGCGCCCGAACCCAGCCGGTTGAACAGCTGGCAGTAGAAGTTGGCGGGGTCGTAGCCGGGGTTTGAACCGTCGCTGTTGAAACAGGCGCCGATGATCGTGCCGGCCGAGAGGCTGCCGATCACGTCGGCGACCTCGATCTCGTAATAGTCGAGCGCGACGTTCAGCCGCCGCAGCAGGGGATGGTCGAGGCGCGAGGTCCAGACGATCCCAGCAGTGACGCTGTCGGCGGTCTCCTCGCTCAGGTCCGGATTGCCGCCCGACAGGATCTCGACCTGGTTCGACGGCTGCTGGTAGGTGTCGATGATCGCCGAGGGCACCCCCTGGGTCAGGCACAGCGCCCGCACCGCCGCCCCGTTGGGGCCCAGGCGGTAGGACGAGCGCACGTCACAGGGGTCTCCCGCCGTGGTCGCGGCCCCCGGCGTGCCGACGCCCGAGAAGCCGAGGCTTTGGGGCGAGTAGAGCTCGGCGATGTTCGGCGCCCGCACGGCGCGCTGGACTCCGCCGCGGACCAGAACGCCCGGTAGCGGCTTCCAGGTCAGGTCGGCCTTCCAGGCCACGGCGTGGCCGGTGGTGTTGTAGTCGGCGATACGGCCGCCGAGGTTGATGTCGACGGCGCCCAGCGGGCCGTCGGGCGCGGCGACCGGGATCAGCAGTTCGGCGTAGATCTCGCGCGAGCTGATCTCGCCCTTGACCGGCACGGCCGGATTGAAGCCGACGATATCGGGGCCCTGCAGCAGGGCGTCGGGATCGTAGTCGAACTCGTCGTTGCGGGCCTGGAAGCCGATCGACGTCTTCACCGGACCGGCCGGCAGGTCGAGCAGCGAGCCGGTGACATAGCCCTCGGCGACCAGCTGGCGGATGGCCGTGCTGTTGCTGACGTCGCGCGAGATGTAGGCGGCGCAGCCGGGGCTGACCCTGCCCGCGCCGAAGATGTCGAAACCGCCGCAGATGGCCACGCCGCCATCGCGGGCGAACGTCAGTTCGCGCATGGCCGCGCGACTGACGTTGCCGGACTGGTCCTCGACATGGTCCATCCTGCCGAAACCAAGGTAGGCGTCCCACGTCCAGTCGCCGGGCAGCGCGCCGCGGGCGCCGACGACCACCTGCAAAGTCTCGTACGTGTTCTCCGACAGCCGCCCCCCGACCTCCGTGAAGGCGCGGCGCGGGTAAAAGGCCGCCCCCGGCGTTGGCCGCGAGGCCAGGATCGTCGACAGGCCGGCCGGGATGAACGGGTTGGTGACGGGGACCACGATGTCCGGCCCCGGAAACGCGCCGTCCGACGCCGACGCCGGCCCGAGCTGGCGGGAGACGTCGTAGGTCGTATAGCCGGCCGTTCCGTACAGCTCGACGAGAGCGTTGACGTCGAAGGTCGCCGCCGCGAACAGGCTGTAGCGCTCCAGCGGCAGGTGCAGGTAGCGGTAGGGCGCGCTGTTGAAGGTGTAGCTCGCCGGCGAGAAGCCCGGGACCTGTTCGCCGCGGAAGTTCCGCACCGGGGCGGTGGTGAACAGCGTTCCGTCGGCGTTGAAGCTGAGGCTGGCGGTCGGCGCGACCGTCCCGGGCGCGAAGCCGTAGCCGCCGAACACCAGGTCCATCGCCGCCTGGCTCGGCAGGTTGGCGGCGCCGCTGGCGTTGGAGGCCGGATCGAAGCGGCCGTCCGGAATCGTCGCCGCCCCGGACGGCGTCAGGCCGGTTTTGAGGATGCTGTAGCCGATCTCTGCCCAGTCCCGGTCCGAGGCCCGCAGGCCCTCGCGCCGGTCCCGGGTCCCGGCCAGCATCAACGCGCCGCGGCCGTCACCGAAGTCGATCCCGCCGGTCAATGCGACCATCGTCTGGCCAGCGTCGCCGCGGTCGGTCTGGCCATACTGGACGTCGGCCTCGACGCCGTCGAAGCGCTTGCGGAGCTTGACGTTGACCACCCCGGCGACGGCGTCGGAGCCATAGACGGCGGAGGCGCCGCCGGTGATGGTCTCGATGCTTTCGACCAGCGACGTCGGGATGGTGTTGAGGTCGACGACGTTGTTCGGATTGCCGGCCACGACGCGCCGGCCGTCGATCAGAACCAGGGTGCGGGTCGGGCCGAGCCCGCGGAGGTTCGAGTAGGCCTGGCCGGGCGTGGTGACGAAGTTGGTGGTGTTCGTGCCGGCGCCGTTCGACGGCGTGAACTGCGGCAGCTGGTTGAGGACGTTCTCGACCGTGACCATGCCGACGGCGGCGATCTGCTCCCGGCCGACGGTGACGATCGGGCTCTCGGAGACGTAGTCCTGGCGCGCGATGCGGCTGCCGGTGACGACGATCTCCGAGACCTCGGCCCCGGCGGCCTCCTGGGCCGCGGCCGGGCTTCCGAGCAGCGCCCCCGCCGCCACGCCCGCCCACAGCAGCCGCTGACCGATCCCCGCCATACCGACGCCCCCGAACCTCCGCCGCGGCGGAACACAACCCGGAATGGGCATAGCGCGCCGAGGGCTGGTGGTCGAGGGGAGGCCGGTCGCCCCGGGGCGCTCACGAAAAGGGCCCGCCGCGCGGCGCGCGACGGGCCCGATCGTGGCGGCAAGCCTCGCCCTTAGGGCAGGACGGCCTTCAGGGTCAGGACAGCGCGGCTGTCGCAGATGGCGCAGGCGTCGATGTCGCTGTCGTGGTAGCGCAGGTCCGCGGACACCTTGTCGGTGAAGGCGTAGCCGACGCCGAGGTTCCAGGTGTTGTAGTCGAAGTCGCCGAGCACGGTGTCGACCGACTGGTTGCCGTAGGCGGCGGTGATCGTCCACTTCTCGGCCGGCGAGACCGAGGCGTTGGCTTCCAGGTACAGGCTGTCGTCGGTGCCCACGCCCGTGTAGTCGGGCGAGTAGAAGGCCGCGGCGCCGAGGGTGAACGGACCGGCCGGAACCGAGGCGGCGGCCTTGACTTCCCACTGATCCCAGTCGGCGCCGCCGGGCTGGCCGACGTAGCCGTAGTAGACCACGCCGAGGTCGAAGGTGACCGGACCCGCGGTCGGCTTGATGCCGGCGTAGAGGTCGATCTCCGCGTCGGTGCCGTCGCCGAAGTCCACGTTCGACGCCCAGGCGCCGGTGTAGAAGATGCCGTTGCTGTAATCGACGCCGCCGAACACCTGGACCGACTCGTCGGTCTGGCTGATGCCCCGGAACGCGTAGTCGTTGGCCACGCCGATGTTGAACGAGACGTCCTGGGCGGACGCCGCACCCGCGAGGGCGAGAGACGCCGTGGCGGCGCAGATGGCCAGTTTAAGAGCTTTCATCGCTATCCCCTTGTTGTAGCGCCGACCGGACTTTTCTCCGGCGAGCGTCGCCCCCGTCGTGCGACGTCGAGCAAGGCAACAGTGGTTAAGGCGCCGCTCGCGCCCAACGACGCCGCTGCGGCGCGCCGTGCGAAAGTGCGGCCTGACGCGATTTTGGGCAGCCAGAGGGCGCGGCGCCCAAGGGCTGGGCTGAATCCGGCCGGGTTCCGTCGGGTGATGCTGCACTGCGGAACCGTCCGCTGGCCGAGGAGTCGGGGGGCGGTCCGCCTCTAGCGCATCGACATCGTGGCGAAGCCGAGGTGCGTTCCGGCGTCCGCCAGCAAGGTTTCGCCGGTCACATGGCGCGATGCGGGCGAGGCCAGGAACACCGCCGCTCCGGCGATGTCCTCCGCCGTCGAGGCGGCCTGGAGCGGCGTCGAGCGGATCACGCCTTCGCGCATGCGGGAGACGGTGTCGTCGGGCATGGCCTTGCCGAACCAGGGCGTGTCGATGAAGCCCGGGCAGATGGCGTTGACACGGATCTTCGGCGCCAGGGCGCGCGCCAGGGACAGGGTCATGGTGTTCATCGCCCCCTTCGACGCGGCATAGGGGACCGACGAGCCAATGCCGGTGACTCCGGCGATCGAGGCGGTGTTGACCACCGCGCCCGGCTGCGGCGCGGCCTCCAGCAGCGCGCGGGCGGCCCGGACCATCTGGAAGGCGCCGACCACATTGACCTTGTAGAGCCGCAGGAAGTCGTCGGCGTCGACCGCGTCGAGGTCGCCGTGGTTGGGGGCGAACTTGGTCGTCCCGGCGTTGTTGAAAAGGGCGTCGATACGGCCGAACGGCTCGGCGGCCGCCGCGATCCGGCGGCAGTCAGCGTCCTCGCCGACGTCGCCCTGGACCAGAACCGCCCTGGCGCCCTGCGCCTCGACCTGCCGTCCGGTCTCCTCGGCCTCGGCCTGGCTGGAGGCGTAGTTGATGATCACCACGGCCGCCCCGCGCGAGGCGGTCTCAACCGCGATCGCCCGGCCCAGGCCCGTCGAGCCGCCGGTCACCAGCACCACGAAACCGTTGAAGTCCTTGCCCGCCATTGCGACGCTCCCTGTGTTTCCCGCTTCCTATACCGGGGCGGCGGCGCTTGTCGCGTGGGGGAGGGGGGACTAAATCGCGCCCATGACCGACCTCAACGTCACCCAACTGGGCCAGACCGTCGAAGCGCCGCAGCGTCCCGAGGACGCCGTGCTGGAGCGCGTGCCCAATCCGCAGGCCGACACCCTGTATCTCGCCCGCTTCACCGCGCCGGAGTTCACGTCGCTGTGCCCGGTGACGGGCCAGCCGGACTTCGCCCACCTGGTGATCGACTACGCGCCGGGCGACTGGCTGATCGAGTCGAAGTCGCTGAAGCTCTACCTCGGCTCGTTCCGCAATCACGGCGCCTTCCACGAGGACTGCACCGTCGCCATCGGCCGCAGGATCGTCGAGACGGCCCAGCCGAAGTGGCTGCGCATCGGCGGCTACTGGTATCCGCGCGGCGGCATCCCGATCGACGTGTTCTGGCAGACC